>JBEGQE010000029.1:0-3507 GCA_041181145.1 Cyanobacteriota bacterium
TGCCCCCAGCTCGATCGCGATCTGGAGGAGCTGGCCGTCGCCGATCTGGGCGCGGTGGACATCCCCTTCGGCGCGCCCGAGCCGGTGGTGGCCGCGGTGAAGCAGGCCACCGAGGCGGTGCTGGCGCTGGGGCTCAAACCCTTCATGCTCGGCGGTGAGCACTCGATCAGCTCCGGCGCCGTGGCGGCCGTGGCGGCGCAGCACCCCGATCTGGTGCTGGTGCAACTCGATGCCCATGCCGACCTACGCCATGAGTGGCTCGGCGCCCACCACAGCCACGCCTGCGCCATGCGCCGCTGCCTGGAGGTGCTGCCCAGCCAGCAGCTGCTGCAGATCGCCATCCGCAGCGGCACCCGCGATGAATTCTCCGAACTCCGCCAGACGGGGCGCCTGGTGGCGATCGAGGGCATGGCCGAAGCGCTCAAACCCCTGCGCGGCAAACCCCTCTATCTCACCGTGGACCTCGACTGGTTCGATCCGGCCGTGATGGCCGGCACGGGTACGCCGGAGCCGGGCGGCTTCCTCTGGAAGGATTTCGCCGCCCTGGTGGAGGAGCTGCGTCACCACAACCTGGTGGCCGCCGATGTGGTGGAACTGGCGCCGATGCTCGATCCCACCGGCGTGAGCAGCGTGCTCGCCGCCAAGGTGGTGCGCAGCCTGCTGTTCCTGCTGGATCGCTGAGGGCCGGGCCTTAGTAGGCGCAGGTGCCGGTGGCGCGCTGCTCGCGCAGGCGCTCGTGCTGCTGGCCGATCAGCTGCACGGCCATCGTCGGGTGGTTGTGCAGCAGGTTGAGGAAGCGCAGGCGATCCAGGCGCACCAGCTCCACGGGGGTGCGGGCGATGGCGTCGTTGCGGTACACGCCGTCCTTCCAGACGATGTCCTCGTAGCTGAACAGCTCACCGGGGCGGCAGCAGAGCTTGTCGCCGGCGGCATTGATCACCTCCACGATGCCGCGTCGCACGCCATAGATCGCCTCAGCGGGCTGACCCCGGCTGAAGATCGCGGCGCCGGTGGGGAACGACAGGGTTTCGCTATCGACCTGGGTGGCCATCAGATCCACCGGTGTGGCAGCAGAGACGGCATGCAGCAACGGACCCACCTCCGGGCTTTACAGGCATCTGCGCAGCTTCGCATCAACCCACGGCCGCCACGGGCTGCAAAGCCCCATGGCGAGTGATCGCAGGCGAATCTTCGGCTTGTCTTCAGCTTTCCAGCAGATCGGCGAGGGCCAGCTGGCGGTTGCGGGGCAGCGGCTCAGGCGCCCCATCCAGCTGGGGCAGGCGCGGCGGCCGGGCCGTCCAGTGGTGGCACCACAGCTCCGCGGCCAGCTCCGCATGGATCGGCAGGCGACGCAACTGGCACCAGCCCGGCTCCTGCCCGAGCGGCGGGCTGCAGTGGCGGCAGTTGCGACAGCAGGCGCGATGGCCCATGCAGGGCTTTGCCTCGGGGGGCTCACGGTAATCAGCGTTCCCAGACCTCGCCACTGAGACCCGGAAAGATGCCGGATCTCTTCCCGTTTGCCAGACCTCCATAGGATCCGCGCCAAGCCCCGTTCACTCCGCCCGTCGCCATGGCCGCCACCACCGACGACGCCTCCCCAGACGCCCCCCTGCTGCACACCCCCCTGTTCGAGGCGGCCCGGGCGGCCGGCGGCCGCATGGTGCCCTTCGCCGGCTGGGAGATGGCCGTGCAGTACGCCGGCCTGCTGCAGGAGCACCAGGCGGTGCGGGAGCGCTGCGGTGTGTTCGACATCTCGCACATGGGCGTGCTGCGTCTGCGGGGCGCCAACGCCAAGGACGCCCTGCAGGGCCTGGTGCCCACCGACCTGTTCCGCATCGGCCCGGGCGAGGCCTGCTACAGCGTGCTGCTCAACGCCGAGGGCGGCATCCGCGACGACCTGATCGTCTACGACGCCGGCTGGCAGGAGCAGGCGCAGAGCCACGAGCTGCTGCTGGTCATCAACGCCGCCTGCGCCGAGGCCGACACCGCCTGGCTGCGCAGCCAGCTGGAGCCCCAGGGGGTGGAGATCACGGATGCCAAGGGCGATGGGGTGCTGCTGGCCCTGCAGGGGCCGGAGGCGGCCGGTCGGCTGGAGGCCCTGAGCGGCACCTCCCTGGCGGGTCTGCCGCGCTTCGGGCACCGCCGCCTGGCCCTGCCGGGCCTCGGCGAGGCCTTCGTGGGCCGCACCGGCTACACCGGGGAGGACGGCTTCGAGCTGCTGCTGGATCGCCAGGCCGGTCTGAGCCTCTGGCAGCGGCTGCTGGCAGACGGCGTCAGCCCCTGCGGCCTCGGCGCCCGCGACACCCTGCGCCTGGAGGCGGCGATGCACCTCTACGGGCAGGACATGGACACCGGCACCAGTCCCCTTGAGGCGGGCCTGGGCTGGCTGGTGCACCTGGAGATGCCGAAGCCCTTCGTGGGCCGCGAGGCCCTGGAGCGCCAGAGCGCCGAGGGCGTGGGGCGGCGGCTGGTGGGCCTGCAGCTGCAGGGCCGCGCCATCCCGCGCCACGGCTACCCGGTGCTGGCCGAGGGGGCGGTGGTGGGTGCGGTCACCAGCGGCGGCTGGTCCCCCAGCCTGGAGGCGGGCATCGCCCTGGCCCTGGTGCCGGCCGCGCTGGCCCGGGTGGGCACCAGCCTGGCCGTGGAGATCCGTGGCCGCGCCGAGCCCGCCACCGTGGTGAAGCGCCCCTTTTACCGGCGATGAAGCGGCCAGCAGCCCGGCGCTGACGCCGCCAGGTGGGACAATCGCCGATTGCTTTCCCCACCTCAGCATGCGCAGCCACGGATGCGGCGACCTGCGCCCCGATGCCACCGGCCAGGCCGTGCAGCTGTGCGGCTGGGTGGACCGCAGCCGGGATCACGGCGGCGTGATCTTCATCGACCTGCGCGACCGCAGCGGCACCGTGCAGATCACGGTGGACCCGGACAACGGCGCCGCGATGTTCGCCGTGGCGGAGCACCTGCGCAACGAAACGGTGATCCAGGTGGCGGGCACGGTGCGCGAGCGCCCCGCCGATGCCGTCAACGAGAAGCTGGCCACCGGCCGGGTGGAGGTGCTGGCCAGCGCCATCACGGTGCTGAACAGCGTGAAAGGCAACCTGCCCTTCCCTGTGTCGGTGCACGACGAGGAAAACACCCGTGAGGAGCTGCGGCTGCGCCACCGCTACCTCGACCTGCGCCGCGAGCGCATGAACGGCAACCTGCGCCTGCGGGCCCAGACGATCCAGGCCGCCCGCCGCTTCCTGGAGGACCAGGGCTTCATCGAGGTGGAGACCCCGGTGCTCACGCGCTCCACCCCGGAAGGCGCCCGCGATTACCTGGTGCCCTCTCGGGTGTGCGGCGGCGAATGGTTTGCCCTGCCCCAGTCGCCCCAGCTGTTCAAGCAACTGCTGATGGTGGGCGGCATCGAGCGCTACTACCAAGTGGCCCGCTGCTTCCGCGACGAAGACCTGCGCGCCGATCGCCAGCCGGAATTCACCCAGCTGGACATGGAGATGAGCTTCATGG
>JBEGQE010000030.1:0-2985 GCA_041181145.1 Cyanobacteriota bacterium
GCCGAAGCTGCCGGTGGCCCAGAACAGGCCGAGGATGCCGAGCAGCAGGCCGAAGTCGCCCACGCGGTTGGTCACGAAGGCCTTCTGGGCGGCATTGGCGGCGCCGTCGCGGTCGTACCAGAAGCCCACCAGCAGGTAGGAGCACATGCCCACCAGCTCCCAGAAGACGTAGATCTCCAGGAGGTTGGGGCTGATCACCAGGCCCAGCATCGAGCTGCTGAACAGGGCCAGGTAGGTGAAGAAGCGCACATAGCCCTTGTCGTGGGCCATGTAGCCATCGGAATACACCATCACCAGCAGGGCGATGGTGGTGACCAGGGCAAGCATCACCGCCGCCAGGGCATCCACGCGGAAGCCCATCTGCAGGTTGAACGTGCCGGCCGTGGCCCAGTTGAACAGCACCTCGGTGGGGCCTGCACCCGCCAGCTGCTGGGCCAGCACCGCATAGCTCAGCACCGCTGCCGCGCCCACGCAGCTGATCAGTAGGAGGGCCACCGGCTTGCGCAGCCGGTTCACAGTGCGGTTGAAGCTGATCAGCCCCAGGCCCACCAGGCATGCCCCGGCCAGGGGTAACACCGGGATCAGCCAGGCGAGTTCGGCGGGCGAGGGCATCCGGCGCTCAGGCAGTCAGGGCGAGTGTAGGCAGGGCGACGCCGGCGTCCCGCCGGTTTGTGTCAGCGGCAGGACGCGATCAGCCCAGCCAGTGGGCCAGGCCCGTGCGGGCGAAGGCGGTGGCGCCGGCGCCGATGAACCGATGGGCCCACCAGAACACGCCCACGGCGATGGCGATGCCCAGCTGGGCCGGCCGCAGGAACTCGGAGAGCACCAGTTGCTGCCGGCCGTCGAGCACCGCCACGAAGGGGATCACCGAGGTGCTGGCCCTGAGCTCCTCGAAGGCGGGGCCGAAGCGGTTGCGCAGGCGCCGGTCGCCGTTCCACACGGCGAACAGGTGATGACCGATCAGGCCCACGCAGGCCACCACCATGAAGCTGCTGCCGATCCAGAGCAGGTGGGTGGCGCACCAGAGGATCTGGCCCACCGCCTGGGGATGGCGGCTGATGCGGATGATGCCGGTGGCATAGAGCCGCACCTGTGGCTTGAGCACCGCCGGGATCTCCAGCAGGTTGTAGGTGGCGGGATAGAGGAACAGGAAGCTGATGGCGGTGCCGGTCCAGACCAGCGGCACGATCCAGGGCTGGTCCTGCAGGTTCCACAGACGGATGCCGTCGTAGCGGTGGGCCAGGAAGTAGCCGATCACCACCACCGCCGAGGGGATGCTCACGGCGGCGAACAGCAGGCGCCAGGCCCGTTCGCCGATGCGCGCCGCCCCCCAGGCCCGCAGGGAGGCCCCGCCGCTGTGCAGCACGGCGAAGCCGATCAGCAGCGCCAGCATCACCCAGCTGCTGTGGTGGGGGTGGAGCGTGTTCATGCCGGCCGGTGCAGGCGTTGATTGTGGCGAATCGTGTGGCGCCGGCCGGCCGCAACCCCCTGCGGCGGGGCTCCGCTGGAAGGGGGGCCGGCAGCTTCAGTGGCGGCCCCTAGAGTTCGACCCTCCAGCCGGTGAGCGCCTCGCGATTTCCCCATGGCTGATCTGCCGTTCACCCTCGACCAGCTGCGCATCCTGCGGGCGATCGCCAGCGAGGGAAGTTTCAAGAAAGCGGCCGACAGCCTCTACGTGACGCAGCCGGCCGTGAGCCTGCAGATCCAGAACCTGGAGAAGCAGCTCGATGTGTCGCTGTTCGATCGCGGCGGCCGCAAGGCCCAGCTCACCGAGGCCGGCCACCTGCTGCTGAGCTACTGCGACCGCATCCTGAGCCAGTGCCAGGAGGCCTGCCGCGCCCTCGATGATCTGCACAACCTGCGCGGCGGCTCGCTGATCGTCGGCGCCAGCCAGACCACCGGCACCTACCTGATGCCGCGGATGATCGGCCTGTTCCGCCAGAAGTACCCGGATGTGGCGGTGCAGCTGCAGGTGCACAGCACGCGGCGCACCGGCTGGAGCGTGGCCAACGGCCAGATCGACCTGGCGATCATCGGCGGTGAGCTGCCGGCGGATCTGAACGAGCAGCTGCAGGTGGTGCCCTACGCCAGCGATGAGCTGGCCCTGGTGCTCCCCACCAAGCACCCCCTGGCCCGCCTGCCGGAGCTCAGCAAGGACGACCTCTACCGGCTCGGGTTCGTCTGCCTCGATGCCCAGTCCACCACCCGCAAGATGGTGGACCAGTTGCTGGCCCGCTCCGGCCTCGATGTGGCCCGCCTCAAGATCGAGATGGAGCTCAACTCGTTCGAAGCGATCAAGAACGCGGTGCAGAGCGGTCTGGGCGCCGCCTTCCTGCCGGTGGTGTCGATCGAGCGGGAGCTGGCCGCCGGCAGCCTGCACCGCCCGGCCCTGGCCGATCTCTCGGTGCGCCGCCAGCTGAAGCTGATCAGCCATCCCGCCCGCTACTGCTCGCGTGCGGCCGAGGCCTTCCGGCGAGAGATCCTGCCGGTGTTCGCCAGCCCGGACAGCCCCCTGCGCCGGCCGCTGTTGCAGAACCAGGCCGCTGCCGCCCCGACGGAGGAACCGGCGGCAGCTGTGTGAGCCACCAGCAGCAGCAGCGGTGGTGAGCGCGCAGCCGATTCAGCCCCGGGCCTCAGAGAGCGGGCTGTTCAGAACTGATCCGCTTCCGGCGTCACGCCCACGCTGTCGTCGGCGACACCCTTGGTGAGGAACTTGTTCTCGGTGATGTCGGTCTGATAGACGCAGCGGACCACCGGTTTGTCCTTGACCGAGCCGATGTAGGCGAAGGTGTTCATGCGCTGCTTGCACTGGCGCATCTGCTCGGCGGTCACCGCTCCCTCCTTCTGCAGCACGCTCCAGTTCTCCCGGCGAATCACGCATCCGGGCTTGAGCGCAGGCTGGGTGACGAAGCTCGAGCTGGGGTTCATCGTGGTGTACAGCTCGATGTCCATCACGAAGGCGCTGGCGCCCCACTGGCGGCAGAA
>JBEGQE010000031.1:0-39184 GCA_041181145.1 Cyanobacteriota bacterium
GCGGGTAGCGCGGGTTGTTCTGCACCTCGGCGATCACCACCCGCCAGGGCACCCCGATCTGCGGCGCCGCCAGCCCAGCACCCTGGCAGGCGTGCATCGTCTCCCGCAGGTCGACGATCAGCTCCGCCAGCGCCTCGCTGCCGAACAGGTGTTCTGGCAGCGGTTCGGCCCGCTGCCGCAGGCGCGGATCCCCCAGGCGCAGAACCGTGCGGATGGCCATGCCGAGGCTCGTGATGCTGGACAGTCTGGTGTGCGGGCTTCCGCCAAACCGGTGCCCCTGCCAGGGGCAACCGCGACGCAAGCGCCCCTACCCGGGCAGCGGGAAGCCTGATGGGTCGGGCAGGGCTTCCCAGGCCGCCACCTCGGCGGCATAGGCCGCGTGGCGCTGGATCGCATCGTCCATGAACAGGGCGGCGCGCACCGGCGTTGCATCCCCCTTCGAGAAGGAGTGCATGGCGATGCCGGCTGTGATGCAGCGCAGGGCCGCCAACTGTTGGTCGCGGCGGGCGTCGGCGAGCGTGTAATTGCGGACGCCACGGTTCAGCAGCACCTGATGCCAGGCCTGCAGCAGATCCTCGTGGCGTCCCAGGCGCTGCACATGCGGGGTGCTGCCGCCAACGAGAAAGGCGAGGTCGATCGCGGCCAGGCTGCGGCTGGCCCACGACCAATCCAGGATCACCGAATCCGGCTCCTCGATGGTGTTGTCGAACAGCACATTGTCCGCACGAAGATCGCCATGCACCAGCGTCCAGGGCCTGTCTTCGAGGGCCTGATCGATGGCGCTGCTCTGCTCCAGCACGGCGCGGTACAACCGGCAGACCTCCGGGCCGAAGCGAATCCCGTAGACGGCAAAGAAGTCGTCGGCGATTTCTGGTTTTGGGTCGGCAAACCAGAAGCCGTGCTGCGGCAGCCAGCTGTGCTGTTCCAGGGCAGGTTCCAGCCAGAACTCGGCATGGATGGCAGCCATGCGTTCAATGGTGGCCAGTGTTTCCTGATAGCTGAGGCCGATCACTTGATCACCGGAGCGCAGATGGCTCAGGTCCTCCATCAGCAACCAGGAGGGATCGCCATCCTGCGAGGCATACACCTGCGGTTTGTGCCCCGGAATGTTGGGCGTGCAGTGGGTATAAACCCCAATTTCTCGCCCGAAGGCATTGTTCAGGCGGCTGAGGCTGTTGAAGTCGGCGTCGGAGGTTTCGCTCTTGAGAATCACACTGGCCGGGCCGCTCTCCGGAGGCTCGCAGCTGAGATTGAGCCGCCAGGTGGTGGATTGAAAGCCTCGGGCCTCCCCCAGCAGCGTCGTGTCCAGCCCCGTGATGGTGGTTCCGAGGACCTCGCCGATCCACTCGGGCTCCGGCAGTTTGACGACGCCTGGATCAACCTGGCCAGTGGTCATTGGTGGTCTCCTCGGCGATGGGGAGCAAGTGGTCCGGCTGCAGCGGCCGGAGTGCCGTGCTCAGGCCTCTGCCTGGGGCAACGCTAGGGCCGGAACGCGGTTCCGGCTCAGCCGCTGCCGTTGGGATCCCGTTCAGCGCAGATCGCGATCGCCCACCTCGGCCAGCTGCTGGCAGCCGAGCACGGCCTCGGCCTGGCTGTAGTGCTTGAACTCCAGCCAGTTGTCGCTGGGATCCTGCAGAAAGAAGGTCCAGTGTTCGAGCGGCTCCCCCGGGTAGCGCTGCTTGGGTGCCACGCGGAATGGCTCCCCCAGCTCGGCGATGCGATCCCGCAATGCCTCCCAGCTCGCCAGGGACTCGAACACCAGGCCGAAATGGCGGGGGTAGATGCCCGGCTGTGGGAAGTCCTCGTTGCCATTGTGGTGCTGCAGCACCAGCTGATGGCCGCCCAGGTCGAGGATCGCTGCCACGGCACTGCGTCGCCCGGGCCGGCAGCCCAGCACTCGCTCGTACCACTCGGCGCTGACGTCGACCTGTCTGGCTGGGATCGAGAGGTGAAAGCAGGGGCGTTGCATCGGGCGGTGGCTTGGCTGTGTGGCTGGGTGGCTGGGTTACGCCGGGGCGGCGTTAATGGTGCGGTGTCTCCTCCATCCTCGATCGAAGCCGATGGCCATTCAGGAGCAGTTCATCGCCATCGATGGCCACCGCGTCTGGACCCGCAGGGTTGGCACCGCCAGCGCTCCCGATCGGTTGCCGCTGGTGCTGTTGCACGGCGGCCCCGGTGTTCCCAGTGATTACCTCGAACCCCTGGAGCAGCTGGCGGCCGATGGCCGCGAGGTGATCCGCTACGACCAGCTCGGCTGCGGCCGCTCGGACCATCCGGATGATCCGGCCCTGCTGCAGGTGGAGCGCTTCGTGGCCGAACTGGCCGAGGTGCGCGAGGCCCTCGGGCTGGATCGCCTCCATCTCTACGGCCAGTCGTGGGGTGGGATGCTCGCCCTGGAGGTCGCCCTCTCCGGAGCCCCTGGCATCGCCAGCCTGGTGCTCTCCAATGCTCCCGCGAGCATGCCGTTGTGGGTGGCCGAAACCATGCGCCTGCGCCGTGCGCTGCCGGCTGATGTTCAGGCGGTTCTCGACGCCCACGAACAGGCCGGCAGCACCGACAGCCCCGCCTATCAGGAGGCGATGATGGCCTTCTACGGGCGCCATGTCTGCCGGTTGGATCCCTGGCCCGACTGCCTGGTGCGCTCCTTCAGCGCCATGGAGGAGGACCCGCGTGTGTATCAGGCGATGTGCGGCCCGAGTGAATTTCATATCACCGGCAGCCTGCGCGATTGGGATGTGAGCGATCGTCTGGGCGAGATTCGCCAGCCCACGCTGGTGATCGGTGGCCAGTTTGATGAGGCCACCCCCACCATCACCGAGGCTCTGCACCGGGGTATTCCCCACTCGGAATGGGTGGTTCTCGACGACTGTTCTCACCTCTGCCACCTGGAGCAGCCGGAGGCCTATCGCAGCCTGCTCAGCCAGTTCCTGCAGCGGGTAGAGGATGGGGCGGCGGCCATCGCCGCGGCGGCCGATCGCGGCGATCAGCGATGAGCCTTCCGCTGCAGAGCCAGTTGGATCAGCTGGCTGACGCCTGGAACGAGGCCGAGATATCGAGGCCATCGCTGAGCCGTTGGATGGAGCAGTTTCCGCCCGAGGAGCACAGCATTGCCCTGCAATTGCTGACCTGCATGGAGGTGCACGGCTGGGCGCGACTGATCCGTGAATGCCGTCTGCTCCACAGCCGCATCTGCCGGGACCTGGAGGAGGATGGCTTTGATGTGGAGCGCTGCACCGACATTGATTTCTCGCGGGCGTTTGTCTGCAAGAGTGGCGATCTCATTGCCTATGTGTACCGCAAGGCCAATCGCTTGCCGGTGACCTGCTTCCACAACATCGAGGCCCTGCAGGCTTCAGCACCGGCGACCGGTCAGCGCCGGGCCCTGGTGATCCTCGACGACTACATCGGCAGTGGCTCGCAGTTTCTGTTCACCTTCGTGGCTCGCAGCCCCGCCAACCGGGAGCTGCTGCAGCGCTATGCGCGCGTCCGGCTGGCGGCAATCGTTGTGCATGACGATGCCCGCGTGAAATGGAAACTGCTGCAGCGCCACGCCGTTGAGGAGGTGATGGCGATTGAGGAGCAGCAACTCACCTGTGTGAATTTTGCGCCTGAACGGCGCGAGCTGGTTGCGGCCCTGGCCAGTATCGACTGGCGTCGTGCCGGTTTGCTGGCGGTGCAGCGGGATTTTCCTGTGCTCGCGCACCCGCGGCTGAGTGCTGAGGAGCGCGACACGTTGCGCTGCTTCCTGCAGCGTCATCAGCAAGCTGAGGGTGCAGGCACCACAGAGTTTCTGCTCGGCCACCATTCCTTTTTCTACGGTGCCCCCAACGCGCTGGCGCGGGTGCTGCTGCCCCTGTTCAAGCGCATCGAAGATTTCAGCGTTTATCCGCGTGAATCCCAGGTGGGCCTGCCTGCGGACATCCTCGACTACGACATTGAGAACCCCACGCCCGTGACAGCCTTCCTGCCCAGGGCGTGATGCGCGGCCACCCCCACCCGTCTGGTGATCTGCCTGCGCCGCGCTGGCATGGGCCGTTCCCATGTCATGAACCTGGATGATCGCCAGCCGGATTGGTGAGCCCGCCCACCAGCGGCCACCAGCAATCGGCGGCAATCCGTTGCGGTTCGCTGAGGGCAGAGCCCCTTCGCTGCTCAGCCGCCTGGCTGTCGACCAGCGACCCATGCAGGGCCGCTCCCATCGCCTGGTGCAGCAGGCCGCTGGCGGCGAAGGCCGCGGAGGCTTCACCGAGGTGGGCCGGCAGGCGTCGCACCTGCTCACTGGCCAGCAGGGCGGGGTCGCCGCTCACGGGGGCCGGCAGGGGGTGCGGTTGCGCCAGTCCCGCCGCCATCACCGCCTGAACAGCCCCCAGCAGCAGGTAGGGATTGGCGGCCAGATCCACCACCTTCAGCTCGAGATGGGCCTCGGCGCCATCGGCCGCGCTGGGGATCAGGCGCAGGGCCGCTTCGCGGTTCTCGATGCCCCAAACCTGGAATGGAGCCGCCCAGGCGCTGGGGGCCAGCCGTTGGTAGGAGGTCTGGAGCGGGCAGGCCAGCGGCAGCAGGGCGGGCAGGGCCTCGAGCAGTGCCGCCAGCACCGCACAGCCCCCGTCCGTGAGCCCCCCCGGTCCAGCGCCGCCCTGCAGCAGCGGCACGCCCAGCTGCTTCAGGCTCAGGTGCAGATGGCCGCCGTTGCCGACCCGCCCCAGGCTGGGCTTGGGGCTGAAGCTGCAGGTCCAGCCGAAGCGGCGCGTCAGCCTCTGGATCAGCAACTTGGCTCGAACCAGTCGGTCCGCCGCCTCCAGGGGCGTGCCCGGCGCCAGCGAGAGCTCAAACTGCCCGGCGCCGTACTCCGGATGAAATTGCAGCCAGGGCATGCCGGCCTGATCCAAGGCGCCAAGCAGTGCCGTGGCGTAGTCGAGGCCCTCCACCAGGCGGTCGGCGCCATAGGGCCCGCCGGCCACCGCGGGCACCGGCGTCCCATCGGCCCGGGGGACGGCCACGAGCCACTCCAGTTCAAAGCCTGCCTGCAGCTCCACCCCGCTCTGCTGCAGCTGCTCCTGCTGCCGCCTGCAGAACAGCCGCTGGTCGATCGGATAGGCCAGGCCGCTGCGCTCATAGCGCTCGCCCGGCGCCCAGGCCCAGCCGCTGCCCGGCTCCAGCAGGGCCAGTGCCTGGCGATCGGCCCGCAGGCGCAGATCGCCGTCGGGGCGGGCCAGGCCATGGGCAGGGTCGATGGCGCCATCGGCTCGGAAGGCATCCGACACCGGCGAGAAGCCAACGCCCACTTCAGCGGCGGCGTCCAGTCGGGACAGGGGCACGACCTTCACCAGGGGGGCGCCGGCGTGATTCACCCAGGTGATCGCCACCCAGCGGATGCCCTGATCTGCCAGGCCCGCGGCCATGGGTGAGAGGTGGTTCGACACATTCAGCCGGCTGCACCACCACCATGATTGCTGCGGCCTTCGCCGCCCGCCGCTGGCGGCGACACACAGGGCGGCCGCTTCGGTCTGGTTGAGGATCAGCAGGTCGACCTGATCGAGCGCCTAGCGGCACACCTGATCATCGAAGGGTGCTGGGTTGATCACCACAAATAGTCTGTTGGCACGCCCCCTGCGGATCGCATGATTCACCCCTGCTGGTTCATCTGAATCGGCAGGATGTCGCCGGGACGACGTTCAGCCAGGGCTGCATCAATGGCTCCATTCGTGATGCCGCGGTTGGCGCCTGGATGATGGCGAACTGGCTCAGCCGGCCAGCAACGGCCATTCGAAGCGAGCACCGAAGCAGCCGTAGAGCACCTGCCAGAGGTTGGGATGCTGCTGGAGCTCCTGTTCGGCCTCCTGCAGGGCCTGGTGCTGGTCGGCCTCCGGCAGATTCAGGGCTTGCGCCAGTTCCTGCAGCAGGGCCTCCTCCTCGGCACAGAGGTAGGTGTCGTCCTCGCGGCGGCGGGCCACCCGGGCCACCATCTGGGCTGTTTTGAGCGTGAGCCGGTGGTGATCCGGCGCGATCAGCGTCACCAGGGCCGTGATGCTGTTGGGCGACTCCAGCTGGTCTTCCCAGCTGATCAGGCGGGCCTGCAGGGCGTGTTGCCGGGTGAGCGACTCGAGCAGCTCCTCTTCGTCCAGCGCCAGATGGCCATCGGCCAGGGCCACCAGGTTCAGGATCCTGAGAATCGCTCCGGCAGACTGCGCATCCATCACGGGAGGGTCGTCCTCGGCTGACCTTACCTCCGGTTGCTGCTTCGGTTCTCGCGGCTCAGGCCAGCCGCCAGCGCAGGCGTTCTCCCGCATGGAACGGCACGAGCCGCGTGGGCGCTTCCGTGCCATCGGCGAGCTCCAGCACGGCGGGGACGGCGAGCGGCTCCTCGTGGTCGCCGATGCGCTCCAGGGTGATCGTGCCCGTGTTCAGCGGCAGACCGTAGAAACGCGGGCCGTGTTCGCTGGCGAAGCCCTCGAAATGGTGCAGCGCTCCCTCCTCCTCGAACACCTGCAGGTAGCTCTCGAGCGCGAACGGGGCGTTGTAGATGCCGGCGCAGCCGCAGGCCGTTTCCTTGGCGTGGCGGGCGTGCGGGGCTGAATCGGTGCCGAGGAAGAACTTCGGGTTGCCGGAGGTGGCCGCCGCCCGCAGCGCCAGGCGATGCCGTTCACGCTTGGCCACGGGCAGGCAGTAGAAGTCCGGCCGCAGGCCGCCCTGGAACAGGGCATTGCGATTGATGTGCAGGTGGTGGGGGGTGATCGTGGCGGCCAGATGGCTCGGACCCTCCGCCACGAACTGGGCGGCATCGGCAGTGGTGATGTGCTCGAACACCACCTTCAGTCCCGGGTGCCGCTGCTGCAGCGGCACCATGTGGCGCTCGATGAACACCGCCTCCCGGTCGAAGATGTCCACGGCGGGATCGGTGACTTCGCCATGGATCAGCAAGGGCATACCGATCCGCTCCATCGTCTCCAGGGCGGCGGCGATGTTCAGCGGATCGCGCACCCCGGCATCGCTGTTGGTGGTGGCACCGGCCGGGTAGAGCTTGGCGGCGGTGAACACCCCCTCCGCGAAGCCCCGCTCCAGTTCGGCTGGCGGCAGGGTCTCGGTGAGGTAGGCCGTCATCAGCGGCGTGAAAGCCGCCGCCAATGGCGCGCCACCGCTGGCCTGCAGCGCCGCGCCGATGCGGTCGCGGTAGGCGGCGGCGGCCGCCGCCGTGGTCACCGGCGGCCGCAGGTTCGGCATCACGATCGCCCGTGCGAACTGGCGGGCGGTGTGGGCCACCACGGCCTGCAGCATGGCGCCATCGCGCAGGTGCACATGCCAGTCGTCCGGGCGGCGGATCGTCAGCCGGGTGCTGGCGGGAGTGCTGTCGGCAGGCATGGTCGCAGGACGGGGATGAAGCTCGGATGCGGTGGCGGGGGGCTCAGTGGCTGCGGCCCGGACCACCGGCCACCAGCCAGGCGCTCAGGGCGAGCAGCAGCACGCTGCCGCTGAACACCAGCAGCGTGGTGGTGCTCTCGATCGGGAACACGAGCATCGCTTTGAAGGCGGCCACGATCAACGCCACCACGATCACCTTCACCAGCTTTTCCTTGAGGGCGTCAAGGTTGCGGATGTCGAGCAGGCCGCTGCCGGCGCCGGCCCCCGGCAGCCGCGCGGCCTCAATGTCGGAGATCAGCAGTTCGTACACCCCGTAGCCGAAGATCAGCAAGGCGATGCCGATCAGGTACAGGTCCACTCCCCCCACCAGCTGTCCGAGCAGTTTCGAGACGGCCTTGCTGTCGTCGGGTGAGCCGTCGAGCAAGTAGCCCAGGGCGTGCAGGATCTCCAGGCTGCCGCACCAGAAGGCGGCGGCTGCGCTCAGCAGGCTCATCACCACCGGCACGATGGCGATCAGGCGGAAGCGCCACAGCCAGTGCTCAAAGCGCCGTTCCATGCGGCGCGCCACGCTTTTAGTTGGTGCCACGCTTTTGCTCGTGCCGAGGTGCTGCCGGGTGCCACGGTGTTGCCATCGGAGGCCATCCGGGGTGGGCCAGGATGAATCGACCCTACGTCTCGCTCGTCGCCCTTCGGGTTCAGCCCCGGGCCAGTGATGACGCCGTGGTGGGCGAGCACGATGGGGTCATCCGCGTGCGTCTGAAGGCCGCCCCGGTGGACGGCCAGGCGAATGCGGCCCTGCGGCGTTTTCTGGCCCGCCGACTGGGGGTGGCGCCGTCCGCCGTGGAGCTGGTGCGTGGTGCCACGGGCCGTGAGAAATGGATCCGGGTGGATGGCCTGAGCGCCGAGGCTGTGCGCGCCGCCCTGCTGGCGGATCACTGAGGTCTCGCCGGAGGGGATTTGCTGGCAAACTGCGCCGATCAGCCCCGATCAGCCCCGATTCCCCATGGCTCCGCCGTTCCGTCTGGCTGCTGCCATTCCGCTGATCGCTTCCCTGGGATTGCTGGGCTGCGCCAACGAGGGCGGCGGCCTCCAGAGCCCGAAGATGGCCACGATTCAGGCACGCGGCCGCCTGGTGTGCGGCGTGGACGGCAAGTTGCCGGGATTCAGCTTCGTGACGCCGGATGGCAGTTCGAAGGGGATGGATGTGGACATCTGCCGCGCCACCGCCGCGGCGTTGCTCGGTGATCCCGACAAGGTGGACTATCGCCCGCTCGATGTCACCGACCGCTTCGCCGCCCTGGCCAGCGGCGAGGTGGATCTGCTCTCCCGCAACACCACGTACACCCTCAGCCGGGATGCGGCCGGTGGCAATGCCATGAGCTTTGCACCCACCGTTTTCTATGACGGCCAGGGCGTGATGGTGCCCAGCGGCAGTGGCATTCAGGATCTCAAGGATCTGGCGGGCAAGCCGATCTGCGTGCCCAGCGGCTCCACCAGCGAGCTGAACCTGGCCAATCGCATGCGCGAACTGGGCCTGCCCTACACCCCGCTCAAGTTCCAGACGCTCGATCAGACCTACGCCGCCTACCTCAGCGCGCGCTGCAGCGCCGTGAGCACCGATCGCTCCCAGCTGGCGGCCAAGCGCAGCAGCTTCCCCGACCCTGCTGCCCATGCCCTGCTGCCGGTGGTGATGAGCAAGGAGCCGCTCACACCGGCCACCGTGAACGCCGATCCGGTGTGGGCCGATGCGGTCCGCTGGGTGGTGTACGCCCTGTTCCAGGCCGAGGAACTCGGCATCACCCAGGCCAATGTGGAGGCCAAGCTGGCCGAGGCGAAGGCCAATCCGGCGCTGGCCGATCTGCGTCGCTTCCTGGGGGTGGAGGGCAGCTTCGGCCAGCAGCTGGGCCTCAAGCCCGATTTCGTGGTGCGGCTGATCAAGGCCGGCGGCAACTACGGCGAGATCTATGAACGCACTCTGGGCAACGGCTCCTCGCTCAAGCTGGATCGTGGCCATAACCGCCTCTGGAAGGATGGCGGGTTGCTCTATTCCCCACCCTTCTAAGCGTGCGCGCCATGCGATCGGCCAGCCCCGGCCCTGTGATCCCCTGGTGGCGTGACCGTCGCCTGATCCCCTGGCTGGTGCAGGGGGCTCTCGCCGTGGTGCTGCTGGTGGTGGTGGCCTTCCTGGTGGGCAACCTGGTGCGCAACCTCACGGCAGCCGGCCTGCTGCTCAGCTGGCAGTGGCTGGGCCAGCCGGCGGGCTTCGATGTGGCCGAACCCCTGCTGCCGTTCGATGCCGGCATGCCCTACTGGCGTGGCCTGCTCACCGGCCTGGTGAACACCCTGCGGGTGGTGCTGCTCGGGCTGGTGGGGGCCACCCTGCTGGGCACGCTGGCCGGCAGTGCCGCGTTCAGCAGCAATGCCCTGCTGCGCGCCCTGGCCCGGGGATACGTGGAGCTGATTCGCAACATCCCCCTGCTGTTGCAATTGCTGTTCTGGTATTTCGTGGTGTTCCTGGCCCTGCCGAACGGTGCGCAGGCGATTCAGCTGCCGGGGCTTGTGCTGGCCAAGTCGGGGCTGTATCTCGGGCGGGCCGCCCTGGCCGATGGGGTGTGGCAACTGCAGAGCGGCCTGCGCATCACCGTGGAATTCGCCGCGCTGCTCACCGGCCTGGTGGTGTTCTCCGGGGCCTTCATCGCCGAAGTGGTGCGGGGGGGCATTGCGGCCGTGCCCGCCGGGCAGTGGGAAGCCGCCCGTTCGCTGGGATTGGCTCCGGCTCAGACCATGGGCCGCATCGTGCTGCCCCAGGCCCTGCGGGTGATCGTGCCGGGCCTGAACAATCAGTACATCTCCCTGGCCAAGAGCTCCTCTCTCGCCGTGGCCTGCGGCTACACCGATCTCTATTCCGTGGCCGAAACCACCCTCAATCAGACCGGGCGCGCGGTGGAGGTGGTGCTGATCCTGCTGGGGTCGTATCTGGTGATCGACCTGCTGATCTCCGCCGTGATGAATGGCGTGAATCGGCTGGTGCAGCTGCAGGAGCGCTGAGATGGTGCCGATCCCACAGCCTGATTCGGCCTGGAGGCGGGTGCGGCGCCAGCTGTTCGCCTCCCGCCTCGATGGCCTGATCACGGTGGTGCTGCTGGTGTTGCTGCTCAGCGCCGCTCTTGGCATCGGCCACTGGGCCCTCAGCCAGGCCCAGTGGGCCGTGATCCAGGTGAACAGCACCCTGTTCACCCTCGGCCGGTACCCGCTCGAGCAGCAGTGGCGCCTCTGGCTGCTCACGGCCCTGCTGGCCGGGGCCAGCGGCTTGAGCTGGGGGCTGCTGCGGGCGGAGCCCCGGGCCGGGGTGAACGCCAGGCCCTGGCCCCGCAACGACCGCATCGCCGTGCTGCTGCTGCTGGCCCTGGCCCTGCTGCTGCCCGCGGCCCTGCAGCTCACCGCCCTGATCCACCTGCGTTGGCTGGCCCTGGCGGTGCTGCTGGTGCTGGCCCGCTGGGCCGCCGGCCGGTGGGGGCCTCTGCGGGGCCGCTGGCGGCCCCTGGTGGGACTGCTCTGGCCGGTGCTCTATCTGCTGGGGATGGTGCTGATCGGTGGTGGCCTCGGCCTGTCGCCGGTGCCACCCGGTGAATGGGGCGGCCTGCTGCTCACCCTGCTGAGCGCCAGTTTCGCGATGCTGCTCTGCTTCCCCCTCGGGGTGCTGCTGGCCCTCGGGCGCCGCAGTGCGCTGCCCCTGCTGCGCTGGGGTTCGGTGCTCTACATCGAATTCATCCGCGGCGCGCCGCTGATCACCCTGCTGTTCCTCGGCCAGAACATCCTCGGGTTTCTGCTGCCCGGTGGGTTGGCTCCGGATCGCGTCTGGCGGGCGGCCTGGGTGCTCACCTTTTTCTCGGCGGCCTATGTGGCGGAGGCGGTGCGAGCCGGCCTGGTGGCCCTGCCGCCGGGTCAGCTGGAGGCCGCCCGCTCCCTGGGCCTCGCGATGCCCCAGGCCCTGGTGCATGTGGTGATTCCCCAGGCTCTGCGGGTGGCCTTGCCCGCCATGGTGGGTCAGTTCATCATTCTTCTGCAGGACACCACCTTGCTCTCGCTGATCGGCCTGCTCGATCTGCTGGGCATCGCCCGCACCGTGATGGCCAATCCGGCCTTCCTGGGCAGAAATGCTGAGGTCTACCTCGTGCTGGCCTTGCTGTTCTGGTGTTGCTGCGCCGCCCTCGGCCTCGGCAGCCGCGCCCTGGAAACCCGTCTCAACACCTCCCACACCCCTGCGAAGGCATGACCGGCAGCCCCCTGATGATCGAGGCCCGCGCCGTTGAGAAGTGGTACCCCAACGGCTTCCATGCCCTGCGCGGTGCCGACCTGACGGTGCACCAGGGCGAGGTGGTGGTGATCATGGGCCCCTCGGGATCGGGCAAAAGCACCTTCATCCGCACCTTCAATGCCCTGGAGGATTTTCAGAAGGGGTCGATCACCGTGGATGGCATCGCCCTCTCCAACGATGTACGCCACATCGATGCCATCCGCCGGGAGGTGGGCATGGTGTTTCAGCAGTTCAACCTCTTCCCGCACCTCACGGTGCTGGAGAACCTCACCCTCGCCCCGGTGCTGGTGCGCAAGCGGCCCAAGGCGGAGGTGGAACGCCAGGCCCTCGAGCTGCTGGAGCGGGTGGGCATCCACGAGCAGGCCCGCAAGTACCCCGGGCAGCTTTCCGGCGGCCAGCAGCAGCGCGTGGCGATCGCCCGATCGCTCTGCATGGAACCGCGGATCATGCTGTTCGATGAGCCCACCAGCGCCCTGGATCCGGAGCTGGTGCACGAGGTGCTGGAGGTGATGCAGGAGCTGGCCGAGGGCGGCATGACGATGGTGGTGGTGACCCACGAAGTGCGCTTCGCCCGCCAGGTGGCCAGCCGGGTGGTGCTGATGGCCGAGGGCCAGGTGGTGGAGCAGGCGCCGCCGGAGCAGTTCTTCACCAACCCCCAGCACGAGCGCAGCCGCCAGTTCCTGCGCCAGATCGGCTGAGGGCACCGCCATGCGTTCTTCGCTGAAGCGGGCTGGCGCCGCCGTTCTCGGGGTGCTGCTCAGCCTGGTGCTGGGCCTGGCCCTGATGCCCGGCGCCCCGGCCTCGCAGCCCTGGGTGGTGGCCACCGATCCCACCTACGCCCCGTTTGAGATGGTGCGGGCGGGGGATGGTGCCCTCGAAGGCTTCGATGTGGAGCTGATCCGGGCGGTGGCCAGCAGCCAGGGGCGCAGCGTGCGCTTCGTGACCCTGCCGTTTGACGGCCTGATCCCGGCCCTGCGCGCCGGCCGGGTCGATATGGCGATCAGTGCGATGACGATCACGGCCCAGCGGGCCGAGAGCGTGGACTTCAGCCGGCCCTACTTCCCGGCTGGCCTGGGCGTGGTGGTGCAGCGGGATGGTCCCAGCATCGCCAGTCTCGACGCGCTGGCCGGCCGCCGTGTGGCCGTGCAGATCGGCAGCACCGGTGCCCTGGCTGTGGGGCGCATCCGCGGGGCCCAGGTGTCCAGCTACGACTCGGCGCCCCTCGCCCTGCAGGCCTTGCTCAACGGGCAGGTGGAGGCCTACGTCAACGACCTGCCGGCCACGCTCTACGCGATCCGCCAGCGCAAGCTCGACACCCTGCGCATCTCCAGCCAACCGCTCACCTTCGACTACTACGGCATCGCCTTTCCGCAGGGGTCAGCGCTGCGTGATCCCGTGAACCGGGGGCTCACCAGCCTGATCAACGACGGCCGCCTGGCTGCCCTGCATCGCCGCTGGTTCGGTCGCGATCCCGCGCCCCTGCCGGCGGTGGCACCCCAGCTGGAGGGGCGCAGCAGGGCCGTTGGTCTCGATCCGTTGCTGCTGCTGCGCAACCTCAGCCGCGGCGCCCTGGTCACCCTGGCCCTCACGTTCAGCGCCTTTGTGCTGGGCAGTGTGCTGGCGGCTCTGCTCACCCTGGCGCTGATGGCCGGAGCCCCCTGGCAGCGCCAGAGCGCCAGGGCGGTGATCAACGGCCTGCGCGGCACGCCGTTGCTGGTGCAGCTGTTCCTGATCTATTTCGGCCTGCCCGCCCTCTGCCAGAGCCTCGGGATGCCCCTGCGCCTGCCGCCCTTCGTGGCTGCCGTCGCGGCCCTGAGCTGCAACCATTCGGCCTACATGGCCGAAACCCTGCGCGCCGGCATCGCCTCGATCGACAAGGGCCAATGGCAGGCCGCCGATGCCCTCGGCCTGCGCCGCTGGCCGCGCCTGCGCCACGTGGTGCTGCCCCAGGCGCTGCAGCGGGTGCTGCCGCCGCTGGGCAATGAGTTCATCACCCTGATCAAGGACACCAGCCTGGCGGCGGTGATCGGCTTTGACGAACTGTTCCGCCAGGGGCAGCTGGTGGTGGCCACCACCTACCGCGCCTTTGAGGTCTATGCGGCGGTGGGCCTGATGTACCTGCTGCTCACCGCCGTGGCAGCCCGGGTTCTGCGGCTGCTGGAGTGGCGTCTCACCCGCTGGGAGGTGTGATCGGGGCTGTGCCGGCCGCCGGGGGCGCCGCGCTCTCGTTGGAGGCGCACCTGGCCCAGGGGCCCCTCAGCCGCACCCAGTGGCTGGTGTGGGCCCTGGCGGCAGCGGGCAAGTTTCTCGAGGGGGTGATCGTGTTCATCGGCGGCCTGGTGCTGCCGCTGCTGGAGCAACCGTTCGCGATCGGCCCGCTGCAGCGGGGAGCGGTGGCGGCCGCGAGCCTGTTCGGGATCCTGGTGGGGTCGCTGGCGTTCGGGGAACTGGCGGATCGCTGGGGCCGCCGGCCGGTGTTCATCGCTGAGATGGCCCTGCTGGTGGTGGGGCTGCTGCTGGCGGGGCTGAGTGCCAACGTCGGCTGGCTGATCGCCGGCCTGCTGATCGTTGGCCTGGCCCTCGGCGCCGATTACCCCACGGCGCACCTGGTGATCACCGAGAGCATCCCGGCTGCGCTGCGCGGGCGATTGGTGCTGGGGGCGTTCAGCTTCCAGGCCCTGGGGGTGGTGAGCGGCACGGCCCTGGCGGCGCTGGTGCTGCGGGCGCTGCCCCATCCCGGGGCCTGGCGCCTCCTCTACCTGGGGCCGATCCTGCCGGTGCTGCTGCTGGCCGTGCTGCGCTGGCAGCTGCCGGAGAGCAGCCAGTGGTTGCTCTGCCGCGGGCAGCGGGCGGCTGCGGAGCAGGCCCTCGGGAGGTTGCTGGAGCGTCCCGGGCTGCGGCTGCTGCCCTTGCCAGCGGGCTCGGAATCCCTGGCCCTGGCGGAGGAGCGCTGGACCGAAGCGCTCGGCGAGCTGGCGTCCCCCCGCTGGCGCCGCGCCACCACCCTGGCGGCGGTGCCCTGGTTTCTGCAGGACCTGGGCACCTATGGCATCGGCATCTTTCTGCCGTTGCTGCTGGCTGGTGCCCTCGGCGGGACTGATGTCCCGGCTGAGGCGCGCGCCAGCCTGCTGATTGATCTGGCTCTGCTGGGCGGGTGTGCCGTGGCCATTGCCGGTACCGATCGCTGCGGACGCCTGCCGCTGCAGATCGGCGGCTTCCTGGGCTGCGCGGCTGGCCTGCTGCTGGCGGCATCGGGCGTGGGCGGAGCCTCCGGACCTGTGCAGATCCCGCAGCTGGTGATCGGTCTGCTGCTGTTCCAGTTCATGACCAATCTCGGCCCCAACACCCAGACCTATCTGCTGGCCGGTGAGCTGTTCCCCACACCCATCCGCGGGCTCGGGGCCGGCGTCGCCGCGGCAGCCGGCAAGCTGGCCGCCGTGCTCACCGCCCTGGGGCTGCCCGTTCTGCTGCCGCGCTGGGGCGCGGCAGCGGTACTGGAGGGCCTGGCCTGCTCCTCTCTGCTGGGGGCGCTGGTCACCTGGCTCTGCCGCATCGAACCTCGCCGTGAGTGGTTGCCCTGAACGGTTGTGGCGAGCGCGTTGGCTGCGTGCTAGAGATGACTTTCAAGGTGTTGCCAGGAGGGTCGGCGTCATGGCTCTCGAGAGCCGCCAAGCAGCATCCTGTGCGCTTCCAGACGCCGAGGATGCTGCAACCGATCCATCACCGCGCGGGAGAACCCGAGCCCGGCGCCATGTTCTGATCCCCTCGGAACTCGTCAGTGTTGAGCTCACCTCCTCGGGTGCTGCAGGTCGTCCCCTGCAGGCCGACATGATCAACCTCAGCCAGGGCGGTTGTTGCCTGGTCCTGGCGCAACGTCTCTCCCTGGCTCCCGGTGCCCAAGGGGTTGTGCACCGCCTGCCCGAACACTCCGGCAGCGAGGAGAGGCGCCCCTTCGTGGTGCGCTGGGTTCAGGATCTCGGGGAGATGATGGAGATCGGCGTTCAGTACAGCGAGCCCTGAGTCATCCAGGGCCATCGCCCCCCTCCCTTCCCTCCCCGTCCGGCGTCCAGCCCCGTCCTGGCGCTTGCCTAAGCTGAGCGGTAAGAACCGCTTCGGCGTAGTCCAGCCATGGTCGAGCCCCTGTCCCGCCCCGAGGTGCCCGACCAGGCCAGCGAGCAGATCACCGCGCAGATCGGACGGTTGATCCCCCTGGTGAATGGCAGCCGGCGAGTGGCGCGCGTGGACAGTGGCGCCGAGCTGAGCGGTCTGCCCTCCCTGCTCAGCTGGGATGCGGACGGTCAGCTCAGCATCGATTGATGGTGCTGTGAATCGCCGGCTGCTGGTGCTCGCCGGCGGCGGACACAGCCACGCCCTGCTGCTGCGCCGCTGGTCGATGCAGCCGCAGCTGCGGCCAGCCGACACGGCCTTGCTGTTGGTGAGCCGCTGCAGCACCGCCCTCTATTCGGGCATGGTGCCGGGGGTGGTCGGCGGGCTCTACCGCCGCGAGCAGGCCGAAATCGACCTGCGCCAGCTCTGCAGCCGGGCCGGTGTGGCCTTCCTCCAGGACGAGATCACGGCGCTCGATCCCCATGGCCGCGCCTTGCATCTGCAGCAGCGTCCGGCCCTGCGCTTCGATCAGCTCAGCCTGGATGTGGGCGCCGTCACCCCCACGCCGCTGCAGCCGGTTGAGCAGACGGTGAAGCCCCTGGAGCCCTTCCTGCAATGGCTGGAGCAGCGAGGGCCGGATCAGCCCTTGCGGATCCGCGGTGGCGGCGCCGCGGCGATCGAGCTGGCCCTGGCCCTGCGGGGCCGCGGGGTTGCCGTGGAGTTGCTGCTGCGCGGCAGCACCCTGCACCTCGGTGCGCAGGCCGCTCGCCGGGCTTGGCTGCTGCTGCAGCAGGTGGGTGTTCGCCTGCAGCTGAACGTGCCCGATGCGGCACCCGCTGATCTGGCCTGCACCGGCAGCCGTGCTCCCGCCTGGCTGGCCGCCAGTGGCCTGCCGGTGGATCCGCCCAGCGGCCGCGTGCTCACCGAGGCCAGCCTGCAGGTGCAGGGCCATCCCGGCCTGTTCGCCTGCGGTGATTGCGCCGTGATCGCCGCCGCACCCCGGCCGCCTTCGGGGGTGTGGGCCGTGCGCGCCGCGCCGCTGCTGGCGGAGAACCTGCGGCGCAGCCTGGCGGAACCCGCCCAGCCCCTGCGCCCCTGGCACCCCCAGCCCTTGGCCCTGCAGCTGCTGGCCACGGCGGAGCGCCCGCGGCCCCGCGCCCTGGCCAGCTATGGCCCCCTGGCGATCGGTCCGGCCCGCTGGATCTGGCACTGGAAAGACCGCATCGATCGCCGTTTCATGGCGGGTTTCGAGCCCGCCCTCACCATGGGCGCTGCCGCTGGGGACAGCCCAGGGCCGATGGCCTGCCGCGGCTGCGCCGCCAAGGTGGCTGCGGCGCCCCTGGCCTCGGCCCTCTCCCGCCTGCATGGTGGTCCCACCTCGGCTGAAGATGCCGCCCTCGTGGGCCAGGACGCCGATGGCGCCGCCCTGCTGCAGAGCATCGATGGGTTTCCGGCCCTGCTCGACGACCCCTGGCTCAACGCCCGCCTCACCACCCTGCATGCCTGCAGTGATCTCTGGGCCAGCGGTGCCGATGTGCGCAGCGTGCAGGCCCTGGTGACCCTGCCGCAGATGGCGCCCCGGCTGCAGGAGGAGTGGCTGCTGCAAACCCTGGCCGGAGTGCGCTCGGTGCTCGATCCGATCGGTGCGGCCCTGGTGGGCGGCCACACCCTGGAAGGGCGCGATGGGGCCGGCCTGGCCCTGGCGCTCACGGTGAATGGCTCCGCCCCGGCGGAGCGCCTCTGGCCGAAGGGGCCGCTGGAGCCTGGACTGGTGCTGTTGCTCAGCCGTCCGATCGGCAGCGGTGTGCTGTTTGCCGCCGCGATGGCCGGTGCCGCCCGGCCAGCCTGGATCGATGCCGCCCTGGCCGGGATGCAGGGCGATCAATCCGTTCTGGTGGAGCTGCTGGCGCGCCACGGCACCCGTGCCTGCACCGACATCACGGGCTTTGGCCTGCTGGGCCATCTGGGCGAGATGCTCGGCCCGGGCCTGATGGTGGAGCTGGATCCGGCCGCGATCCCCCGCTACGCCGGCGCGCTCGCGTTGCTCGAGCGGGGCTTCGCCAGTTCCCTGGCCCCCTCGAATGCGGCTGCGCTGGCGCTGCTGGATCCCCAGGGGCCGGTGCGGCTGGCGGGCCATGCGTCGGCTGCGGAGCTGCAGCTGCTGATCGATCCGCAGACCTGCGGCCCCCTGCTGGCGGCCCTGCCGGCGGCGACGGCACCTGCGGCCTTGGCGGATCTGCGCCGGCGTGGGTTTGCACAGGCCGCGCTGATCGGCCGGGTTCAGCCGGTCTGACGGGCGGCTCGCCAGGCGGTGGCCCGCAGGCACTGGTTGCGGAACTGCACCAGGTCCTGGCAGTAGTTGGCCAGAAAGGCGCGGTTGGCCTGGTGCACGCTGGCGAATCCGCAGGCCTCCGCCTGGGCGGTGAGCAGTCCGTCCGGTTCGGCGCTGATGGCGTCGCACAGCCGGTTCAGCCGGAACTGGACCAGGGCCTCATGGGTGGTGCGGCCGCGGAAGCGCTCAAAGCTGGCCTCGAGGATCTCCAGGCTCACCCCCAGGCTCGCGGCCATGGTGGGGATATGAATCGGCGCGGCATACCAGCGGGCGAAATAGTCGATCGCCCGGCTCACCACAGCCACCGCCTGCTCCTGACCAGCCGGTGTGGCCACGGCCTGAACCCGCCTCACCGATTCGCCTTGCTCGGCCATCGCGTTGCGGAGCGGTGCTGCTCCGACCTCCTGCCTTGGTTTAGGGCCGGTGGGCTGGGCTGGGAGGGCCGGAGAACCGTTTCCATCGGGACGGTTCACCGTTCGCCGGCCCTCAGTCGCGCACCAGCCAGCCCACGGTGAGATCGTCGGGGTCGCTCTGGAGGTAGAGGTAGCCGCGTGCACCGCTGCGGCCGTTCACCAGCAGGGCTCGGTAGCTGTACTTGACACCCTTGGCGTCCCGTTCCACCAGGCTGCCCCAGCAGCTGCCGGGATCGAGCGTGAGCTTGCCGCTGTAGCTCGCCGTGTCGCCGACGCCGCCGTAGCTGGAGAGGGCGACGCCGCTCACCGCGCCATCGCTCCACTGCTCGCGTTGCACCACCGCATTGGGGCTCCAGCCCCCCTTGGGCTGCTGCCAGCTCAGTCCCACCTGGCTGCTCAGCACCACACCGTTGAGATCGCTGGCCTTGCAGCTGCCCGCGGCCATCGGCAGCCAGCGGCTGGAGATCACGGTGCCAGGGGTGCGATCGAGGCTGTACAGGGGGCGCCCGCGACCGTCGACCACCGCTTCGGAGATCTGCTGGCCCCAGGGCATCGTTCGCTCCACCCGCACCAGGCAGGTGCCCACCATCCGCACCGTGCCGCGGTAGCTGGCGCTGCGCAGCCCTCGGCCCAGGCGCTCGATGGTGCGACCCTCAACGACTCCTCCCGGGAGCCATCGTTCCTCCAGAAGCCGCGCTTGGGGAGTGGTGGCCGATGGATTGCCAACCGTGCCCATGCCCATCACCGCGTAGCGACCCTGCATCGGCGCCTGGCACCCCTTGGCGCTGGCCGGCGCGGCTCCGCTGAGCAACAGCGGCAGGGCCAGGGCCGCAGCCCCACAGGGCACAGCCGCGAGCAGGGCCAGGGCTTGGCGAACCATGCCGAGAGGAGGCAGAACAACCTGCTCAGTATGGAAAGTGCGGCTGCGGCTGGCTCAGAGCTGGATCATTCCGCAACGCATGCCCTTCAGCACCGCCTGCACCCGGTTGCTCACCTCCAGGGTCTTGAGCAGGCGTTTGGTGTAGGTGCGGGAGGTTTCCTCACTCACCACCAGCTGCTCGGCGATTTCACGGTCGGTGAGACCGCTGGCCAGCAGATCGAGCACCTCGTATTCGCGGGGCGTGAGGCGTGGGCAGCTCAGATAGGGCAGCTGGCCGGAGCGCAGGGAGGGGCTCCGGTACGAGTGATTGCCCATCACGGCGATCACGGCGGCCTCGAGGGGTTTCTGGTCCTCCACGAAGTCGGCCTCGGCCACCACCGCCTCCAGCCAGGCGGCGTCGCTGTATTCCACCGGGATCGCATCGCCGAGGGCCAGCACCACCACCTTGAGCTCCGGTTGCAGGCTGCGGGCCTTGCGCGCCAGCTCAAAACCGTTGCCGCTCTCCAGGAAGTCGGTGCAGATCAGCAGCTCGTAGGGTTCGCTGCTCAGGTAGCGGAGGCAGCTGCTCTCATCGGTGACGGCGCAGCCGATCAGAGTGCTCTCGTTGAAGCTGTCGCAGAGGCAGCGCAGGAAAAAGCGGCCCTTCACGGCCAGGGCCACCTTGCCATTCACCGCTACCGAGAGCAGCACCTCATCGAGGTTGCCACCCTTGAGGCTGTTGAGATACGGCGTGAGGTCCATCGCTCAGACCTGAGCGTTGATCGAGCCCACCGCTTCGGTGGGTCCGTTATTCATCATGCAGGGGGCCCGTGTGCGGATCTGGGGGTGGTCGCTGAGCTCGTATCACTCGTTGATGATCAGGCTGCGGCGCTGGGGATGGCTGCGGCGGAACTGACGATCGTCGGCCGCCCGCAGGCTCACGGCATGAAAGGCGTGTAGATCGATGCCGAAACAGGCGCTGAAGTGATGATCGGCGGCCTCGAGCGAGGCCAGTCCGCAGGCGATCACCTGCTGCTCCAGCGTGGTGTGGGGGTCGGCTGTGATGCGTTCGAACAGCCGGCTGAGGCGATGGTTGAGGATGCTCATGTCACAGCTGAGGGGGCGATGGGCGCTGAAGGCAGCGTCGAGGTCCTCCGGGCTGATGGCCAGGGTCTCGCTGATCCACAGGGCGGTCAGCGCAGGGTCGGCCACGTGGTCGGCGATCAGCAGCAGGGCCGAGCTCACAACCGCCTCTGATGTCATGGCCTGAACGTCATGGCCTGAACGTCATGGGCTCACGTCAGGACCCCGCTGTTAGAGCCCTTCACTCATGCGGCAACTTTGGCCTGTTGCAGGATCTGGGCGTAGAGGTAGTCGGGCGATTTGTACTGACGGGGCAGGCAGTGGTGCAGGGTTTCCAGCCGTCCCCAGCACACCGTTCGCTGAATCTTCTTGAGCGTGCGATGCTCCGCCACGAGCATGCGTAGGGCTTTGCAATAGAGCTGGTAGTTGGCTTCCAGCTCGCCGATCGTGATGCTGGGTTGGCTGCTGATGGGCATGGACGCGGCCTGCGCTCCGATGGCCCTAGGCCTACGGCGGATCGACGGGTGCTTGCTACCCCCATATGGGGTCTTTCCACTGGCAACATGGTCGGCAGAGGTCAGGCCCCTGTGAGTCGCACCCGCCCAGCGGCGATCCCCGCGTCGAGGGCAGTTGATTCGCCCTGCGCCCAGGCTTCGCCCTGCGCCCAGGCTTCGCTTTGCGCCCAGGCAGCACCCTTCGCCCGTGCCGCGCCCCTCGCCATGGCGGCGCTGCTGGCCGGTTCCCTTGCCGCCTGTGGCTGGTTTCCGGATCGTCGCCTCGAGCAGCGGAAGGCGGCCGCCGAGCAGCAGCGCCGCAGCCAGGAGACCAGATGCCGGCGTGATCGCCAGCTGCTGCCACCCCTGATCAACGACCTGCGCCGCAGCGAGGAGCGGATCGCCGCGATCGAGGCTGAGGCTTACGTGCCTTCCGCGGCGCCCGCCCCGCTCGATCCCGATGAGCAGCGCCGGCTGGCGATCTACGACCAGGAGATCGAGCAGGAGCAGTACGACGAGGCCTACGCGGCCTGGCAGGAGCGCGATGACCGCCGCCATGCCATCTGGCAACGGGATCGCCGCGAGCGTCTGGCCCAGGCCCGGGAGCAGCGGGCCGCGGCCGTTGCGGCGCTGGAGGCCAAGGCTCCCTCGTTGCTCAGCGCCGGCGACCCTCCACAACTGATCCAGGCCGAGGCCCAGCGCCGCCTCACCTGTGGGGCGGGCCCCCGTTGAGAGGGCTCCGTTCGGCGATCGCCGCCGCCGCCGGCGGCCTGCAGCTGCTGCTGGGGCCCGCTGGCTTCAGCCAGCAGGCGTTACCGCCGCTGCCGCCCCTGTCGACCCCTGCCCCTGCCGGTGACAGCCCCGTTCCGGCCCCCAGCGCCGAGGAACTGAACAGCTGCGTCCCCCGCTTCGGCCACACCGGCTGCGCCGCGCGCCTCTATGCGCAGCTGCTGTGTGCCGTCGTGGGCCAGTCGCCGGTGCCGCCGGGACTTCAGCAGCAGCTCGACAGCCAGTACGAGCGGGCCGCGATCGACTTCCGCGGCATCAGTGTGGGGCAGGTGGAATCGGCGGCGGTGCGCTACTACGTGCCGATGCTCTGCCCGGACAAAAGCCGCGAGATCCAGGAGCTGTTCACCCCGCTGGCCCCGCCGGCGGGTTAAGCCCTTGCCGGCAGGCGCAGGCTGCTCAGCCACGACAGGCCCACCAGGCCTGCGGAACACCAGAGGCAGGCCTGAAGGCCGCCCTGCAGGTACACCCAGCCGGAGAGCAGGGTGCCCAGCAGTCGCCCGCCGGCGTTGGCCATGTAATAGAAGCCCACGTTCAGGCTGACGCCCTCGCCATCGCTGTAGAGCAGCACCATGGCGCTGTGGATCGCCGAGTTGATCGCGAACACCACGCCGAAGGCCGCCAATCCCAGGACCACCGCCAGGCCGGGGTGGCCCACCTGCCGGCCCAGGCTCAGGGCAATCAGGGCGGGGATGGCCGTGAGGATCGCCGCCCAGAAGCTGACGGCCTGGGGGCCGGGTGGTCTGTCCTGACCCCAGGCCCGCCGCAGGGCCGGCGTGCTGGCCTGCACCACCCCGTAGCCGATCACCCACAGGCCCATGAAGGTGCCCACTTCCCAGAAGCGCCAGCCGAGGCTGGCCTCCAGGAACACTGGCAGGGCCACCACGAACCACACGTCGCGGGCACCGAACAGGAAGAAGCGCGCCAGAGCCAGGGCGTTGATGCCGGCGCTGCGCGAGAACAGGCTGCTGAAGCCGGGCTTGGCCTTCATCCGCCCCAGGTCGTCCGGCAGCACCAGGCTGAGCAGGAAGGCCAGGGTCAGGCCGGCGGCCATCGCGCCCACGGCGCCGTTGAAGTCGAACACGGCCAGCAGCACGCCGCCGAGAAAGAAGCCCACGCCTTTGAGGGCGTTCTTCGAGCCGGTGAGGATCGCCACCCAGCGAAACAGGCGCTCCTCGTCGCCGCGCTCCGCTGAGGTGTCGCCGCGCTCCGCTGAGGTGTCGCCGCGCTTCGCTGAGGCGGTGCTCCCGGCCAGCACCGCCTTGATCGCGCCCTTGGCGCTCATCTTGTTGAGGTCCTTGGCGATGCCGCTGAAGGCCTGGGCGGCCATCACGTAGAGCACCGAGAGGGCCTTGGGCCAGCTGGCTGCCACCGGCACCAGCATCAACAGTGCCGCGATCTGCAGCAGCGTGCCGCTCCAGAGGGTGAGGCGCAGGCCGAAGCGGGCCGCAAGCCAGCCGCCACCAAGGTTGGTGACGATGCCGAAGGCCTCATAGAACAGGAACAGAAAGGCGATGTCGAGGGTGCTGTAGCCGAGCTGGTGGAAGTGGAACACCACCAACATGCGCAGGGCGCCGTCGGTGAGGGTGAAGGCCCAGTAGTTGGCCGTGACGACGGCGTACTGCTGCAGTGCGGTGAGGCCCCGCATCAGGGCGCCTCCAGAGCCACCACATGGCACACCAGATCGGCCATGCGTGAGCTGTAGCCCCACTCGTTGTCGTACCAGGCGTAGACCTTGAGCTGGGTGCCGTTCACCACCATCGTCGACAGTCCGTCGACGATCGCGCTGCGGTCGTCGTTCACATAGTCGACCGACACCAGTGGTCGGCTCTCATAGCCGAGGATGCCCCGCAGTGCTCCGTTGGCGGCCGCCTCGAAGGCCGCGTTCACCTCCTCGGCGCTGGTGGCACGCTCGAGCTCGAACACCGCATCGGTGAGCGAGGCATTGAGCAGGGGTACGCGCACGGCGTGGCCGTTGAGCTTGCCCTGCAGCTCCGGAAAGATCAGGCCGATCGCCTTGGCCGAGCCCGTGGTGGTGGGGATCAGCGAGGTGAGGCTGGAGCGGGCGCGGCGCAGGTCGCCCTTGAAGCCATCCACCACCACCTGGGTGTTGGTCACATCGTGCAGGGTGGTGATGGCGCCGTGGCGGATGCCGAAGGTCTCGTGCACCACCTTCACCACCGGCGCCAGGCAGTTGGTGGTGCAGGAGGCGGCCGTCACCAGCCGGTGTCGCTTGGGTTCATAGAGATGGTGATTGATGCCGAACACCACGTTCAGCGCCTCTTCACCGGCGATGATCCCCTTCACCGGGCAAGCCACCACCACGCGCTTCAGGCCGCACTGCTCGAGGTAGGGGCTGAGGGTGTCTGGAGTCTTGAAGCGGCCGCTGCACTCGAGCACCAGCTCCACGCCGGCGGCCTGCCAGGGCACGGCCGTGGGATCACTGCAGCGGCTGGTGCTCACCCGTTGATCGCCCACCCGGAAGCCGTCGGCGTCGCCGCTCACCGCCTCGCACCAGCGCCCGTGCACCGAATCGAAGGCCAGCAGATGGGCGCAGCTGGCGCCATCGCCGCCGGGTTCGTTCACATGCACCAGCTCGATGTCGGGGCGGCCCCAAAGGGCGCGGAACACCAGGCGGCCGATGCGGCCGAAACCGTTGATGCCGATGCGCATGGGTGAGCAGCCAGACGGCCGGAGGCTAGATCAAGAAGAGTTGATCAATCAACGCAGGTTGATGCAATGCCTGCGTGGTGCCCTCGGGGGCTGTCTAGGGTCGTTGCGTCCCAGTGCTCCCGCCGGGGGTCTCCTGTCTTGCCCGCTGCCTTCACCGCCGTGGCCGTTGCCGCGGATCCAGCGGCACCCGCCCTGGCCGCCGACGAGGCCCGGCTGGTGCTCAAAGCCCTGGCGGATCCGATCCGGCTGGAGGTGGTGCAGGCCCTTGCGGGCGGGGAGCGCTGCGTGTGCGAACTCACCGAGCGACTCGGCCTGGCCCAGTCCCGCCTGTCGTTCCATCTGCGGGTGTTGCGCGAGGCCGGTCTGATCGAGGCCCGCGAACAGGGGCGATGGGTGTACTACAGCCTTCGCTCCCAGACCCTTGAGCAGCTGCAGGTCTGGCTGGCCGGTCTTGCCGTCTGCAGCCGTGTGCCGGCACGCCCCTGCTGCTGAGGGCTATGAAAAAGCGGGGATGGCTCCCCGCTCCTGAGCCATGGAGGCCGCGGCTGGTGCCATAACCGCGGCGGAGGCCCCTCTTAACCGCCGGCCCAGCGTTCCTCGTTGGCAACGCTCAGGGGCGTCTGGCGGCGGAAGCTGCGCAGGGTGTGCCGGCTGGCCTCCAGATCCTCGATCAACACTGCACAGGCCCGTTCCGGCATGGTGTGATCCCCGCAGGTGAACACATCCACGGCGGCATAGCCGGACTCGGGCCAGGTGTGGATCGAGAGATGGGATTCAGCCAACAGGGCCAGCCCCGTGATCCCCTGAGGTTCAAAGGGATGGCTGATCAGTTGCAGCAGCGTGGCGCCGGCCCGTTGGACGGCTGTGGTGATGCTGCTGCGCAGAAAGGCTTCATCGTTCAGCTTCGATGGGCTGCAGTCGTAGAGCTCAAGGATGCAGTGCTTCCCAATCGGAGCGGTGGTGTTGGTGGGGCTGGCCTCTGAGGCCGAAGGGAGCTGTGCCCATCCAGGATTGGGGTGCAAGCTGGCAAGTGTCTGAACCATGCCGGTGTGTTGAACAAGCCACCAACCTAGGGCCACCGTTCTGCATCCAGCCACTGTTTTGATACCTGCTGACGCAGTGCCGGTAGTGCGCTCCTGCGCAGGCCGCATCCGGCGCCATGTGCGCCTCGGCACAAGCTTCTGTGTTCCACAATCAACTGTTCACGAGCTCTTAACCCAGCGCTAACTTGCGGGGGGCGATCGCTGCTTAAACGTTGGGTGCTCCAATTCGGTCGCATCCATGACCTTCGCGAAGAAGGCTCTCGCCATCGGCACCCTGGCCACCCTGGGTGTTGCCGCTTCTGCCTCCGCCCAAAGCACCATCAATGGTGCCGGTGCCACCTTCCCCGCCCCCTTCTATCAGCGTGCCTTTGCCGGCCTGGCTGGCCAGGGTGTTCAGGTCAACTATCAGTCAGTCGGCTCCGGCGCCGGCGTGCGCCAGTACGTTGCCGGCACGGTTGACTTCGGCGCCACCGACGAGCCCATCAAGGATGGGGAGGCCGCCAAGGTGAAGCGTGGTGTGGTGCAGTTCCCGGCTGTGGGCGGCACGATCGCCATCGCCTACAACAAGGCTGATTGCAAGGGCCTGAAGCTCACCCAGACGCAGGCTGTGGACATCTTCCTGGGCAAGATCTCCAGCTGGGATCAGCTGAAGTGTGGCAAGGGCAAGCTCACCGTGGCCCACCGCTCCGATGGTTCGGGCACCACCTTCGCGTTCACCAACTCCCTGAGCGCATTTTCCCCCGAGTGGAAGAGCAAGGTGGGTGAGGGTAAGAGTGTGAAGTGGCCCGTGGGTGTGGGTGGTAAAGGTAACGAAGGTGTGGCTGGTGTGCTCAGCAATACCCCCGGTGCGATCGGCTACGTGAATCAGAGCTACGTGAAAGGGCCGATCAAGGCTGCCGCGCTCCAGAACAAAGCTGGAAAGTATGTGCTCCCGAATCTGGCCAGCGGTGCCGCTGCTCTCAACAACATCCGCCTCAATGCGGAACTGGCTGGTGAGGATCCGAACCCCGCGGGTGCCAACAGCTATCCCATCTCCACCCTCACCTGGATCCTCGCCTATGAAAAGGGCAACGGCATGAAGGCCGGCGCCATTCGCAAGGCCATGCTGCACCTGCTGGGTCCGGCCCAGAACCAGGCCGATGAGCTGGGTTACGTGCCTCTGAGGGGCGACATCCTCAAGAAGGCCAAGGCCGCCGTGGCCCGCATCGGCGCCTGAGCCTTGCCTGCTTTCGCAGCGCGGGGGGGCCTTGCTGGGCCCCCCTTTTTTTCCGGCCTGGTGTTCGTGGCCGAGGCGCCCGATGCCTGTGCTCCCCTGGTGCAGGTGTTGCTGGAAGAAGGCTTTCAGGTGTTGCAGCGCCCCTTTTCGGCCCAGGTGAAAGAGTTGCTTCCCCCGTCTTCCATGGCGGAGACTCCCCGGTTGCTGGTGTTACAGCCCCCTGTGCCGGCCGATGTGCGGCTGGTGCAAGCGCTGCGTCGTCGCCATCGGCTGCTGCCCCTGTTGTTGTTGCTTGAGGCCGGCGATGAGGAGCTGCGGGCCAGACTGCTGGACGCCGGCGCGGACGATGTGCTGGTGCAGCCGTTCGGCCTGCGTGAATTCGTGGCCCGCTGCCGGGCGCTCCTGCGTCGCAGTCGCCCGGCCCTGCCCTGTGGCGATGGCAGCGACCGTGAGGACGTGCTTGCGGTGGGGCCGATCCGCCTGGATCGCCGTCAGTGCCGCGTCACGCTGGCTGGCGATGAGGTGACGCTTACACCCCGCGAATTCCGCCTGCTGGAGTGCTTCATGCGGCAGCCGGCACGTGCCCTGACCCGCGAGCAGTTGATCGAGCAGGTGTGGGGGCCTGACTACAGCGGTGACAGCAAGAGCGTGGACGTGCATGTGCTCTGGCTTCGTCGCAAACTGGATCGCAGTGCCCCCACACCTCAGCTGTTCATCACCGTGCGGGGCATCGGTTACCGGTTGGATCCACCCCGCGGCTGATCCAATGGCTCCAGCGGGTTTTCCTCTGTAGCCACACTGCCTTGCGACCTGGGTCGGGCTGTTGCGCTGTGGGGAAGCTTGAGCTGGTTGCGGATCGGTTCACCGCGTTCACCCAGCAGCACCCCGCCACGAAGCTGATGCTTCCACTGTTCGTGCGGATCAGCATGGTGGGGGTGTCTGATGGATGATCAATCTAGGCCTGGATCTGCTAACGATGTGGCGTATCGGCGCACGGTGGATCGGCACCGATCGTTCCTTCAATCCGTGGCTGATTACCCTTGGCTTTTCCGCCAGTGCTCAGGCCGATGTTGCGTGCAGAGTCCATAACCTTGGCTTAACGCGTTTGCTGCCGTTGCGGGCGCAGATTGGTGTCAGTCGCTACCTGAACCGTGGCCGACCCGGTGGTTCTCGCCCCTGACACCCGTTGCGGTGAGCATGCGCGGGCGCTGATCGCGGCGCGTGTCTCGCGCCTGGTGGGTCTGCAGGCCGAGGTGCTTGCCGATCGGGACCCCGAGCCCCTGCATCAGATGCGTGTCAGTTTTCGCCGGCTGCGCAGCACCCTCGAGCAGTTCGCCCCGGCCCTGGTGCTGCCGGATGCCGCTGATCCGGAGCGGATCGCCCGCATCGGCCGGCGCCTCGGGCTCAGCCGTGATCTCGATGTGCTGCGCCAGCGCCTGGATCAGCAGCTGCTGCCGCTGCTGACGGATCGCGAGCGTCATCAGCTCAAGCCCCTGTTCAAGCAGCTGCGGCGGGAGCGTCGGCTGGCCTTCGAGGAGCTCACCGACGCCCTGCAGGGTCGCCGTTACCTGAAGCTGCTGGCCCAGCTGCAGGCCTGGTTGAAAGCGCCGCGGTTCACCGCCATGGGGGAGGAGTCCCTCGCGGCCTGGCGTCCGGAGCTGCTTCAGGCGGTGCTGGCCGGCCTGACAACCCTGCCCGGCTGGTGGGCGGCCGGGCCCTACAACCCTGACACCACCTCGGATCTGCACCGGTTGCGGCGGCGCATCAAGCGGGCGCGCTACGGCCTGAGCAATCTGGAGCCGCTGGATCCCATGGCCTTCACCCCCTGGATCGCCCGCCTGCGGCGCCTGCAGGAGCTGCTGGGGGATCTCAATGACCTGCAGTTGATTGAGGCGGCGCTGCACCGCCAGCTCGATGGTCCGGCCGACCAGCTGGTGCCTGGTCTGTGCAGCGTGCTGGCCGAGCAGCGCGGCCAGTGCTGGCTGCTGTGGTCCGAGCAGGCGGAGGCGCTGCACCGTCCGCTGGGGCGGGAGGCGTTGCACGCTCTCCTGCGGCCTGAACCCGATCTTCACCAGCCCTTAACCCCTCCATAACGACTCAGGGGTGGATGGTTTTTTAAAGGTTAAGCGTTGCTTTTGATCGGTTTGTGATGTCCCTGGTCCGCAAGGCGGCCTGCCTGACGGCCCCCGCGCTGCTCACCGCTGGTGCGGCCCTGGCCGCTGGCCCTGCCCTGAATGCAGCCGGCGCCACCTTCCCGGCGCCGATCTACCAGCGCTGGTTTGCCGACATGGCCGCCCGCGGTGTGGCTCGCGTGAATTATCAGTCGGTTGGCTCCGGTGCCGGCGTGCGCCAGTTCCTCGCCGGCACGGTGGACTTTGCCGCCACCGACGAGCCGATCAAGCCTGAGGAAGCCGCCCGCGTCAAGCGTGGGGTGGTGCAGTTCCCGGCTGTGGGGGGCACCATCGCCATCGCCTACAACAAGCCCGGTTGTGAGTTGCGCCTCACCCAGAAGCAGGCGGCCGACATCTTCCTCGGCAAGATCCGCACCTGGGACCAGCTCAAGTGCGGCAAGGGCAAGATCAGCGTGGCCCATCGCTCCGACGGCTCCGGCACCACCTTCGCCTTCACCAATTCCCTGAGCAGCTTCTCCTCCGAGTGGAAGAGCCGTGTGGGTGAGGGCAAGAGTGTGAAGTGGCCCGTGGGTGTGGGTGGCAAGGGCAATGAAGGCGTGAGCAGCCTGATGCTCAACACCCCCGGTTCGATCGGCTACCTCAACCAGGCCTTCGTGAAGGGCCCCCTGCGCGCCGCCGCGCTGCAGAACCGCTCGGGTGCCTTCGTGAAGCCGGGCTTCCGCAGCGGCTCGGCCGCCCTGAACAGCATCCGTCTCAATGCCCAGCTGGCCGGGGAGGATGCCAATCCCGCCGGTGCCGAGAGCTACCCGATCACCACGCTCACCTGGATCCTGGCCTACCAGAAGGGCAACGGCGCCAAGGCCGGTGAGCTGCGCGAGGTGTTTCTGGCCATGCTCGGCCCCAAGGCTCAGGGTCTGGCCGACAACCTCGGTTACGTGCCCCTGCGCGGCGACATCCTCCAGAAGTCCCGCGCCGCCGTGGTCCGGATCGGCAGCTGAGCCGCTGGCTCGGAGATCCCCTGGCGGTGCTGAGCCTCCAGGGGCCCGATTCGGGCAGGGGGCCATCGCCAGCCAGGACGCCACCGGATGGGGCTAACCAACCCTTAACCGAAGCACTACCGCAGCTTTGCCTGGCCTCCGGTGCTGCTCCATACAGTTCCGAGCAAGCCTTCACACAACGGCTCGATGGTCTTCACGCCCAGCAGCCAGAACGCTCTGCGCAGCAGTCTGGAAGAGATTTATCAGCGTCGTGATCTTGTGCACATGGCCGCAGGCAGCCGCGTGCCGCTGCTGCGCAATCACCTCTGGCTTGTCACACGCGGCATGGTGAAGCTGAGCTGCATCACCGAGCAGGGCGAGGATCTGGTGCTGGGTCTGGCCGGTCCCAACGAACCGTTCGGCGAGCCGCTCACCAACATCGACCTCTACGAAGCGATCACCCTCTGCGACTGCGACCTCCTCTGTCTGTCGATCGACGAGATTGAGGCAACGCCGCACTTGGCGGTGATGCTGGTCAAGGCCATGGCCAGCCGGATGCGCCAGTCCGAGGCGTTGATCAACCTGCTCGGCCTGCGGCGCATCGAGGAGCGCGTGCGCGGCTTCCTGGAGCTGCTCGCCCAGGACTACGGCCAGCCCTGTGAGCAGGGCTTGCGCCTCAACCTGCGCCTCACCCACCAGGACATCGCCAGTGCCCTGAGCACCACCCGCGTCACCGTGACCCGGGTGCTCGGCCTGCTGCGGGAGGAGGGCTGGTTGCAGATCGATGATCAGCGCCAGCTGGTGATCAGCCACCTGCCCCTGGCCTGACTCAGGCCCGCGGCAGCAGCAGCTCCAGCTGGGCTCCGCCGTCCGGGTGGTTGCTGGCCCGCACCAGCCCCCCCTGGGAGAGGGCGATCTGTTGCACGATCGGCAGGCCCAGCCCGCTGCCCACCCGTGGCGCCCGCGCCCGCGAGGGGTCGCCGCGGTAGAAACGCTCGAACATGCGCTCCAGATCGCTGCCGCTCAGGCCGGGGCCGTGGTCGCGCACACCGATCAGGCACCAGCGGTCGCGGTGTTCCACCGACACCTCGATCCGGCTGCCATCCGGGCTGTAGCGAAGGGCGTTGTCGAGCAGGTTCAGCAGGGCCTGGTGCAGGCGCGCCGGATCCACCGCCGCCAGCCGCGCCTGATCGCGGCCCGGGCCCACGCGCAGGCCCACCCCGCGCTGGCTGGCCAGCGGCTCCAGCACCGCCCAGACGCTGCCCAGCACATCCCGCGGGTCCACCGCGCTCTGGCGGTTGGCCTCGGCCACCGGCGTGTTCTCCAGCCGGGAGAGCGCCAGCAGATCACTCACCAGTTCCTGCAGCCGCCGCAACTCCTTCAGCAGCCGCTCCACCAGCAGCTGGGCCTGGGGTTGGCCCTCCAGCCTGGCCGCCAGGCTGTCGCCCACCAGCATCAGCGCCGTGATCGGCGTGCGCAGCTCGTGGGCCACATCGCCCACCCAGGCCTCCTGGCGCTGCAGCTGACGCTGCAGGGGGTTGCGTCCCTCCAGCAGCACCGCCACCCAGCCATCGCCGCCCGGCAGCACCCGCAGCTCCAGGTCGCCGCTCGGCCGCAGCCAGCGGCCGCGCTGGGGGACCGCTCGTTCCCGGGCCAGCGCCACCAGGTGCAACACGTCCTCGCCAGGCTCAAGGGTGCTGAGGGGCTGGCCCAGCAGGGCCAGGGCGGGCAGTGTCTGCTGGCGCTGCAGATCCAGCAGTTGCTCGGCGCGGGGGTTGAGGGCGCTGAGGCGGCCGTCCGGGGCCAGCACCAGCCAGCCCTGGGGCAGGGCCTCCAGCCACTGGCGCAGCTGCTCGCTCGGCAGCGGCCAGGGCTGGCCGGGTGCGGGCGGCAGGCGGCGCCGGCGCCGTTGCCACGCCCCCCGGCCGCGCAGCAGCCAACCGGCGGCCCCGCCAGCGGCCAGGGCCCACAGCAGGCTCACGGCTTCGGCAGGGGCCATGGCTCAGCCGAAGCGGTAGCCGAAGCCGCGCACGGTCACCAGCTTGGCGGGGTTGGAAGGGTCGTCCTCGATCTTCTCCCGCAGCCAGCGGATGTGCACGTCCACGGTTTTGCTGTCGCCGATGTAGTCGATGCCCCACACCTGCTCGATCAGCTGGTCGCGGCTCCACACCCGGCGCGGGTTCTGCATGAACAGCTCCAGCAACCGGTATTCCTTGGGGGAGAGCTTCAGCTCCAGGCCATCGCGTGTGACGCGGCACTCGCCGGGAAAGAGGCTCAGGCCCTGGTGCTGCAGCTCGCTGGCTTGGGCCGGCAGGCGTTCGACCGCCGGCTCCTGTTGCCGCTGGCGGCGCAGCAGCGCCCGGCAACGGGCCACCAGCTCCCGCATGCCAAACGGTTTCACCAGGTAATCATCGGCGCCCACCTCCAGGCCGAGCACCCGATCGGTTTCGGTGTCGCGGGCACTCACCACCAGGATCAGCGGTGGGTTGGGGGTGCTGCGCAGGCGGCGGCAGAGGTCGAGCCCGTTCAGCCCCGGCAGCATCAGATCGAGCACCACCAGATCGAAGCGCTGCTGCCCCAGCTGTCGCCAGGCCGCCAGACCATCGGCGGCGGCGGCCACGCTGAACCCCTCCATCGCCATCGCCTCGCTCACCGTCTCGCGGATGGTGTCGTCGTCCTCCACCACCAGCAGGCGTGCCGGATCGGCCGGGGCATCGTGCGTCATGCCCCGATTCTGGGCGCGGCAGCCTGTGTCGCCGGACACAGCCGCAAGCCCAGCGGCCAGGCGGGTGCTGCCCCGCTCAGGTCGTTTCGTCGAGCTGGCAGCGGGTGAGGGTCGGGTCGGTGAGCCGCTCCAGTACCCGCTGCAGATCCACCGGCGAGAGCTCGCCGTTGCTGCCCCATTTCAGACTGGTGCTGCCCTCGGTCGGATCGGGCAGGGGGCGGCGCGAAGGGGTGTGCGGCGTGTCAGGAGCCATCCCGTGGCAGGAATGTCAGCGAATCCACACTAGATCCGCGCCGCGGCGCCGTCAGGCGGCCTGGAGGGCGGCCGGGCGATAGGGCGTGAAGTTGGCCTTGCGGGTCCCGCAGATCGGGCAGGTCCAGTCGTCGGGAATCGCCTCGAACGGGGTGCCGGCGGCGATGCCGGAGTCCGGGTCGCCGCTGGCCGGGTCGTAGATCACGCCGCACACCTTGCAGATCCACAGGCCAGCCACCGCTTCAGCGGCCTCGCCGGCGCTGCCGTTCCCCTGCAGCGCCTCCAGGGCCACGCTGTAGCGATCGGCGTGGTGGTGCTCCACCGGCGTCAGCAGCCCGAAGTTGCGGGCCGCGCTGCGGAACACAGCGGCATGCTCCCGCGATTCCGCGATCTGGCCGTTGAACTCCGCTTCGGCACCGCCATCGCGCTCCTGCCGGGCCCGCTCGGCGAATTCGGGGTACATCGTTGTGTACTCGTAGGTTTCGCCTTCGATCGCCAGCTCCAGGCAGCGGCGGAGGATCGCCTGCCGCTCGGCGTCGCTGAGGGCGGCTGGATCGTCCACCACCAGCTCCGGGTGGAGCAGGCGGAAGTGGGCGAAGGCGTGCTCGGTTTCCTGGTTGGCGGTGTCGCGGAACAGGCGGGCCAGGTCGGCGTTGCCGAGCTGCTTGGCCACATCCGCGAAGAACAGGTATTTGCGGTTGGCCATGCTCTCGCCGCCGAAGGCGGCTTCGAGGTTGGCGTGGGTGCCGGGCTTGGAGAGATCCATCGCTTGGCTTCGGGGGCGCGGGCCCCGGGCGGAACTGCGATCAGGTTACCGCGCTAAGTCGGACTAACTATGAGTTAGCGATGGGTCCCATGGGTCTCGGGGGTGGGCCTGGCGGAGTCGCTGTCCTCTGGTTAGATCAGGGGTTGAGCACCGGTTGTCGTTGGCCATGGCCCATCACCAGATCCTGATCGTGGGGGGAGGTGCCGCCGGCATCACGGTGGCTGCTCGCCTCAAGCGGCTTCGTCCCTCCCTCGATCTGGCGATCCTGGAGCCGGCCAGCGATCACTACTACCAACCGGGGTGGACCCTGGTGGGGGGCGGTGTGTTCTCGATGGAGGAGACGCGGCGCAACGAGGCCGACCTGATCCCTGCCGGTGTCACCTGGATCCGTGAGGGCGTGGCCGGCTTCAACCCGGAGACCAACAGCGTCACCACCAGTGGCGGCCAGACCCTGAGCTACGACGCGCTGGTGGTGGCCACCGGCATGAAGCTCTGCTGGGACAAGATCAAGGGCCTGCCCGAGGCCCTGGGCCAGGGCGGGGTGTGCAGCAACTATTCCCGCGAGCACGCTGCCTACACCTGGACGTGCATCCAGGGCTTCCAGGGCGGCAATGCGGTGTTCACCTGCCCGCCGATGCCGATCAAGTGCCCCGGCGCGCCGCAGAAGATCGCCTACCTCGCCGACGACGTCTTCAAGCGTGATGCCGCCCTGGCGGCGCGCAGTGCGGTGATCTATGCCACCGCCACCCCCGGCATCTTCGGGGTGCCCACCTATGCGGCACCGCTGCGCGAGGTGGTGAAGCGCAAGGGCATCGATGCCCGCTACAGCCATGTGCTCACCGAGGTGCGCCCGCAGAGCAAGGAGGCCGTGTTCAGCGTGGTGCCCGCCGCCCCTTCCGACAGCAGCACCGAGGAGCCGCGCCAGGAGGTGATCCCCTACGAGCTGCTGCATGTCACACCGCCGATGGCCGCCCCGGATGTGGTGGCCCAGAGCCCCCTGGCGGCCGCCAGCGGTTTCGTGGACGTGGACAAGCACTCCCTCCAGCACGTGCGCTTCGCCAACGTGTTCGCCATCGGCGATGTGAGCGGCATGCCCAACTCCAAGACCGCCGCCGCCGTGCGCGGTCAGGCGCCGGTGTTGGTGGCGAACCTGCTGGCCCAGCTCGAAGGCCGCAAGGGCAGCGGCTCCTACGACGGCTACAGCTGCTGTCCGCTGATCACCGGCTACGGCAAGACAATCATGGCCGAGTTCAACTACGACCAGCAGCCGGTTCCCTCCTTCCCGCTCGATCCCACCCAGGAGCGCTGGAGCATGTGGATCGTGAAGACCAAGGTGCTGCCCTGGCTCTACTGGAACCGCATGCTCAAAGGGGCCGACCACGAGCGCCGTTTCATGCCGGGTCTGCAGCGCTGAGGCGCGGCCGCGCGCCAACCTGAATGCCCCGGTGGTTCTGCTGCCCCCGCGGTTGGCCCCATTCAGGCTCGATCTCTTGCCATGGCGTCCTTCTCCACCGTCAATCCCGTCAGCGAGGCCCGTGCCGCGGATGGATTCGTGCTGCGCCCCGCCGGCGAGCGCTTCCACAGCCAGCTCGACTGGCTGGACAGCTGGCACAGCTTCTCGTTCGCCGACCACTACGACCCGGCCTGGATGGGCTTTGGCCCGCTGCGGGTGATCAACGACGACCGGATCGCCGCCGGCTGCGGGTTTGGCATGCACCCCCACCGCGACATGGAGATCATCACGGTGATGGTGGAGGGGGAGCTGGAGCACTGCGATTCCCTGGGCCACAGGCAGAGGCTGCGGGCCGGGGAGGTGCAGCGGATGAGTGCCGGCACCGGCGTGGTGCACAGCGAGATCAACCGCACCGATCAGCCCTGCCGCCTGCTGCAGATCTGGATCGAGCCCGAACGCCTCGGCACCCCGCCGGTCTACGAGCAGCAGCCCTTTGCGATCGGCGCCGGCTGGACGCTGCTGCTGGATCCGGAACGCAGCGGTTCCGCCATGGCGATCCAGCGGGCGGTGCGGCTCTGGCGCGCCCGGCCCGGGGCCGGCCAGCGGCTCAGCCTGCCCTTGCGGGAGGGCTGCGCCGGATGGTTGCAGCTGATCGATGGTGCGCTGGAGGCCCCCTTGCCCCTGCGCCGGGGTGATGGCGTGGGCCTCCGGCCCAGCACACCGCTGCCCGATCTCACGGCGGCGGCCTCCGGCGCGGACCTGTTGCTGTTCGAGCTGGCCTGATGCCGGGCGGCGGTTGTCCCGCGCACACCGCCGCGGCCGCCGCGCTCACCTGCAGATGTTGTGAAGGAGACGGGCCTGCGGGGCCGGAGGGGTCAGCCTGGCCCCATGGTTGGTCTGCGTTCGTTCCACGGCTACCCCTCGCCGGCCGAGGTGCTGCGCGTGTACCGCCTCACCGATGGCTACGGTCAGCCCCATCCGGTGCTCGATGAGCTGTTCGAGAGCCTCGATGCGGCGCAGGAGGCGGCACTGGAGTGGATCGAGCAGCAGTGCCTGCTGGCCGCGGATGCCGCGCCGGCCGAGCGGCACGCCCTGCTCTGCCTGCACTTCGGGCTTGAGGTGAGCACCCCCTCGGGCGACTGGCGCACCCTGCGCCACCCGGGCAACTCCGCGGCCGCCTGTTGATGCTTGGCTCGCCCCGGCTGGAGCGCGGCCTGGCCTGGCTGGGTCTGCTGGTCAACGGGGCGGCGCTGCCGTTGCTGATCGCCGGGATCCTCCAGGGTGGCCCCCTGGCCGGCGCCACCCTGGTGGTGGGCCTGGCCGCCGTTCTGCCGGCCCTGGTGGTGGGCCTGGTGGCGGCGGCGGCGCTGCTGGCCCGGCGGCGCTGGGGCCGTGTGGTGGCGATCGTGGCCCTGGCGCTCGGCCTGGCGGTGAGCCTCAGCTATGGGATTGTCTGGCTGGTGCTGGTGCCCCACGCTCGCGCCGCCGTGGCCCTGGGGCTCGCCGTGCTCTGGCTGGCTCAGCTGCTGCTGCTGATCCATTGGAGCCTGGCCACGGGCCGCTGAAACGGCAGTCGTGGCGACAGATCGCTGCCGCCCCCCCTGGCCAGGATCCTGCGATCAGCCTCAGGTTCCATGCCCCAGTACCGACTGATCGACCATCGCGGTGCGCCCCACCCGGTGCTCGACGACCTCTACGACTCCCTGGATGCCGCCTGGAGCGACGCGCGCAGCTGGTGGGAGCAGGCCGTGGGTGGCCGCAACGAGCGCCCCGAGCCGATGGCGATCGGGATCGAGGTGAGCACCACCTGCGGCAGCTGGCGCACCGTGCGCCATCCCGGCTGACCCCACGTCCTCACCCATCCCCGACCCCAGCGTGATCAAGAAGATTGAGGCGATCATCCGGCCCGAGGCTCTGATGCCCCTGCAGCAGGCCCTGGTGGCGGCCGGGGTGCCGGGCATGTCGGCGTCGGAGGTGCGGGGGCTCGGCCGCCAGGGCAGCCAGGTGCATCTGCACAGCGGACCCGGATTGCGGCTCGACTTCCTGCGCAAGGTCCGCGTGGAGATCGTGCTCGACGACCACCAGGAGCCGGAGGTGCTGCGCCTGATCGAGGCGGTGAACCGCACCGGCCGGATCGGCGACGGCAAGGTGTTCACCGGCTCGATGGAGACGGCCCTGCGCATCCGCACCGCCGAGCGCGGGCTGCTGGCGATCTGAAGGGCGACTGCAAGTCTTAAAACAGTATCGGCTGATACTAAAGAGGGCTCCGTTGCGGGCGTTGGATGGTTCCACCCGTTACCAAACATCCATGCCCAGCGCCGAGCGTTTCGCCGCCCTGCAGACGATCCAGCGGCGCCGGCCGGTGGCGGTGCAGCCCCCTGCGCCCCTGCAGGAGACCTGGGCCAGCGATGTCTTCAACCTCGAGCGGATGAAGGAGGCGCTGCCCCGCAGCGTCTTCAAGTCGATCCAGCGCACGATCCGTGAGGGCGGCCCGCTCGATGCCTCCGTGGCCGATGCCGTGGCCAACGCCATGAAGGACTGGGCCACCAGCCGCGGCGCGCTGTATTACGCCCACGTCTTCTACCCGCTCACCAACCTCACCGCCGAGAAGCACGATGGCTTCATCGTGCCCAAGAGCGATGGGCGTGCGATCACCGAGTTCACCGGCAAGCTGCTGGTGCAGGGCGAGCCGGATGGCTCCTCCTTCCCGAATGGCGGCCTGCGTTCCACCTTCGAGGCCCGCGGCTACACCGCCTGGGATGTGACCAGCCCCGCCTGGCTGATGCGCACCCCCAACGGCGTGACGCTCTGCATCCCCACCGTGTTCGTGAGCTGGACCGGTGAAGCGCTCGACAAGAAGACCCCGCTGCTGCGATCCAACGCCGCCGTGAATGCCCAGGCGCAACGCGTGTTGCGCCTGCTGGGTGAATCCGAGATCGCCCCGATCAACTCCAGCTGCGGAGCTGAGCAGGAATATTTCCTGGTCGACAGCGCTTTCCTTGCCCTCCGCCCGGATCTGCAGCTCGCTGGCCGCAGCCTGTTCGGTGCGGCCCCGGCCAAAGGTCAGCAGTTTGACGACCACTACTTCGGGGCCATCCCGGAGCGGGTGCAGGTGTTCATGCAGGACGTGGAGGAGCAGCTCTATCGCCTTGGCGTTCCCGCCAAGACCCGCCACAACGAAGTGGCCCCCGGGCAGTTTGAGATCGCGCCGGTGTACGAGGCCGCCAACGTGGCCACCGATCACCAGCAGCTGATCATGACGGTGCTCAAGAGCACCGCCAAGAAGCACGGCTTCAGCTGCCTGCTGCACGAGAAGCCCTTCGCCGGCGTGAACGGCAGCGGCAAGCACGTGAACTGGTCGATCGGCAACAGCACCCAGGGCAACCTGCTGGACCCCGGCCACACCCCCCACGAGAACATGCAGTTCCTGCTGTTCTGTGGCGCCGTGATCCGCGGTGTGCACAAGTACGGCCCGCTGATGCGTGCCGCCATCGCCACCGCCAGCAACGACCATCGCCTCGGTGCCAACGAGGCTCCCCCGGCGATCATTTCGGTGTACCTCGGCAGCCAGCTCGAGGATGTGTTCAACCAGATCAAGGAAGGTCAGCTGCGCAGCTCCGCCAGCGGTGGCGTGATGCAGCTGGGTGTCGACAGCCTGCCGGAATTCCCCAAGGATGCCGGCGATCGCAACCGCACCTCACCCTTCGCCTTCACCGGCAACCGCTTCGAGTTCCGGGCCGTCGGTTCCGGCCAGTCGGTGGCCGGCCCGCTGGTGGTGCTGAACACGGTGCTGGCCGATTCGCTGGGCTGGATTGCCGATCAGCTGGAAGCTCGTATCGCCAAGGGTGAAAGCCTGGAGCAGGCCAGCTTCGATGTGCTGCAGAGCATCACCCGCGAGCACGGCAACGTGATCTTCGGTGGTGACGGCTATTCGAGCGAGTGGCACGAGAAGGCCGTGAACGAGCGCGGTCTGGAGAATCTGCGCACCACCGCTGACGCCCTGCCGGTGCTGCAGCGTGCGGAGATCCGTGAGCTGTTCTCCCGCCTCAACGTGCTCAGCCCCGTGGAGCTGGAGAGCCGCTTCGAGGTCTACGCCGAGCAGTACTGCCTGGCGATCGAGGTGGAAGCCCGCCTGGCGGTGCGCATGGCCCGCACCCAGATCTATCCCGCGGTGAGCGCCTACCTCGGCGATCTGG
>JBEGQE010000032.1:0-3841 GCA_041181145.1 Cyanobacteriota bacterium
CACCTGGAGCTGAAGGCACTCGAGCGCGAGGCCGGCCAGGCGGCCTTCGAGCGCCAGCAGAAGGAGCTCGCCACCCAGCAGGCCTACATCGACCGGTTCCGGGCCAGCGCCACCCGCTCCACCCAGGCCAAAAGCCGCGAGAAGCTGCTGGAGAAGGTGGAACGGATCGAGGCGCCGATCGAGAGCGTCAGCGGCCCCCGCTTCCAGTTCCCACCGGCGCCGCGCAGCGGCCGCCTGATTGCCCGCATCGAGGATCTCAGCCACAGCTACGGCGAGCAGATCCTGTTCCTCGGCACGAATCTGGAGGTGGAGCGTGGCGACCGCATCGCCTTCGTCGGCCCCAACGGGGCCGGCAAGTCCACCCTGCTGCGGCTGGTGATGGGCATCGAGAGCCCCGATGAAGGCTTCGCCGGCCTGGGAGAGCACAACGTGATCGCCGGCTACTTCGAGCAGAACCAGGCCGAGGCGCTCGATCTCTCCAAGACCGTGATCGACACGATGTTCGAGGCGGTGCCCGACTGGACCCAGACCCAGGTGCGCTCGCTGCTGGGCAGCTTCTGCTTCAGCAACGACGCCGTGTTCAAGGAGGTGGGCCAGCTGAGCGGCGGCGAGAAGGCCCGCCTGGCCCTGGCGCTGATGCTGCTGCAGCCCTGCAACCTGGTGGTGCTGGATGAGCCCACCAACCACCTCGACATCCCGGCCAAACAGATGCTCGAGGACGCCCTGATCGAGTACGAGGGGGCCGTGCTGGTGGTGAGCCACGACCGCTACTTCATCTCGCGGGTGGCCAACAAGATCGTGGAAATCCGCGACGGCGAGCTGGTGCTCTACCGCGGCGATTACAGCTACTACCGCCAGAAGAAAGCCGAGGAGGCCGCGGCGGCCGAGGCGGCCAGCCAGGCGGCGGCGGCCGAAGCCAAACGCAAGGCCAACCGCGAGAAGCAGAAGGCCAAGGCCGCAGCACGCAAGGCCCCGGCGGCCTGAGCGGGCGGCGCCGCCGCCCACAGAACTTCACACAGCCCTAGGCAAGAGAACTCATTTCTCTTGGCCTGGACACAGCCTGTGCATACGCTGACAGGATCCCCTGACGCGACGCACCATGGACATGCTCCAGCAGACCGGCGCCTGGGAGGGCATGGGCGTCAGCGGCGCCAGCCTCCTGCACAGCAGCGGCCCGGAAACGGATTCCGTGAGCAGCTACTTCGAGTGCATCACCGCCTGCTCCCTCGACGACGGCGAGTGCGTGACCCGCTGCGTCGAAGTCCTGCGGGAGCAGCTTTGAGTCCAAACGCCAGCAAACGCTGACAACCCAAGAGGGGCTTGTGGCCATTGCTACGCAAGCCCCCGCAACAGTTCGTAGCATTCATCCGTCCAGCGCAGCGTCGCCATGACGGACCCCCTCGCCCTCAGCCTCGGCCAGCAGTTTGAGCTGGAGCGCATGAACCGGGCGATCGACGCCACGGCCGACCTGGAAGCCCTGCAGGACCTGGCCAAGCAGCTGCTGATGGCCTGGCACAGCCAGAAGGCCGCCACCCAGTGGGTGATGCGCCAGCAGCTCGATAGCCCCCCAAGCCTGAGCGGCCTCTGAAGCGCTGAGCCGCTGAGCCGTGTGCTGCAGCCTGAAAAGAGGCCGTTCAGGAGCGGCCCATCAGGCTGGCGAGCTCCACCGGCGTCACCTGCAGGGTCAGCACCTGGCCCTGCCGCTCCACCCGAAGGGCCATCGGCCGCCCCACGCCGCTGCGCTCCACCAGCTGGGTGAGCTGAGACGGGCTCACCACCGCCTCGCCATCGGCGGCAGTGATGCGATCACCGGGCCTGAGGCCGGCCCGCGCCGCTGGGCCGGCCGGCATGACGGTGCGCACCTGGGCCCCGGCCGCAATCGCACCGCTGGCGTCGCGCAGGGGCTCCAGGCCCACCCCGATCATCGCGTGGCTCACCGAGCCCTTGCTCACCAGCTGCTGAGCGATCTGCCGGGCCCGATTGATCGGGATGGCAAAGCCAAGCCCGGCGCCGGGGCCGGACCGCACCAGGGTGTTGATACCCACCACGTCCCCGTCGGCATTGAGCAGGGGACCGCCGGAGTTGCCGGGGTTGATGGCGGCATCGGTCTGGATCAGGGCCAGACGCTTGTCGGTGATGCCGAGGGCCGCGGCATTGCGGTTGAGGCTGCTGACGATGCCGAGGGTCACGGTCTGATCCAGGCCGAAGGGGTTCCCCACCGCGATCACCCAGTCGCCCACCTGCAGGGCCTCGGAGTTGCCCAGGCCCACCACCGGCCAGGGACCGGCCGCCTCCAGCTTCACCACCGCCAGGTCGGTGACCGGGTCGGCCCCCACCACCCGGCCCTCCACCCGGCGCCCATCGGGCAGACCCACCACCACGCGCGTGCTGCCCTCCACCACGTGGGCATTGGTGATCAGCAGGCCGCTGGGGTCGTAGATGAAGCCACTGCCCTGGCCGCGCTCGGTGCGCTGGGAGGGCGGCATGGCACCACCGCCGGAGGGCAGCCCGAAGAACTGGCGCAGCAGCGGATCCATGAACGGCAGCCCCAGGCCCTGGCGCCCGGGCACCCGCACGGTGCGCTCGGTGTCGATCGTCACCACCGCCGGGCCGGCCTTGCGCACCGCCGCTGACACGAACGACTGGCGGGAGAGCGCCCCGCTGGCCGGCGATGCGGGGACCTGGGCCAGGGCACCGGGGGCAGCCAGGCTGAGGGGGGCCAGCGCCGTGAGCAGCGCCAGGGGCAGGACCCGCATCGCAGCAGAGGCCATGGCTCGAATCGGTTCGATCTGGATGTCGACCGTACGCAGAAAGGCCAGGGCCGCCAAGCCGGGCGCGCGGTGGTGGTTTCCACCCCCATGGGCCGGCGCTGGCGCGATGATGCAGGCACCGGTGCGCCGCACCGTGAGGCCCTGCCGCCATGCCCCCCACCTCCTCCCTGCTGTTCGCCAAGCTCCTGCCCCTGATCTACGGGGCCTGCTTCCTGGCGCTGCTGTGGCAAGCCTTCCGGATCATGGGGCGGGGCTTCAGCGCCGTGCCCCGCCCAGGCGATCAGGAACGGATGCCCAGCGGCGATCGCACCGGCCGGGTGACGATCCACCCCGAGCTGCTCGATGCCCAGGGCCAGCTCACCCGCGACGACCTGCTGACGGTGCGCTTCAGCGATGACAACGAGCGTCCCGCCCTGCCGAACGACCCCAGCTGAAGCCAGCGGGGCCCGTCAGCTGGTACAACCGGTGGGTGCTTGTGGAATCGGCGGAGGCTGAGTGGAGCAAAGAACCCGGGTTGTAGCTGCTGTGCTCAAGGCCATCAAACTGCCGCCTCGCTTCCAGCTGCGTCTTGTGAAGGAGGACCCTGTGCGCCTCGAGCTGATCCTCACCCCCGCCTACGGCAAGGAGCCGATCCTGGTGGGCCTGGTGGAGTCCCAGGACCTGGTGGCCCGTCGCGACCGGGAGGGGCGCATCCCCCGCGACCTGCAAGGCACCTGGGACTGGACCGTGCGCCACGGCAAGGTGAGCACCGGCGGCTGGAACCCCTACCTCAAGGAAGCGCTGCAGACGATGTTCGAAACCGGCCTGCCGGCGATCGTCTACGAGGAAACCACCGCTGAGGTGTACCACCCGGTGGACGGCGCCCGCCACGTGCGCTGACGCCAGCCACCACCACGCAGGCGATGGGCGCTGCCCTGCCGATCGATCCGCTGCTGCCCGAGCTGGTGCGGCAGCTGCCGGCCGGGGCCACGCTGCTGCTGCAGGCCCCACCGGGGGCGGGTAAGACCACCCGCGCCCCCCTCGCCCTGCTGGAGGCCCTGGAGGCGGAGCAGGGCGGCCGGATCCTGATG
>JBEGQE010000033.1:0-4462 GCA_041181145.1 Cyanobacteriota bacterium
GTGGTGAGGGTTCTGGTCATCGGCGGGATCCTACGGAGCAAGCACCGGGGTGGCATCCCTGCCGGCATCCCCTGCCAGGCTGCCCCTGACCGGTATTGCCCGCTGATGACCTCGCCAACCGACGCGGTGGACGTGCTGGTGTGGGGCGGCGGCAGCGGTGGCGTGGCGGCGGCGATCCAGGCCGCCCGCGGCGGTGCCACCACCCTGCTGCTCACCCCTGGCGCCTGGCTGGGGGGCATGGTGAGCGCCGCCGGGGTGTGCTGCCCCGATGGCAATGAACTCACCCCCTGGCAGACGGGCCTGTGGGGAGCGTTTCTGCGGGAGTTGGCCCGGCGGGAGCCCGAGGGTCTCGACCACAACTGGGTGAGCTGCTTCGGCTACCGGCCCGCCACCGCCGAGGCGATCCTGCAGGACTGGGTGCGGGCCCTGCCCAACCTGCTGTGGTGGCCGGATTGCCAGCTGCTGGAGGTGGAGCGCCATGGGGCGCGGATCAGGGCGGTGCGGGTGCTGCACCAGGCCGCCCACCACCGCGTGGCCTGCACCGTGGTGATCGATGGCAGCGACCGCGGCGATCTGCTGCCCCTGGCGGGAGCGTCGTACCGCCTGGGCTGGGAGGCCCAGGAAGAGTGGGGCGAACCGAGCGCCCCCAGTCGCCGGCGGCTGGAGAGCGAGCCGTTCTTCCAGGAGCAACCGGTCCAGTCGCCCACCTGGGTGGTGCTGGGCCAGATGGCCAGCGATCACCTGCCGGTCGAACCGCCCGCCGTGCCCCTGCTCCCGGCGCCATTCGAGCGGGCCGCTGAGGCCTTCGGGCTGGAACGCACGATCAGCTATGGCCGCCTGCCGGGCGGGTTGGTGATGCTGAACTGGCCCTTGCACGGCAACGACTGGCACCAGGGGATCGATCGCGCCTTCAGCGGTGATGCCCAGGCCGAAACGGAGCTGTTCGCCGCGATGCAGGCCCACAGCCTGCGCTTTGCCGATGCCCTCGAGCAGGCCAGCGGTGGCTGGCTGCAACGGGGGGCGGGCTTCCCTCCCGAGGCCGGCAGTCCGGCCCCTTCGCTGGCGGCAATGCCCTACTGGCGCGAGGGCCGCCGCCTGGTGGGCCTGCACACCGTGATTGAGCAGGAGCTGTTGCCCCAGGGGCCCGGTGCCTCCATTGCGGCCCTGCCCCGCGATGCCGATGGCGCACTGACCTCGATCGCCGTGGGCAACTACGCCAACGACCACCACTACCCCGGGTCCGACTGGCCGCTGGCGCCCAAGAGCTGCCGCTGGGGCGGCCGCTGGAGCGGCACGCCCTTCTGCCTGCCCTATGGCGCCCTGGTCAGCGCCGCGGTGGAGAACCTGCTGGCGGCCGACAAGGGCACCAGCGTGAGCCACATGGCCAATGGCGCCACCCGGCTGCAACCGTTGATCCTCAACACCGGCCAAGCCGCCGGCGCGGCGGCGGCGTTGTGTGTGGCCAGGGGCTGCATCCCGGCTGCACTGCCGGTGCGCATCCTGCAGGAGGCGCTGATTGACGATGGCCTGGCCCCATCCGGCGTGGCGCCGCTGTGGGACACCCCCTGGCATCACCCGGCCTGGGCCGAGCGGCAACGGGCCGCACTGGACGACCCATCCAGCCTCAGCCCTGCCGGTGCCCTGACCGGCCTGCCCGCGGCCCTCGATCCCAGCCAGGCACCCGCCGACCCCGGCGAGCAGCTCTGGCGGGGGGAGCTGCGGCCCGATGGCGCCGGCGGCTATGGCCTCCAGCTCGAGGGTGGCGGTGGGCTGTGGACGCTGATCACCCTGGAGCCCGCCATCCATCAGTGGCTGACGGACCAGGAGCGGCCCCGTGCCGTGGCCGTGGCGGGTGTGGCCAATCCCTGGGGGCCCTGGATCCGCGTGTCCCGGCTCCAGCCATGAGCGTGCTCGCGGGCCATGCCCACCTGGCCGGCACCCTGCTGCCGAAGGGATTCTTCCTGGCCCTGGGGCTGGTGTTTCTGGCCGCCCTGGCGGCGGACCGCGGGGCGGCGCGGTTGCGGCTGCCGGTGGGCGCCGCCCTGCTGCTGGTGGGTCTGGGATTGCAGGGACCGCTGCTGGCCGTGATGCACGTGAGCGCCCGCCATGCGGAAACCGTGGATCGGGTCAGCCTGGCCCTGCTGATCTTCTATGCGGGCCTCGGAACCGACCTGCGCCGCATCCGGGGCATGGTGGGCGTCGGCCTGCGGTTGGGCGGGCTGGCCCTGCTGATCCAGGTGGCGGTGGCGGCCGCCCTGCTGCAGGGGTTGGCCGGGGCTGTGCCCTTGGCGGCCATCTGGCTCACGGCCGTCTGTCTCACCGCCCAGGACACCGGCAGCCTGGAGGATCAGCTGGAGGTGCTGAAGCACCGGCTCGATGCCCGTCTGGCCCATCTCCAGCAGTTCGCCACGGCCCTGAGCATCGTGGGCTCGCTGCTGGTGTTCGGCTTCCTGGTGGGTGTGCTGCAGGTTCGGGGCCACAGCTCCCACCTGGAATTGCATGCGGCCGGCGCCAGCCCGATGCCGGACCAGCTCCTCAGTGTGGGACGCCACCTGCTGGCCGGGGTCCTGGCCGGCTCGTTGGTGGGAGCGCTCGCATCGCGGTTGGTGGATGGTCTGGTGCGCTCTGAACGTCAGTTGCTGCTGGTGGTGATCGCCCTGGCGTTCGTGGCCTTCGGCCTGGGGCAAGCAGTTGGTGGGGGCGGGCTGCTGGCGGTGTTCTGCGCGGGTGTGTGGCTCTCGAACGGGCGGTTTCGCCTGCGGCGTTTCGATCAGCACGCGCTGCACCATGTGATGCACCCGTTCAACACCGCGGCCGAGTACTGCCTGCTGCTGCTGCTCGGACTATCGGTGCAACCTGCGGCGCTCCTCCAGGTCCTGCCCCTGGGCCTGCTGCTGGCGCTGCTGCTTCCCCTGGTGCGCTGGATCGGCGTTCGGCTGGCGCTGCCCGACGCCCGCTTCAGCGCGACGGACCGTTGGCGCCTGGCCTGTTGCAGCCTGCCCGGCGCCGTCTCCCTCGGCCTGGCCCTGTCCCTGGAGGGCGAACTGGGGCAGTTGCCGGGCGTTGCCCCAGAGCAGGCGGAGAACCTGGGCGCCTCGCTGCTGGCGCTGATCTTCGTGGTGGTGCTCGCCAACCTGCTGCTGCAGCGCCTGCTGGCCCTGCGCTGGCTGCCGCACGCGGCTGCTCAGCCCGACGAGCAGGCCAGCCGCAGCTGATCGCGCAAGCTGTCCACCTGGTGCACCCGCAGCAACAGCTCGGCACCCGGCTCCACGCCGGCGGGGCATTCGGCCGCCAGATCCATCGCCAGCTCCTCCACCCGCACCAGGCCGAGGCGGTCCTGGGGCCGCAGCCAGCGCAGAAACAGCGCCCGCCACTGACCGCTGCGGTGCTGCTCAAACCACACCTGTTGCCAGTGGCGCTGGTCCTCGCGGGCGATGCCGATGCCCTCGCGCACGGCGGCCTCAAAGGTCTGCAGCTGCTCCTCCAGCTGCTCCTGGCTCAGAGGACTGCCGTCCTCCAGGGCCGCCGCCAGCTGGCGCTGCACCACCAGATCGCCATAGCGGCGGATCGGTGAGGTGGCCTGGACATAGGCACTCAGGCCCAGGCTGAAGTGGGCCGCTGCCGTGGTGCCCATCAGGCCCCGGCTCAGGCAGCGTTTGATGGCGGCGTAGCGCACGGGCCCATCGGGCAGGGCGTTGAGCTCAGCGGGCGGCGGCAGATCGGCCGGCAACTGGCTGCGGAACGGCAGGGCCAGGCCCCGTTCCACGCCGAAGGAGGCCACCACGGCGCCGGCCAGGATCATCGCCTCGGCCACCAGCGCCCGCGACGGGCTCGGTTCACTGATCTCCAGGCCGGGTTCGCCATCGCGGCAGCGGATCCGCCCCTCCGGGAGATCCATCAGCAGCGCTCCACGGGCCACCCGCCACTGGCGGCGGCGCTGCAGCAGCTGATCCAGGTCCGCCAGGTCGGGATCCTCAGGCGGTGCCAGATCGATCAACTCATCGGCATCGCTGTAGCTAAGGCGATAAGCCGGCTTCACCCAGCTGCGCTGGATGCCGCTGTCGGCCACGGCGCCGTCGTCGGCCAGGTCCACCCAGAGGCTCCAGGCGGCGCTGCGTTGCCGCTGGCGCAGGCTGAAGGGGCCGTTGGAGAGGGCCTCGGGGAACATCGGCAGGATGCCCCTGGCCAGATACAGGCTGCTGCCGCGGCGGCGGGCCTCGAGGTCGAGCGGCGAGTCCGCGGCGATCAGGCGGCCCGGGTCGGCCACATGGATCCACAGGCGATGACGCCCATCGGCCAGGCGCTCCAGCGACAGGCCGTCGTCGATGTCGCGGGTGTCGTCATCGTCGATGGTCACGGTGTGCAGGGCACACAGATCCAGGCGCGACGCATCGCCCGGCTGGGGGGCCTCCACCTCCGCCAGCAGCCGCTCGGCTTCGGCCAGCAGCGCTGGGCTGAAGCC
>JBEGQE010000034.1:0-3824 GCA_041181145.1 Cyanobacteriota bacterium
CTGGCGGGGATGACCCTCTCCGCCACGGTGGTGTTCCTGCTCACCTGGGCCGGGCTGGCCGCCTTGAAGGTCCCCCTGGCCCTGCTCAGTGCCCTGGTGTGCGGGCTGCTCACCTTCGTACCCACCATCGGCCCCACCCTCGCCACCGTGCTGCCCCTGGCGGTGGCCCTGCTGCTTTCCCCGGCCCTGGCCCTGCAGGTGCTGGTGCTGCGGCTGGTGCTCCAGAACGTGGAAGCCTTCCTGATCACGCCGATCCTGCTCAGCCGCACCGTGAACCTGCTGCCCACCGTGGCGCTGATGGCCCAGTTGTGTCTCGGAGTGCTGCTGGGATTGCCGGGAGTGCTGCTGGCGCTGCCACTGGTGGTGGTGGTGCAGGTGCTCTGCCAACGGGTGCTGGTGGAGCAGGTGATGGACCGCTGGACCTGATCAGCGCCAGCGGCGCAGCATCGAGGGCAGCAGCAGCAGCACGGCGGTGGCCAGGGGATGGGCCCCGGGAATGATCACCAGGCTGGTCCAGGTGAAATGCTCCAGCAGCAGCTGAATCTCCACGCGCAGATCCAGCAGAGCCAGCAGGGCGAGCACCAGTGGCGCCAAGGGCGGACGCCAGCGCCTGCGGACCGTGCGAGCCTCGGGTTGGACCATCGCCTCAGCGGCGTGAGAGCACGGGCAGCAGCGTCGGCGCTACACCGATGCTCGACCAGCTGCCCACGGCGATGCCGACCGTGAGGGCCACGGCGAACCAGAACAGGGTGCTGCCACCGAAGAAGATCAGGGCCAGGAGCGGCAGCAGGGTGGTGAGGGAGGTGTAGAGGGAGCGTGTGAGGGTGGCATCCACGGCCACATCCACCTGCTCGGCCATCGGCAAGCCGCTGAGCAGGGTCTTCTGCTCGCGGATGCGATCGAACACCACCACCGTGTCGGTCACCGAGTAGCCGGCCACGGTGATCAGCGACACGGCGAACAGGGAATCCACCTCTACACCCGAGAGCAGGCCGAGCCAGGCGAACACACCACAGGTGATCAACACGTCGTGGGCGAGGCAGAGCAGGGCCAGGCCCGCGAAGATGCGGTCGTAGCGGAAGGTGATGTAGGCGGCGATGGCGGCAAAGCTCACCAGCAACGAGATCAGGCTGCCCTTGAGCAGCTGATCGCCGAGGGTGGGGCCGATCGTGTTCACCGAGGTGGCGGCCGGATCGAGGGGGCCCGCCTCCTGCTGCACGGCCGTGATCACCGCTGTGGCCTGGTCCGGCGCCAGATCGGGCAGGCGCAGCACCAGCGAGCGGCCCTGATCGAGCACCTGCACAGCCACCCCGGCCAGGTTCGGTGCCGCGTCGGCCTGACCGCCCTCGGCGGCCGGCAGCCTGAGGGCGGCCAGTCGGCGCTGCACCTGCGCCGCCGACAGCGGCGAGCAGGTAGCGCCGCAGGCACGCTCCAGCTGGATCTGGGTGCCACCGGTGAAGTCGAGGCCCGGCCGCAGCGGGGCTCCGATCGCTGGGTTGAGCCAGCAGAGGGCCAGGCCGATCAGGCTGAGCAGACAGGCCAGACCGGACCCCCACCAGGCCAGGCGGCGGTGGCGGCTGATGCGGAAGCGGGGGGAGGGTGCGGGCGCTGAGGGGGTCATGCGATGGGGATGATCAGGCGGCGCCGCTGGGCAGCTGGGAGGCGGGCAGGAAGTAGGTGCTGCGGCGCAGAGCGGGGTAGCTCATGAGCAGGCGCAGCAGGGTACGGGTGCAGGTGAGAGCGGTGAACAGGCTGAGCAGCAGACCGATCGCCAGGGTCACGGCGAACCCCTTGACCAGGCCGGTGCCGAGGGCGAACAGGGCCGCGCAGCTGATCAGTCCGGTGACATGGCCATCCAGGATCGAGGAGAAGGCCAGCGAGAAGCCCGTATCAATCGAGCGGATCAGGGTGTTGCCGGCGCGCAGCTCCTCCTTCACGCGCTCGAAGATCAGCACATTGGCGTCCACCGCCATGCCGATCGACAGGATGAAACCGGCGATGCCCGGCAGGGTCAGGGTGACCGGGATCAGGGCATAGATCGCCAGGTTGAACAAGGCGTAGAGGCTCAGGGCCAGCACCGAAACCAGACCCGGCAGGCGATAGACCACCACCATGAACACGGCCACCAGGGCCAGGCCGGAGAGGGCGGCGATCAGGCTGGAGCGGATGTTCTCAGCACCGAGCGAAGGGCCGACGGTGCGCACCTCGATCAACGTCACCGGCAGCGGCAGGGAACCGCCGCGCAGCTGCACCTCCAGATCACGGGCTTCTTCGGCTGTGAAATTGCCGGTGATGCTGGCGCCGCCGCCGGTGATGCCCGCCGGCTTGAACTCAGGGCCCACACTCGCTTCACTGATCGAGCGACCATCCAGCACGATGCCGAGCAGGCGGCCGGTGCCGGCGATGCCCTGGGTGAGCTCGGCGAACTTGCGGCCGCCCTCATTGTTGAAGGAGAGGGTCACATCCCAACCGGTGCCCGTCTGCTGCTGCTGACGGCCGGCACCGGTGAGGTCTTTGCCGGTGAGCTGGGCGGGCTCGTAGAGGGCCACGATCTTGCGATTCACGGCATCCAGGAGCAACTCGAGCTGCTCGCTCTCGCTGGCGCCGGCGGGCACGCTGATGCCCAGCTGTTGCAGGGCCTTGGCCAGCTCCTCGGACTTCAGTTCGGCCCGTGGCGGCGGGGGCTGACCGTTGGCACTGGCGGCGGCGCGGGCCCGGCTCTGGTTGAGCACGGCCTGGGCCTGGCGCTTGAGCTTGAGCAGGCCGGTCATCTCCTGCTCGGTGCCGGGCCTCTGGGCGCGGAACTCCAGCAGGGCAGTGGTGCCGAGCACCTTGGCGGCACGGCTGGGGTCCTGCTCCCCGGGCAGCTGCAGCACCAGCTGGTCGTCGCCCACGGTCTGCAGAGTGGATTCCGCCACGCCCAGGCCGTTGATGCGGCGATCGAGCACGTCCTTGACGGCCTCGAGCTGCTCTTTGCCCACCGACTTGATGCTGCCGGCGGGCATCACCTGCAGCGTCAGCTGACTGCCGCCGCGCAGATCGAGACCGAGCTGCAGCGGGAAGCTGGCGAGAAGCGCCCCGGCGGCGATCGCCAGGGCGAGGAGGAGGGCGAACCAGCCCTGTTGGCGTGCCATCTCAGACCTGGCCGGCCTTGAGGGCCTTGGCGGCCTCAACGATCTGGTGCGGCTGAATGATCGTCAGATTCTCGAGGGTGCCGTTGTAGGGGGTAGGGATGTCCTGGGAGGACAGACGCACCGGCCGCGCATCGAGGTCGTCGAAGCACTGCTCGGTGATCAGGGCCATCAGCTCGGCACCGATGCCGCCGGTCTTCATGCACTCCTCCACGATCAGCACCTTGTGGGTCTTGCGGATCGAGCGGGTGATGGTGGCCATGTCGAAAGGCTTGAGGCTGATCAGATCGATCAGCTCCACGCTCACGCCCTCCTTCTCCAGCTGCTCCACCGCCTTGAGGCAGTGGTGGCGCATGCGCGAGTAGGTGAGGATCGTGACGTCACTGCCTTCCTTGACCAGATCGGCCTGGTCGAGGGCGCAGGTGTACTCACCCTCCGGGATGTCCTCGGAGAGGTTGTAGAGCAGCACGTGCTCAAAGAAGAGCACGGGGTTGTTGTCGCGGATGGCGGCCTTCATCAGGCCCTTGGCGTTGGTGGGGGTGCTCACCGCCACGATCTTGATGCCGGGCACCGCGTGGAAATACGCCTCGAGGCGCTGGCTGTGCTCGGCGCCGAGCTGGCGGCCCACACCACCGGGGCCGCGCACCACGGTGGGGATCGTGAAGTTGCCGCCGCTCGTGTAGCGCAGCATCC
>JBEGQE010000035.1:0-4486 GCA_041181145.1 Cyanobacteriota bacterium
CCGAGCCGGCCAGGTGGATCAGCTCCACCGGCAGATCCAGGGCTTCGAAGTACTCCTCGGCGCAGCGGGTGAACTTGCTGGCGATGCGGCAGTGGGCCGGCAGATCGGCGGCGCGGCGATAGGGGCTGCTGGCCTTTACCGCCACGCTCATGCGGCAACCGCCGAAGCCCAGGTCCACAAGCTGAGCCACGGGGAGCTGGTGCTCGCGCAGCACGTCGTAGCCCACCACCCCCAGCTGGGCCTGGCCGTAGGCCACGTACACCGGCACATCGGCGTTGCGCACCAGCAGGGCCCGGGCGCGGCCGCAGGCGCTCGGCACCATCAGCTGGCGATTGCCCGGCTCGAGCACGGCGGCGAAATCGAGACCGGCGGCCGCAAAGCGCGCCACCGAGTCCTTGAGCAGGGCCCCCTTGGCCAGCGCGACGGTGATCATGGAAGGCAGTCTGAACCGGGACTGTAACGATGCCGACGCTGAGTCCCGCCACGCCCAGTCCCGCCACCCGGGTGTCGCTGATCCCGGTGCTGAAAGACAACTACGTGTTCGTGCTGCATGGCGACGGCCCCGGACCAGCGGTGGTGGTGGATCCGGCCGTGGCCGAACCGGTGATCCGCTGGCTGGAGGCGCGGGGCCTGGAGCTGGCGGCCGTGCTGCAGACCCACCACCACCACGACCACATCGGCGGGACTCCGGCCCTGCTGCGCCGCTGGCCGGCCGCCCAGGTGATCGCCAGCGCCGCCGACCGCGACCGCATCCCCTTCCAGAGCGATGGGGTGGGGGATGGAGATCAGCGGCACCTGCTCGGCCGCAGCCTGCAGGTGCTGGCGGTGCCGGGGCACACGGCCCACCACCTGGCCTACCTGGTGCAGGCGGCGCACGAGGGCGAGCCGGCTGAGCTGTTCTGCGGCGACACCCTGTTCGCCGGCGGCTGCGGCCGCCTGTTCGAAGGCACCCCGGAGCAGATGCACCGCTCGCTGCAGCGACTGGCCGCCCTGCCGGAGCAGACCCGGGTGTGGTGCGCCCACGAATACACCGAGGGCAACCTGCGCTGGGCCGCCGCCCAGGCGCCCGGCGATGCGCCGATTCGCGAGCGGCTCCAGGCGGTGCAGGCGGCACGCGCCGCCGGCACCCCCACCATTCCCAGCACGATCGGCCTGGAGCGCGCCACCAACCTGTTCGTGCGGGCGGCCGATGGGCCCAGCCTGCGCCAGCTGCGCGGCAGCAAGGATCTCTGGCGGGGCTGAGGGGCCCCTCAGAGCACCTGGGGCACCTCGGCGGCGGCGCAGAGGCTGAGGCCGCCGGGGAACAGGCGCGCCCGTTCGCCGGGGCGCAGACGCAGGCGGCAGCGCTGGCCGCGGGCGTAATCGGCCGCCAGGGGCAGGCGCAGACGCAGGCGCAGGTCACCACACTGCACCTGATAAAGCCATTCGCGGCCCAGGAATTCGCGCCCCACCACCCAGGCCGGGCCGGCCTCATCGCTGAACAACTCCAGCCCCAGGGGGCTCACCAGCACCTGCAGGGGCTCGGCGGGATCGGGGCGGGGCACGGCGGCGGCGGCCTCCGGCTCCAGCCAGCCGAGCTCGGTGGCCAGGCGCGCCCCCTGCCAACGGGCCGGCAGCAGGTTGCCCTGCAGCACGAAGCGGCCCACAAAGGCGGTGGCCGGCGCCTCCACCATCTGCCGCGGGCTGGCGCACTGGTGCAGGCGCCCGGCCTCGAGCACGGCGACGCGGTCGCAGATCGCCAGGGCCTCTTCGGGGTCGTGGGTCACGATCAGGCCGCTGGCACCGCAGCGGGCCAGCACCCCGGGCAGTTCGGCGCGCAGGCGCAGGCGCACCTCCACATCCAGGTTGGAGAAGGGTTCATCGAGCAGCACCAGGGAGCTGCCCGGCGCCAGGGCACGGGCCAGGGCCAGGCGCTGCCGCTGGCCACCCGAGAGCTCATGGGGATAGCGGCGCTCGAGGCCCTTCAAACCGAGCAGCTCGAGCAGCCAGGCGGCGCGGCTGCTGTCCTGGCCGCGCCGCAACCCGAAGGTGGCATTGCGCCAGGCATCGAGATGGGGGAACAGGGCGTAGTCCTGAAACACCATGCCCACGCCCCGGCGCTCGGGGGGCAGCCAGCGCTGCGGGCCGGCCACCTCCTGGCCGGCGATGCGCACCATGCCCCGCTCCGGCCGCTCGAAGCCCGCGATCAGGCGCAGCAGGGTGGTCTTGCCGCAGCCGGAGGGGCCGAGCAGGCCCACCAACTCGCCGGGCTGCAATTGAAAGTCGATGGCGCGCAGGGTCCAGTCGCCGCTGGCGGCCGGACCGCCGTAGCGATGCCAGAGACCGCTGAGTTCCACCTGCGGCCGCAGCGGCAGCTCCGGAGGGGGCAACTCAGGGCGCATCAGGGCAGGGCGGCCATAGGCTCAGCGCCTCATCTTCTCTTGCCATGAGCAGCCAGGGCATCGAGGCCGTGATCACGAGCGCCGCACCAGCGCCGGTTGGTCCCTACAACCAGGCCGTGAAGGCCGGCGGGGTGCTCTATTGCTCCGGCCAGATCGCCCTCGACCCGGCCACTGGCGCCATGGTGGGCAACGGCGATGTGGAGGCCGAAACCCGCCAGGTGCTGGCCAACCTGCAGGCGGTGCTCGCCGCGGCGGGGGCCACCCCCCAGCAGGTGGTGCGCACCACGGTGTTCCTGGCGGACCTCGGCGATTTCGCCCGGGTGAATGCGCTCTACGCCGAGGTGTTCGGTGCCGGCGTGTCGCCGGCGCGGGCCTGTGTGGAGGTGGCGGCCCTGCCCAAGGGGGCACGGGTGGAGATCGACTGCATCGCCGTGCTGGGCTGAATCCGCCGGAAGGTGAGATTGATCCGCTCCCCCTGCAGCCGCAGGCGTTCGGGCAGGGCGTGCTGCCAGTGGCGCTGGCTGGGCGGATCCATCAGCAGCAGGTCGCCGTCGGCCAGATCGATGGCCAGGGCCGGCTGGCCTGCGGCCAGTGGATCACCGGGGCGCGGCCGGAAGCGCAGCGGCCGGCTGACGCCGAGGGAGAGGGAGACGATCGGGGCCCGCTTGTCGAGTTCCGGTTCGTCGTCGGCATGCCAGCCCATGCGATCGGCTCCACTGCGGTAGCGGTTCAGCAGCAGGCTGTTCATGCGCTGCCCCAGGAGCTGCTGCAGGCGATCGCGCAGGTCGCTGAGCTCTGGCGTCCAGGCCGTGACAGCCTGACTCAGGCCGCTGTAGCGGTAGGTGCATCCCGGATCCGCCACCCAGCAGGTGAGCCGAGGGGTGGGGTGGCGGCGCCCGTACACCACCACCTCCGGCTGCTGCCACGGAAGGGTCTCCACCAGCCGATGGCGCAGGGCCAGGGTGTCGATCCCCAGCGCCTGCAGCCAGCCCGGCTGATGAAACAACCGCAGGCCCGGACGGTCCAGGTGGATCAAGGCGGGGTGAGCGTGAGACCTGAGCCTGCCCTCCCGGCCGGCTTGTCAACCAGCCAGCGAGGCCGAAGCCCCCACTGATCGCGAATGCTTGCCAACGCGCGCCCACCGATCAGCAGCCCTGAAGAGCGAGCAGGCCCGCAAGATCAGCCCACATTTCCACAGCTTTTCCACAGCAGCCCAACACGAGACTCGCCGCCAGCAACGGCCTTCACCCCGAAGCGGAGGAAAAGCGCGGGGCCATTGACAGCCCCGCCGATCCGCCAACGGAAGCGCCGAAGCCCACGGCGAGGAGCCGCAAAGGGACTGCAAACAGGAGAGTCCCACAGTTTCTCGATCTGGTCTCACAAGCAGACCGCGCTTTGACGACGGGGGGCTCCCTGTGGGGTGATGGATGGACAGAAGCGAGATGAGCGGAATGGCGGCAATCCCCGACACCCTGGCCCCCCACGTGAGTGTGGAAAACCAGTTCCCGGAGGATCTGTTCGACGCCATGGCCCGCTTCATCGGCGCCCACCCCGAATGGGATCAGTACCGCCTGATGCAGTCGGCCGTGGCCGGCTTCCTGTTCCAGCAGGGCTGCCAGGAGCCCGCGGTGGTGCAGCACTACCTCAATGGCCTGTTCCGTCGCCCGGGGGTGGGCGTCCAGTGAGACGCGGCCAGGGCAGTGGCGGCGCGGCTTCTTCCCCACCCCGCCCGCTATGGTGAGCCGATCGGGGCGTGGCGCAGCTTGGTAGCGCGGGTGCTTTGGGAGCACTAGGTCGCAGGTTCGAATCCTGTCGCCCCGACTGACTTTTCAGGGTTTGGCAAAAGGCCAAGTGAGATGGCATGTGAGATGGCCGGCCATCCGGAGCCCCCTCTCCCAGGCCCTCTTAGCCCTCGATTGATTGCGAAATCGCCTGTTGCGGAGACCTCTGGGCGCTGAGCGGCAGGCGCCTCCAGGCGCTTAGCGGAACGTCTTCCCTCAAATCTCTGAAGCTCGTCCAGCGGTTGGATCTCGGGGGCTGAAGTCCCCACCCGGCAGCGGGGCGCGATGGTGCCATGCGGCGCAAGGGCTGCGCGAGTCGGTGAG
>JBEGQE010000036.1:0-3179 GCA_041181145.1 Cyanobacteriota bacterium
CTCTGCAACGCCTACCGCGACCGTCGCCGCCGCAAGCGCGACTTCCGCCGCCTCTGGATCGCCCGCATCAACGCGGCCGCTCGCCTGAACGGCCTGAGCTACAGCCGCCTGATCGGTGGCCTGAAGAAGGCCGACGTGCAGCTGAACCGCAAGATGCTGGCCCAGCTGGCCGTGCTCGATCCGGGCAGCTTCACCACCGTGGTGAGCGCAGCCAAGGGCTGAGCCATCCGGACCACGAACCTGGCAAGGTAGGGCGCATGGATTTCTCCCTTCCCCAGGCCTACCTCGGCGGCCTGCTCATCCTTCTGAGCGGTGCCGCCGTTGTTGTTGGTCGCCAGATCCTGCGGGTCCGCCGCGATGAGTCGGCCCTGGCCCGCCTGGAATCACTGCAACGCGGCGGCGACCAGTCGGTGGCCGATCTCTACGAACTGGGCTCGGTGCAGCTGCGCAAGCGGCTCTACAACCAGGCCACCGAAACCCTCAAGCGCGCTGCCAAGCGCTCCGCCGACGAACCCGCCGAAGCCCGGGCCCTGATCGAGAACGCGCTGGGCTTCTCGCTGGCCGCCCAGGGCAACTACAGCGCCGCCATCCGCCACTACCGCTCCGCCCTGCAGGCCAAGGCGGACTACCCGGTGGCCCTGAACAACCTGGCCTTCGCCCTGGAGAAGCAGCAGAAGGGCGATGAGGCCAAGGCCACCTACCAGAAGGTGCTGGAACTGGACAGCGGCAACCGCACCGCCCAGAAGCGGCTGAAGCGGCTCGACAAGCTGGCGGCCTGAACCGCCAGCGGCCCAGCCGGCCTCACCAGAGGCCGCGGATCACCCGAGCAGGGGCAGGGGCCGAGGCGGGTGTCGCCACCAGAGCCGTCAGATCGAGCTGACCACCCGGGTGCGTGAAGCGGGGGGAGCGCCAGCCGCTGAGGCTGAAGCCCTGCAGACCGCGGAATTCACCGCCGTTCTCGAGGCCAGCGGCGCTGTTCTCCCCAAGCAGCAGCAGATCGAGCTGATCCGACTTGGCGTTGAGATTGCCCTGAACCGGGATGGTGGTTCCGCCGATCGTGATCTCGCCGCGCACATCGACCATCTGGCCGAGGGCGATCGCCGAGCTGATGCTGAGCTGGGCGGTGAGGGGCGGCGCCGCCGTGAACGACTGATAGGTGCCACTCCATTGGCGGGGCATCTGCTGGGCCAGCACCGCAGCGCGGGCCACCGGGTCAAAGGTTTCCACCTGCACCTGCTGGCCGAAACCCTGAGGGATTTCCTGGCGGATCAGGGCAGGCTCGCGGAAGGGCACCGCACTGCCCACCGGCAGGGGCATCGCAGCCAGCAGCAGCGGAATCACAGCGCAGTCATCAGCTGCGCCAAGGGTAAGGGGCAAAAGCGCGTTGGTCAGGCCCCCGCGGTACGGTCGCAGCAGGCCATCCCCCTGCCTGTGTCCGCCGCCCCCCACGCAGTCCCCGACGACGACAGCCTGCTGATCGGCGGCCGCCGCTTCCGCAGTCGGCTGATGACCGGCACCGGCAAGTACCCGAGCCTTGCGGCGATGCAGGCCAGCCTGACCAGCAGCGCCTGCGAGATCGTCACGGTGGCGGTGCGACGTGTGCAGACCGTGGCCGCCGGCCACGAGGGGCTGATGGAAGCGATCGACTGGTCGCAGATCTGGATGCTGCCCAACACCGCCGGTTGCGCCACCGCCGAGGAGGCGATCCGGGTGGCGCGCCTGGGGCGGGAGCTGGCCAAGTTGGCCGGCCAGGAGGACAACACCTTCGTGAAACTCGAGGTGATTCCCGACAGCCGGCATCTGCTGCCGGATCCGATCGGCACCCTCGAGGCCGCCGAACAACTGGTGAAGGAAGGCTTCACCGTGCTGCCGTACATCAATGCCGATCCGCTGCTGGCCAAGCGCCTGGAGGAGGCAGGCTGCGCCACGGTGATGCCGCTGGGCTCGCCGATCGGCTCCGGCCAGGGCATCCGCAACGCCGCCAACATCGCCCTGATCATTGAAAACGCCACGGTGCCGGTGGTGGTGGATGCGGGCATCGGCGTGCCGAGTGAGGCGGCCCAGGCGATGGAGATGGGGGCCGATGCGCTGCTGATCAACAGCGCCATCGCCCTGGCGGGTGATCCGCCGGCCATGGCGCGGGCCATGGCCCTGGCCTGTGAGGCGGGCCGCAGCGCCTACCGGGCCGGCCGACTGCCGATGCGAGCCGAGGCCAGCCCCAGCTCACCCAGCGCCGGCCGGATCGGCAGCTGAAGGGGTCCCCGCCGCTGAGGCCACGCCGGTGTGAAGCTTCCGCAGCGGGCCATGCCAAATCCTGGCGGGGCCCGTACCGTCGCCTGACACACACATCCAGGCCATGCAGGTCACCGAAGAGGACGGCGGCAGACTGAACGCCTTCGCCAAGGAGCCCCGCATGCAGGTGATGGAGGCGGGCGAAGCCAGCAGCAGCGCCAGTCGCTGGCTGCTGATCGGCGGCGGCCTGCTGGTGCTGCTGATGGTGGGCGTGGCGGCCGGGATCAGCTGAATCCTTGTAGTAGCTTGCCCTGACGGAGCGATCGTCCGGTCAGCTCGCTCGAGTTCAGGAGTCCAGCGGTGAAGGTTTTCGTTCTCGGTGGCGACGGCTTCTGTGGCTGGCCCTGTGCGGTGAACCTGGCCGATCAGGGCCACGACGTGCTGATCGTCGACAACCTCAGCCGCCGCAAGATCGACATCGATCTGGCGGTGGATTCGCTGACGCCGATCGCCACCATGCCCGATCGCCTGCGGGCCTGGGAGCAGGTGGGTGGCAAGCCCATGCGCTTCGAGCACATGGATATCGCCCATGAGTACCAGCGCCTGCTCGATCTGCTGCTGGCAGAGCGCCCCGATGCGGTGGTGCACTTCGCCGAGCAGCGCGCCGCGCCCTACTCGATGAAGAGCAGCGCCACCAAGCGCTACACCGTCGATAACAACGTCAACGGCACCCACAACCTGCTGGCGGCGATCGTTGAGAGCGGGCTCGACATCCACGTGGTGCACCTCGGCACCATGGGCGTCTACGGCTACGGATCCCATCGCGGCGCCACGATCCCCGAGGGCTACCTCAAGGTGGAGGTCCCCCAGCCGGATGGCTCCCGCTTTGAAGAGGAGATCCTGCACCCGGCCAGCCCGGGCAGCGTCTACCACATGACCAAGACGCT
>JBEGQE010000037.1:0-4287 GCA_041181145.1 Cyanobacteriota bacterium
GCCCTCTGGGCCACCCACACCGGCTGGCAGCCGATCCCCGGCGCCGAGCGGGAGGCCCTGGCGGCATGAACAGCCTGTTTGCCGCCGTCCTGGCGCTGCTCACCCTGCTGGTCGCCCCCGCGGGCGCCCTGGCCCAGGTGCATGCCCACCCCGATGAGAACGGCACCGCGGTGGTGCGCAGCCTGGAGAGCCTGCGCGACCTCGATTACCAGAGTTGGCAGGCCGTGGCCTACCGCAGCGGTCCACCCGGGGGCCCGGTGACCCTGCGGATCGTGGGCTATCCCGGCAAGGTGCGCCTCGATCACCCCACCAGCCTGGTGGTGTACGGCGGCCGGCGCCGCTGGCAGCTCGACGACATCACCACCGCCAACCCCAAGCTGGCGGCCGATGGCCGGGACGCCGCCGCCGAGTTCAACCTGAGCCCGCTGCTGGCCGATCTGCACAAGAACCGTCCGCTGCGGCTCGAGCTGCCCGGCGTGTTCGTGGAGCTGCCGGTGCCGCCCTATGTGGTGGGCGAATGGCGCAGCCTGCCCAGCTGGCGCCCCCCGAGCGCATGAACGACCCCTGGCGCCCCTGGATGCAGCGGGCCCTGCAGCTGGCGGCTCTGGCCAGCGGGCGCACCAGCCCCAACCCCCTGGTGGGCTGCGTGGTGCTCAGTGCCAGCGGCGACCTGGTGGGCGAGGGCTTCCACGCCCGCGCCGGCCTGCCCCATGCCGAGGTGGGCGCCCTGCGCCAGGCCGGTGAGCGCGCCCGCGGCGGCACGGCGGTGGTGAGCCTCGAGCCCTGCTGTCACCACGGCCGCACCCCCCCCTGCAGCCAGGCCCTGATCGCCGCCGGTGTGGCACGGGTGGTGGTGGCGATGGCGGACCCCGATCCGCGCGTGGCCGGCCGCGGCATCGCCGCGCTGCGGGCGGCGGGCATGGAGGTGATCGAAGCGGTGTGCGAGGCCGAGGCCCGCCAGCTGAACCGGGCCTTCCTGCACCGGGTGGAGCACGGCCGGCCGCTGGGGCTGCTCAAGTGGGCGATGAGCGCCGATGGGCGCACGGCCCTGCCCAATGGCTCCAGCCAATGGATCTCCGGGCCGGAGGCCCGCGCCTGGGTGCATCGGCTGCGGGCCGGCTGCGATGCCGTGGTGGTGGGCGGCGGCACCGTGCGGGCCGACGACCCGCTGCTCACCAGCCGCGGCCGGCGTCATCCGGAACCGCTGCGGGTGGTGCTCAGCCGAAGCCTGGATCTGCCGGCAACCGCCAAGCTCTGGGACCAGCGCGAGGCCCCCACCCTGGTGGCCCACGGCCCGGACGCCCCGGCCGAGACCCGCACCCGGCTGCAGGCCCTGGGGGTGAGCTGCCTGGCCCTGGAGCGCTGCGAGCCGCTGCCGCTGCTGGAGGCCCTGGCGGAGCGGGGCTGCAACCAGGTGCTGTGGGAATGCGGACCGGAGCTGGCGGCGGCGGCCCTGCGCCAGGGCTGCGTGCAGCGGATCGCCGCCGTGACGGCGCCGAAGCTGCTGGGGGGTCTGGCGGCCCGCACGCCGCTCGGCGATCTGGGGCTGACGGACGTCAACGGGGCGGAACCCTGGAGCGGCGATCAGCTGCAGCGCCTCGGCAACGACCTGCTCTGGTGGCTGGAGCAGCGGCCCTGAGCCTGAACCCTCCCCTCAGCCCCGGCCGGCCCTGGGGCGCCGCAGGCGCCGGCGAGGGCGGGAACGGGGGCGAACCGGCCGTGGCTCAGCCACACGCACCACCCCCAGCGATTGCTCGGATTCCACCTGCACCGTGGCGCGGCTGATCAGCAGGCCGAGCACCACCGCCAGATAGATCGTGCCGATCACCGACACCGCCACGCTCACCATCTGGGCCTGGGGGCTGATCGGCGTGATGTCGCCGTAGCCCACGGTGGTGAGACTGACAAAGGCGAAATAGTTCAGCCGCACGAAGTTCAGTTGCCACACCAGGGCGCTGGCAGGGCTGCTGGCCTCGTTCGGCAGGGGCATGGCGATCGCAGGCCCATGCACGCTGCTGAAGCTGCCGCTGTGGATGGTTTCCAGAGCACTGAACAGCAGACCGGCCGTGAGGCCGATCAGCAGGTAGCCGGCGCAGGCCCCCATCAGCACCCGGCCGCTCACCTGCCGCTCATGGCCGAGGCCACGCACCAGCCGCAGGGTGCTCCAGCCCACAAAGGCGCCCCACACCACCAGCATCACCACACCGGGCCCCCGCAGGGTCAATGGCGTGAGGTACCAGCTGACGCTCGAGGCCATGGCGCTGAAGCCCAGCAGGCGGAACAGGGCCCGGGGCCAGGGCCCGAAGGGGATCGGGGCCAGCGGCCGATCCAGCCCGCGCATCATCACCAGCGGCAGCAGGTTGTAGCCCACCGCGGCCAGCCGGCTCCACGGCCCCGGCAGGGCGAAGCTGATCATCACCAGCACGCACAGGGTCAGGAGCCGCCCGTAGCAGTGATGGCGCCGCTGCAAGGCCGAGACGGTCAAGGCCGGTGCGGGGCAGGACGGTGTGTTGATTCTGGGCGCCCCGGCCCGATTCGCCCACGGGTCGCCGCAGGCCTTCGCTTCAGCCCAGCAGGGAGAGCTGCCTGGTGCCATCGGCTGCCGGCGGCTCCACCAGTTCCCAGCCGCCCGGGTCCCACCCTGCCATCAGCGGCTCGAGCGCCCGCAGACCCTGTCCATCGGCTGGCGCCATCCAGGCTTCCTCCAGGCCATCGGGCACAACGACCGGCATGCGGTCGTGCAGGGGGCGCACCAGGGCATTGGGGGCCGTGGTGAGCACACAGCAGCTCTCCACCTCGCTGCCATCGGGACCGATCCAGCGATCCCACACACCCGCCAGCCAGAACGGGGCCCGATCCCGGCGGCGGATCAGGCGCCCCTTCTCGTGGAAGCCATCGGCCGGCAGCAGGCAGCGACGATGCCGCCAGGGTCCGCGGAAGCTGGCCTTGTCCGCCACCGTCTCACTGCGGGCGTTAAACGGTCGCGCCGCCGCCAGCGGATCCTTGCTCCACTCCGGCAGCAGGCCCCACAGCATCAGGGCACCGGCGCTGCGGCCATGCTCCTGGCGCAGCACCAGCACCGGTTCACCCGGGCGGATCAGCGGCCGGGCGGCGTAGTGGTGCACCAGGGCCTCCGGCAGGGTGCCCTGCAGGCGCGGCAGCAGCCGATCGATCGGTGTGGTGAGGGCGTAGCGGCCGCACATGGTTGGCACAGTGGAGCCGGCAGCGCCGGCCGCCACCGTTCGGTTCTCACCCCCGCGCGGGCCAGGCGAGGCCCTTAGTTTGGGCCCACACGCGCCCGAGCCGCATGGCCATCCGCAAGGACGAGACGCCCCCGAACCGGCGGTTCGGCATCATCAATCTGGTGCTGATCGGCTTCGGCGTTCTGTTGCTGTTCAGCAGCTTCCTGCCCAACCAGGGCATGCAGCAGGTGCCCCGCGTCCCCTATTCGCTGTTCGTCAGCCAGGTGGACGACGGCAACGTGCGGCGGGCCTACATCACCCAGGAGCAGATTCGCTACGAGCTCAAGGAAGCTCCGGCAGAAGGAGCCCCCACGGTGCTGGCCACCACACCGATCTTCGACATGGATCTGCCGAAGCGGCTCGAGGAGCACGGCGTGGAATTCGCCGCCGCACCGCCACAGAAGCCGAGCTTCCTCACCACCGCCCTGAGCTGGGTGGTGCCGCCACTGATCTTCATCCTGGTGCTGCAGTTCTTCGCCCGCCGCAGCGGCATGGGCGGCGCCCAGGGGGCCCTGAGCTTCACCAAGAGCAAGGCCAAGGTCTACGTGCCCGATGAGGAGTCGCGCGTCACCTTCGCCGATGTGGCCGGCGTGGATGAGGCCAAGGCCGAGCTCACGGAGATCGTCGACTTCCTGAAGACGCCCGAGCGCTACGTCGCCATCGGCGCCCGCATCCCCAAGGGTGTGCTGCTGGTGGGCCCCCCCGGCACCGGCAAGACCCTGCTCTCCAAGGCCGTGGCCGGCGAAGCCGGCGTGCCCTTCTTCATCATCAGCGGCTCCGAATTCGTGGAGCTGTTCGTGGGCGCCGGCGCCGCCCGCGTGCGCGACCTGTTCGAAGAAGCCAAGAAGAAGGCGCCCTGCATCATCTTCATCGACGAACTCGATGCCATCGGCAAGAGCCGTGCCGGCTCGATGGGCGTGGTGGGCGGCAACGATGAACGGGAACAGACGCTCAACCAGCTGCTCACCGAAATGGACGGCTTCGCCGCCAAGGACAAGCCGGTGATCGTTCTCGCGGCCACCAACCAGCCCGAAACCCTCGATGC
>JBEGQE010000038.1:0-3245 GCA_041181145.1 Cyanobacteriota bacterium
CCGAGCAGCAGCTGATCCGCATCCAGAACCTGGAGCAGCTGAGCTGGATCCTCGGCGGCGCTGGCGCCCTGGTGGGCCTGCTGGCGGGCGTGATGTTCCAGCGGCTGCGGCGGCGGCTGATGAGCAGGTGCGCACCATGCCCACCGACCTGCTGGTGAGCCGGGCCGTGGGCCTGATCCTCGGTCTGCTGGTGGCCAACCTGCTGATCTCGCCGATCCTGTTCCTCTCCCTGCCCTGGGAGCTGGTGCTGGTGAAGCCCCTGGCCGCTGTGGCGGCCAACGTGTTCTTCGGGGTGTCGGGTTACAACCTGGCCGAGGTGCACGGCCGCACGCTGCTGCGGCTGTTCAATCCCAACAGCACCGAGGCCCTGCTGGTGGCCGATGGCGTGCTGATGCCGGCCAGCGCCAAGATTCTCGATACCAGCGTGATCATCGACGGCCGCATCCGCGGGCTGCTGGATTCCGGCCTGCTGGAGGGTCAGGTGATCGTGGCCCAGGCCGTGATCGATGAACTGCAGGCCCTGGCCGATTCCGCCAATGCCGAGAAACGGGGCAAGGGCCGCCGCGGCCTGAAGCTGCTCAGCGCCCTGCGCGAGGCCTACGGCCGCCGCCTGGTGGTCAACACCACCCGCTACGAGGGCACGGGTGTTGACGACAAGCTGCTCAAGCTGGCGGCCGATACCGGCGGCACCCTGCTCACCGCCGACTACAACCTGGCCAAGGTGGCCGAGGTCCAGGACGTGAAGGTAATGAACCTGAGCGAACTGGTGATCGCCCTGCGGCCCGAGGTGCAGCCCGGCGATGAGCTCAATCTCAAGATCGTGCGCGACGGCAAGGAATCCCACCAGGGGGTGGGCTATCTCGACGACGGCACGATGGTGGTGGTGGATGGCGCCCATGGCCGCAGCGGCGAGCGCCTGGCGGTGACGATCACCGGTGCCCTGCAGACCCCCACCGGCCGGATGGTGTTCGCCAGGGTCGATGGCGACGGCGAGGCTTCAGGGGGCAGCATGCCCACCGATCCCAGCGGCAACTCCAGCAGCCGCAAGGGCAAATCCGCACCAAAACGTGCCGCCAGAGGCGATCAGGGCAACGCCAACCCCCGCTAGGCTCCGGCTTCACGCCAACCAGTGATCCGCGGATGTCGGTGTCAGCTCCCTACTACGGCGATTCCGCCGTGATGCGCACCCCACCGCCCGATCTGCCGTCGCTGCTGCTGAAGGAACGGATCGTGTACCTGGGGCTGCCCCTATTCAGCGACGACGATGCCAAGCGCCAGATGGGCATCGACGTGACTGAGCTGATCATTGCTCAGCTGCTCTATCTGGAATTTGACAACCCGGAGAAGCCGATCTTCTTCTACATCAACTCCACCGGCACCAGCTGGTATTCCGGCGATGCCATCGGCTTTGAAACCGAGGCCTTCGCCATCGCGGACACGATCCGCTATGTGAAGCCACCGGTGCACACCATCTGCATCGGCCAGGCGATGGGCACCGCCGCGATGATCCTCAGCGCCGGCACCAAGGGCCACCGTGCCGCCCTGCCCCATGCCTCGATCGTGCTGCACCAGCCCCGCAGCGGCGCCCGCGGCCAGGCCAGCGACATCCAAATCCGGGCCAAGGAGGTGCTGCACAACAAGCAGACCATGCTCGAGATGCTGTCGGCGAACACCGGCCGCAGCGTGGAGCAACTCTCCAAGGATTCCGACCGCATGACTTACCTCACGGCTGAGCAGGCCGTGGAGTACGGCCTGATCGACCGGGTGCTCACCAGCCAGAAGCTGCCGAGCCCCCTGCCGGCCGGTGCCGGCGTCAGCGCCGGTAATCCCGGTATCAGCTGAAACCAGCTGGGCCTTCCTGAAGGCCTCAACCCTCCTTCGATTCCTCCAGCAACGGCCAGCCGCCCTGGCCACCACCACCGCACCCGCCATGCCCATCGGCACCCCCAGCGTTCCCTACCGCCTGCCCGGCAGCCAGTACGAGCGCTGGGTTGACATCTACACGCGCCTGGGCGTGGAGCGGATCCTCTTCATGGGCTCCGAGGTGAACGACGCCATCGCCAACAGCCTGGTGGCGCAGATGCTCTACCTCGACTCGGAGGACAACTCCAAGCCGATCTACCTCTACATCAACTCACCGGGTGGCTCGGTGACCGCCGGCCTGGCGATCTACGACACCATCCAATACGTTAAATCGGATGTGGTGACGATCTGCGTGGGCCTGGCGGCCTCGATGGGTGCCTTCCTGCTGGGCGCCGGCACTAAGGGCAAGCGGCTGGCCCTGCCCCACAGCCGGATCATGATCCACCAGCCCCTGGGCGGCACCAGCCAGCGCCAGGCCAGCGACATTGAGATCGAGGCGCGCGAGATCCTGCGGATCAAAGACATGCTCAACGGCAGCATGGCGGAGATGACCGGCCAGCCCCTCGAGAAGATCGAGAAGGACACCGACCGCGACTACTTCATGAGCGCCGCCGAGGCCGTGGAATACGGCCTGATCGACCGCGTGATCGCCCATCCCACCGAGGCATCCGCAGCGGCCTGAGCAGGAACCCACGGGGCTTGGCGGGCGCTTGCGTAAGCTCGATCCTTGCCCAGCCCAGACCCGAACGCCTCGATGGCCAAGCTCTATTACGACACCGACGCCGACCTCAGCCTGCTGAACGGCAAAACGGTGGCCATCATCGGTTACGGCTCCCAGGGCCACGCCCACGCCCTCAACCTCAAGGACAGTGGCGTGAACGTGGTGGTGGGCCTCTACGAGGGCAGCCGCTCCGCCGAGAAGGCCAAGGCCGACGGCCTGGACGTGCTCAGCGTGGCCGATGCCGCCGCCAAGGCCGACTGGATCATGGTGCTGCTTCCCGATGAATTCCAGAAGGCCGTCTACGACAAGGAAATCGCCCCCCACCTCAGCGCCGGCAAGGTGCTGAGCTTCGCCCACGGCTTCAACATCCGCTTCGAGCTGATCAAGCCCCCCGCCGATGTGGATGTGGTGATGATCGCCCCGAAGGGCCCCGGCCACACCGTGCGCTGGGAATACCAGAACGGCATGGGCGTTCCCGCCCTGTTCGCCATCCATCAAGACGCCAGCGGCAATGCCCGCGGCCTGGCGATGGCCTACGCCAAGGGCATCGGCGGCACCCGCGCCGGCATCCTGGAGACCAACTTCAAGGAAGAAACCGAAACCGACCTGTTCGGTGAGCAGGCCGTGCTCTGCGGCGGCCTTTCTGAGCTGGTGAAAGCCG
>JBEGQE010000039.1:0-2864 GCA_041181145.1 Cyanobacteriota bacterium
GGTCGAAGCGCAGCAGCCGCAGTCCCTCGAGCTCCTGCTCCAGGTGCTCCAGCACCCGCTGGGTACCGGCGCCGAAGGGTTTAAAGGCCGTGGAGCCGCAGTGGCCGCAGCGATCGCCGATCTCGGCCCGGTGGTCGCACCAGTGGCAGCGCAGCCAGGAGCGCTCCCGCTGGCGATGCACCGTCATCGCCACGTCGCAGTGGGGGCACTGCACCACCTCGCCGCAGCTGCGGCAGCTCAGGAAGCTGCTGTAGCCCCGCCGCGGCACCAGCACCACCGCCTGGCCGCCCTGGCCCTTGAGCTGCTCCAGCCGCTGCATCAACGGCCGGCTCACCAGCCGGCGATGGCCCTCCGCCAGCTCCATGCGCATGTCCACCAGGTGCACGGGCGGCAGCGGCCGCGCGCCGATGCGCTGCGGCAACTGCAGCAGGCGGCAGGGCCCCTCGGGCCCCTGGCAGGCCAGCCAGGTTTCCAGGGAGGGGGTGGCGCTGCCCAGCAGCAGCCGCGCGCCGCTGCCGCGCAGGCGGAGCCGGGCCACATCGCGGGCGTGATAGCAGGGCATCGGGCTCTCCTGCTTGTAGGAGCGGTCGTGCTCCTCATCGAGCACCACCAGCCCCAGGCGATTCAGGGGCAGGAACACCGCCGAGCGGGTGCCCACAACCAGCAGCGGCGCCGCTGCGGCGTCCGCCGCCGCCAGGGCCCGCCGCCAGGTGGCGATGCGTTCGCCGTCGGTGCAGCCGGAGTGGTATTCGGCCACCTGGGCCCCGAAGCGGGCCCGGCAGCGATCCAGCAGCTGGGGGATCAGGCCGATCTCCGGGGTGAGCAGCAGCACCGACTGCCCCTGGCGCAGGCAGGCGGCGGCGGCCTGCAGGTACACCTCGGTCTTGCCGGCGCCGGTGACGCCCCAGAGCAGCAGCTCGCTGCCCGCCGGTGCCGCCTCGATCGCCGCCAGGGCCGTGGCCTGATCGGCCGTGAGCTGGCGGGGGGGCTCCAGGCCGTCGCTTCCCGGCGCTGTGAGGCCCAGCGTTGCCGCCCCCTCCTCCCGGCGCAGCTCGCGCCGGATCAGGCCGCGGCGCTCCAGGGCCTCCGCCACGGAACGGCTCACCCCGCTGGCGGCCAGCAGCTCCGCCAGCGGGCCGCGGCCCCCGCGGCGCTCCAGCTCCTGGAGCAGCAGCTGCTGGCGTTCGCTCAGGTCCTGCGTCCCCGCCGCGGGGCCGGCGTCCAGCCGCTCCAGCCACAGCCGCTGGCGGGGGCCGGCGCTGGCGCGCTCCGGCCGCTGGCCCAGCCAGCCGGGCGGCAGGGCGGCCTTGAGGGTGCGGAAGCGGCTGGTGTGGCAGGCATCGGCCACCTGGCCGATCAGCTCCTGCCAGTGGGGATCCACGGCCGCGCTCTGGTGGATGGCTTCGATCGGCTGGATCGGGCGCCCCTCCAGGCTGGCGGGCAGCGCCTGCAGCTGTTCCACCACCAGGCCGATGTGGCGCCGGCCGCGCAGGCGCAGCCGCACCAGATCGCCGCAGCCCACCGGCAGCCCCTCGGGATTGGCGTAGGTGAACACCTGGCCCTCGCGGCCGGCCTCCAGCCACACCTGCAGCCAGGCTGCCCCTCGATCACCGCTGCTGCCTGGCGCCAATCTTGCAAAGCTCACAGGGGTTTCTTAAGATGAGCCTGTTGAGCAGTCCACAGGGCTGTAGTCGGAACCCGGCAAGGTTCCGTCCAGAGGGAAGATCCCGAGGCTGGCCAGGTCCCCTGCGCCCCCGATCTGCGACCACCCCTGACAGCGTTGCCCGGGCCTTCGCCCATCCCGGTCCCCGTGCGTACTGATTCAACCGACCTGTCCCGTCGATTCCGGCTGGTCTGACCTGATCCGCGCGGTTCAGCACCGCAGCTCTCGCAGAGCGCTCTGCTGCGGCCGGGTCTTGACTCCAGTTCCGTGATCGCACCAGCCCGTTGCCAGCGGGTTGGTCAGCCCCCGGGGGCTGTGCCTGGCCGTTCTGCGGCCACGGCCTCCATTCCCCGTTCCGCCGTGCCCGTTCCCCTTGCCCGCTGCGCACGGCCCGCCGCACCGACATTCGCACGTCCAGCCGTTACCCCTACCGCCCCCTGACGCGTACCCCGATGAGCCCTGCTGCCGCCACCAACGCCAAGAAACCGGCACCCGAGATCCTGTTGGTGGCCAATGCCGCGGGCGAAACGATCAAGGTGGCCAAGCCCAAGGCCAGCCGTGCCAAGGCCAAGCCGGCCGAAGCGGATGCCGCCGAGGGCAGCGAAGCCGCCAACAAGGTGACCCCCACCAAGGCCAAGGCCGCCGCCAAGACCAAGGCCAGCGCCAGCAAGACCACCACCAAGGCTGCCGCCAAGAGCACCACCACCAAGGCCGCCGGCACCAAGGCGAAGACCGCTGCCAAGGGCAAAGCCAAGGGCGAGGCCGATGTTCAGGCTGGCGACGGCGTGGATCTGGATGCGGCGGCGGATGAGCTGCTGGCCGCTGCCGCCGAGCCCGCTGACGCCAAGGCGAGCGAGAAGGACAGCAAGGCCGCCAAGGCCCTGGCCAGCATCAAGGTGGGGCCGAAGGGCGTCTACACCGAGGACTCGATCCGCGTCTACCTGCAGGAGATCGGCCGGATCCGCCTGCTGCGGCCCGATGAGGAGATCGAGCTGGCCCGCAAGATCGCCGACCTGCTGCAGCTCGAGGAACTGGCGGCCCAGTTCGAGGCCGACCACGGCCACTACCCCGACACCAAGGAGTGGGCGGCGCTGGTGGAGATGCCGCTGGTGAAGTTCCGCCGCCGCCTGATGCTCGGGCGCCGCGCCAAGGAAAAGATGGTGCAGTCGAACCTGCGCCTGGTGGTGTCGATCGCCAAGAA
>JBEGQE010000040.1:0-6220 GCA_041181145.1 Cyanobacteriota bacterium
GAGCGTGTCTTCATGCTGCACAGCCCCCAGGTGGCTTCCGTGAAGGTGGAGCGCCGCGGTAAGGTGCGTCGGGCGAAGCTCTTCTACCTGCGCGACCGAGTGGGCAAAGCCACCCGCGTCAAGCAGCGCTTCGATCGCTGAGGCCGCTTCAGCCTCAATCCTTCAGGCCGTTACGCTCTGTGTCGGTCTGCCGGGAAGTCCGGGATACCCCGGATCCTTCCTGGAATGGGGGGACATCGGCCCTGCGCCGTTAGTTCAGTTGGTAGAACGCAGGTCTCCAAAACCTGATGTCGGGGGTTCAAGTCCTCCACGGCGCGTTCGATGTCCCCTCCCTGCAGTTTCTACGTTCCGGACATGGAGTTGGATCTACAGCCCGGTGATGTCGTCAAGGTTCTCGAATCCGCCGCCCTTGGCTGGGTTCGTGCCCGGGTGATCCGAGTGAAATCTGGTGGTCGTGTGGTCGTGCAGAGCGACCAAGGTCGTGAATTCACGGCCCGTGGCAACCAAGTGCGCCTGATTGAACCCGCTGGGTTCCGTCCCTGAATCACGGCTGATGTGATGCAGTGCCCTGCCCGCCCCAAGGCGGGCTTTTTTGTGCTCGATCAACGGGACCGTTGCCGAGATGGGGGCCGGGGTGTGGGCCGGCACGGGATCAGAGGGCGCAATCGCAATGGGGCTCGGATCCGGGCGCGGGCGAGCTCCGGCGGCTTGTGTGCGGCGGCGGCTGGGGGGAGGGGCCGTGCGGTGCCCAGGCGAAACCCTGCGAACTGTGCGAAGCGTGCGAACTGATATCCACGGATATCCGCCGCCGCAGAGCACCACCACGCACGCGAGCGCCCGCACCAGCAGCAACACGGCCGCCGGAGCCCCGACTGGTTGACGGAGGGCACCGCGACAACGGATACTTTTGGGGTCGCCGACGCGACGCAGATCCGGCCAAAAGGCCTATCTGCGAGGGCCATCAGGCACTCATGGGACTGTAGTTCAATCGGTTAGAGCACCGCCCTGTCACGGCGGAAGTTGCGGGTTCGAGCCCCGTCAGTCCCGTTTTGAATCCGAAGGAGATCGAGCCAGTGGCAGCTGCGGTGCGTGTGCGTCTCGCCCCCAGCCCCACTGGCACCCTTCACATCGGCACGGCCCGCACGGCAGTGTTCAACTGGTTGTTCGCGCGGCGCCAGGGCGGGCAGTTCCTGCTGCGCATCGAGGACACCGACAGGGCACGCAGCAAGCCGGAATACACCGCCAACATCCTTGAAGGGCTGCAGTGGCTTGGTCTCACCTGGGACGCCGAGCCGGTGATCCAGAGCGAGCGCATCGCCGAGCACCGCTCCGCCATCCAGCAGCTGCTCAACAGCGGCAAGGCCTACCGCTGCTACGCGAGCGAGGCCGAACTCACCGAGATGCGGGACCGGCAGGCCGCCGAGAACCGCGCCCCCCGCTACGACAACCGCCACCGCGACCTCAGCCCTGAGCAGGAGCAGGCCTATCTCGCCGAGGGACGCGAGGCCACGATCCGCTTCCGGATCGACGACGACGCCAGCATCACCTGGACCGATCTGGTGCGTGGTGAGATGCGCTGGAGCGGTGCCGATCTGGGCGGCGACATGGTGATCGCCCGCCGGGCCCCGGCGGATCAGATCGGCGATCCCCTCTACAACCTGGTGGTGGTGGTCGACGACGCAGCCATGGCGATCAGCCACGTGATCCGCGGCGAAGACCACATCGCCAACACCGCCAAGCAGCTCCTCCTCTACGAAGCCCTTGGCGCCCCGGTTCCGGTGTTTGCCCACACGCCGCTGATCCTCAACAAGGAGGGCAAGAAGCTCTCCAAACGGGATGGCGTCACGTCGGTGAGCGACTTCCGGGCCCAGGGTTATACGGCCGAAGCCCTGGCCAATTACATGACCCTGCTGGGATGGTCGCCGCCGGAGGGCATGGGCGAGCGGTTCAGCCTGGCCGAGGCCGCGGAGGTGTTCGGATTCGATCGGGTCAACAAGGCCGGCGCCCGCTTCGACTGGGACAAGCTCAACTGGCTCAACAGCCAGGTGCTGCACGAGCGCAGCCCCGACCAGCTGCTGGCCGATCTCCAACCGCTCTGGAGCACCCAGGGCTGGCAGCCCGCCACGGCCATCTGGGCCCAGGAGCTCGCGGCCTTGCTGGGCCCCTCGCTCACCACCCTGCAGGACGCCATCGAGCAGGCTCGCCCCTTCTTCGAGCGGCCGGCCCTGACCGAGGCCGCCGAACAACAGCTGGCCACGGAGGGGGCTCGCCCGGCCCTGGCGGCCCTGCTGGAGCGCCTGCCCGAAGGATCCCTCACCGCCGAGGGGGCCCAGAGCCTGCTCGGCGAGGCCGTGGCCGCCGCCGGCGTCAAGAAGGGCGTGCTGATGAAGAGCCTGCGTGCAGCCCTGCTGGGCAGCCTGCAGGGGCCAGACCTGCTCACCACCTGGCTGCTGCTGCACCCCAGCGGCGAGGCCAGGGCCCGCATCGCCCGCAGCCTCTGACGCTGAGCGCCTGCGGCCTCACAGGTCCTCGTCAAGCGCTCCGTAGACCGGCTCCACACGGATGCCATGGACGGAGGCGGGGCGAACCACCAGGTATTCCCCCGGCAGCTCGGTGATCGGCACGTTGATGAAGGCATCGGCGGAGCCGGCATTGAGCACGGTGCCGTACCACTGCTGGAAGGCATCGAGCGTGGGGAAGTGCACCACCTGGGTGTGGCCACCCGCCAGCAGCAGATGGATGGCGTAGCGACTGGGTGTCCGGGCCATCAGGGGGTCGCGGCAACGCTGAACTCCGTCCCAGGATGCAGCAGCCGCTGAGGCTGCGCATCCCCCGGCACATAGAGCGGATGGCGTGGCTGTCCGCTGGCGGTGAGCCCGAGGGCCAGCAGGGGTGCACCACCATCGGCGGGCAGCTGCTGCTGGAGCAGGGCCAGGACCCGCTGATCCCTCTGGCGCCAGGCACCGCCGTTACCCCAGCCGAGCCACACCGCTCCGCCAGGCGGCAGGGCACGCAGGCGCTGCTCCAGCCAGCGGTTGTTCTCGGGCCCCTCCGGATCGGCGCTGCGCCGCAGCCCCGCCGGCGACGCGCTGATGCGGGCGAACAGATTGAGCACCTCCAGTCCGCCGTAACCCCAGGAGCGGGCAAAGCCCTGCAAACGCCGCAGGGTGGGGTCGTCCCGCTGCGCATCGGCGCGCGAAGGGTTGAGGCCGATGAACAGCACCGGCGGCCGCTGCGGATCCCAACGCCGCGCCAGCCACCAGCGGTACCGCCCGCAGGGGCTGAACACCGCTTCAGCGGCCGCCCGCCCCACAGGCTCGGTTGTTCCGGCCACCACCGCCCAGGCCATCAGCCTCAACCTCAGCCTTCCCCACATCTGCCAGGCTGGCCCGACCCGACGCCGCCGACAGCTCTTTGGCCTCCAGCACCAAGCCCCTGCTGCTGCTGATCGATGGCCACTCGCTGGCCTTCCGCAGCTTCTACGCCTTCAGCAAGGGCGGTGAGGGGGGCCTGAGCACGCGCGATGGCGTGCCCACCTCCGTGACCTACGGCTTCCTCAAGGCCCTGCTCGACAACTGCAAGGGACTGGCACCCCAGGGCGTGGTGGTGGCCTTCGACACGGCCGAGCCCACCTTCCGCCATGAGGCGGATGAGGCCTACAAAGCCCACCGCGACGAGGCGCCGGAGCACTTCTTCCAGGACCTGGCGAACCTCCAGAAGGTGCTGGAGGAGTGCCTCGACATCCCCCTGTGCATGGCGCCCGGCTACGAGGCCGACGATGTGCTGGGCACCCTGGCCAATCGCGCCGCCAACCAGGGCTGGCGGGTGCGGATCCTCTCGGGCGACCGCGACCTGTTCCAGCTGGTGGACGACGAGCGCGACATCGCTGTTCTCTACATGGGCGGCGGCCCCTACGCCAAGAGCAGCGGCCCGGTGGAGATGCGCCGCGAGGGGGTGATCAGCAAGCTGGGCGTCACGCCGGAGGAGGTGGTGGACCTCAAGGCCCTCACCGGCGACAGCTCCGACAACATCCCTGGGGTGAAGGGGGTTGGCCCCAAAACCGCCATCAATCTGCTGGCGGCCTACACGAACGTGGATGGCATCTACGCCGCCCTTGAGCAGCTGCAGGCGGCGGGTCCCAAGGCCAAGGATCCCAAGGGCGTGCTCAAGGGCGCCCTGCTGGGCAAGCTGGCCGCCGATCGCGACAGCGCCTACCGCTCGCGCATGCTCGCCGAGATCCTGGTGGACATCCCCCTGCCGGAGGAACCACGTCTTGAGCTGGGGCGCGTGAACGCCGAGGCCCTCGGCCAGAGCCTGGAGGAGCTGGAGCTGTTCAGCCTGCGGCGGCAGGTGAACCAGTTCGCCCAGGTGTTCTCCGCCGAACCGCCGGATGGGCTGGGGGTGGAGGGGGCAGAGGCTGCGAGCGGGTCTCCCAAGGCAGAGATCCATGAAAATCCGGAAGCGGCTGCCCCCACACCCCCCGCCTCAGCCGCTGCCCCCCAGCTGCAGCCCGAGCTGATCACCACCGCCGCAGCCCTCGAGGCCCTGGTGCAGCGGCTGCTGGCGGCCACCGCCGGCAGCCCTGCCGCGCCGATCGCGCTCGACACCGAAACCACCGCCCTCAACCCCTTCCAGGCGGAACTGGTGGGCATCGGCCTGTGCTGGGGCGAGGGGGCCGCGGATCTGGCCTACATCCCCATCGGCCACCACCCCGGCGCACCGGGCAACAGCGGCGCAGGCAGCACCGACGGGGCCACCGCCGATCTGTTCGCCGCAGCCACACCACAACTCCCCCTGGCCACCGTGCTCACCGCCCTGGCCCCCTGGCTGGCCAGCGCGGAGCACCCCAAGACGCTGCAGAACGCCAAGTACGACCGGCTGATCCTGCTGCGCCACGGCCTCCCCCTGGGCGGCGTGGTGATGGACACGCTGCTGGCCGATTACCTGCGCGATGCCAACGCCAAGCACGGCCTGGAGGTGCTGACGGAGCGCAACTTCGGCTTCACCCCCACCAGCTACAGCGAGCTGGTGCCCAAGGGCGCCACGTTCGCGGCGGTGCCGATCGCAGCGGCGGCCCAGTACTGCGGCATGGATGTGCATATCACCCGCCGGCTCACGCCGCTGCTGCGCGCCCAGCTGGAGGATCTGGGCCCCCAGCTGCCGGTGCTGCTCGATCAGGTGGAGCTGCCGCTGGAGCCGGTGCTGGCCCTGATGGAAGCCACGGGCATCCGCATCGACACCGCCTATCTGGGTGAGCTGAGCACCGAGCTGGCGCAGACGCTCGAACGGCTGGAAGCCGAAGCGATCGAGGCCGCCGGCAGCCCCTTCAACCTCGCCTCCCCCAAGCAGCTGGGCGAGCTGCTGTTCGACACGCTCGGGCTCGATCGCAAGAAATCGCGCAAAACCAAAACCGGCTGGAGCACCGATGCCACCGTGCTGGAGAAGCTGGAGGACGCGCACCCGGTGGTACCGCTGGTGCTTGAGCACCGCACCCTCAGCAAGCTCAAGAGCACCTATGTGGATGCGCTGCCGGCGCTGATGGAGCCGGAAACCGGCCGGGTACACACCGATTTCAACCAGGCCGTCACGGCCACCGGGCGCCTCTCCAGCAGCAACCCGAACCTGCAGAACATTCCGGTGCGCACCACGTTCTCGCGCCGGATCCGCAAGGCCTTCCTGCCGGAGGCGGGCTGGCAGCTGATCAGCGCCGACTACTCGCAGATCGAGCTGCGGATCCTGGCCCACCTCAGCGGCGAGGAGGTGCTGGTGGAGGCCTACAACAACGGCGACGACGTGCACGCCCTCACCGCCCGCCTGCTGCTGGAGAAGGACGCGGTGAGCCCGGATGAGCGCCGCCTGGGCAAGACGATCAACTTCGGGGTGATCTACGGCATGGGCGCCCAGCGCTTCGCCCGCGAAACCGGCGTCAGCCAGGCCCAGGCCAAGGACTTCCTCACCAAGTACAAACAGCGCTACCCGAAGGTGTTCGCCTTCCTCGAGCTGCAGGAACGCCTCGCCCTCAGCCGCGGCTACGTGGAAACGATCCTCGGCCGCCGCCGCCCGTTTGCGTTTGATCCAGCCGGCCTCGGCCGCCTGCTGGGCAAAGACCCGCTGGAGATCGACCTGGAGGTGGCCCGGCGCGGCGGCATGGAGGCCCAGCAACTGCGCGCCGCCGCCAACGCCCCGATCCAGGGCTCCAGCGCCGACATCATCAAGCTGG
>JBEGQE010000041.1:0-45055 GCA_041181145.1 Cyanobacteriota bacterium
TGGCCCTGTTGGTGATCCTGGTGGTGAGCGCCAGCCTCGGGGTGCTGCGACTGCGTCCCTGGCGGTTGCTGCGCGGTGGCGTGCTGCTGGCCGTTCTGGCGCTGGGGCTCGGGGGTGGCAGCCGTGCCCTGCTGGCCCGCAATCTTTCCGGCACCTACCGCAACGACCGCTTGCTGCTCAGCCGGACCACCCTGGAGCCGAGCGCTCGACTGCAACAGCGCCCCTGTGCCAGCTTCCTGCCAGCGGCGATCAGTGTGGAGGCCGTCCAGCGCCGGCGGGTGTTGCGGGTGGGCCTGCGCAGCGCGCAGGTGCCCTGGGCCTTCCGCAACGGTGCCGGTGATCTGGTGGGCTACGACGTGGACCTGGCCAAAGCCCTGGCCCGCCATCTGGGGGTGCAGCTGGAGGTGTGCGAGGCGCCGTTGCCGCACTTGCAGAGCCTGCTCCAGCAGCGCCGGCTGGATCTGGCGATGGGCGGCATTCAGGATCTGCCGCTTCGGTCCCTGCGCGTGCTGGTGAGTGGTGGCTATCAGACGGTGCATCTCGCTCTGGTGAGCAGCGACGACAGGGTTTCCCTGCTTCAGAACCTGGCCGACACGCCGCTGGAGCGGCCGCTGCGCCTGGCCACGATCGATCGCGATCTGATCACCCCGGCCGTGCGCGATCAGATCGCTGCCCAACTCGGTGCTGCCGGGCGCCCTGCCGCCGTCACCATCCAGTCGATCTCCTCCCCCCGGGATTTTCTCGCTGATCGCCATCGCTTCGACGCCCTGATCACCACCGCTGAGGGCGGGGCCAGCTGGGCGGTGCTGCATCCCGACACGACAATGCTGCCTCTATTCGGCAACAGCCTGCCCTCTGAGCTGGTGGTGCTGGTGGGCGGCAATGACCGCGGCTTCCTCGACTTCGTCGACGATTGGCTGGCCCGCCAGGAGAGTCGTGGTCGCCTGGAGAAGCTGTTCCGGCACTGGGTGCTGGTGTCCGGCCCGCTCAATGCTGAGCCGGGCGGCGAGCCTCCTGTCAGGTCGACGGGCCCGTAGTCCCAGGAGCCGCCGCCGCCGTCGCTCCGGCGCAGGAGCTGCCCTGGCCCGCCGTGCAGCCGTAGCAGTGGTTGCCCCAGTGAATCGGTGCGTCGATCAGACCCGAGGACTCCAGATCGGCGATGGTGAGGCGGTGCTCGTCGCTGGCGCCCGCCCCCAGAGGCAGCTCCAGCATCTGGTTGAAGTCGCAGTCGTACAGGTGGCCGTCGGCGGCCACGGACACCGTGTCACGGCACATCAGGCCGCAGAGGGCATCGGGGTTGAAGGCCCGCTGCAGCAGCCCGAGATAGCAGTTCACATGGCCATCAGCCTGCAACTGCTCCAGGAAGCGGGCGATCGGCATGTTGTTCAGGCCGATCAGGCGATCGAACACAACGCCGGCCTGCTCGTGCAGCTGCCGTTTCCATCCCCGTTCGTCGCAGGCGGTGAGGTGCTGCAGGCGGGTGCCGCAAGGGTTGCTCATCAGGGTGAGCAGCCGCCGGGGATCCCCCTGGCCGTAGCCCAGGCCGTTGAGCAGGCGCAGGGCGCGGATGGAGGCCTCCCAGGTGCCCTCACCCCGTTGGGCATCCGTGCCAGCGGCCTCGGGTTGGGGCAGGCTGGCCACGATCTCCACCCCCTGCTCGGCCAGGAATGGCGCCAGATCGGCCAGGGCCGGCAGCAGCAGCACCGTGAGGTTGCAGCGGTCGATCACCTGGATTTCCAGCGCGCGGGCGCGGCGCACCAAGTCGCGGAAGCGTGGGTGCAGCTCGGGGGCGCCGCCGGTGAGATCGAGCACGGCCGGTCGCAGCCGCTCCAGGGCCGCCAGGCACTGCTCCACCACCGGATCGCCCATCTGCGTGTGGCCCTGGTGCGGGCCGGCATCCACATGGCAGTGGCTGCAGCGCATGTTGCAGAGCTTGCCCAGGTTGAGCTGCAGCACGCGCAGGTTGCCCCGCCGCGGTTCCGCCAGGCCGCGGGCAGCGAGCTGGTGGCGGAAGCCCAGCTCCCCAGCCAGGGCACCCTCGAGCACTCCGCATTGCTCAGGGGCGCTGAGCCGCGGCGGGTTGGTGGTGCCCATGCTCACGCCTCCGCAGCCGCTGCCGGAGGGGGCTGCGCCGCTCTGGGAACCGTCGGGGCTGTGGCCCAGTCCGCCGCGTTGAGCCGGGGGAAGAGGCTGTCCTCCCGGCAGATCGCGTTCAGCCAGTCCGGCGCTGGTGCCTGGCCCCGGTCCAGGGCCTCCATCAGGCGCCAGAAGCGCCCCAGGTGGCGCTCGATCCGCTCGCGGGCCAGTTCGGTGGTGGTGCCGGCCCGCAGGATGAAGCTCCAGTCGGAGCTCTGCGCCAGCAGCAGTTCGCGGCCCGCCTGGGTGAGCAGGTCGCGGTCGGCGGCGCTGGCCACACCGCGGTTCACCCGCTGCACCATCGCCCGCGAGGCGCGGTGCCATTGGGGGATCACCCAGGCGTTGCTGTCGTTCAACCAGTAGTTGTGATAGCCGCCCTGGCCCCAGCTGGAGGGGGAGGGCTGGCAGAGCTGCAGGGCCTCCCCGCGGCTCAGGCTTTCGCGCAGGGTCACCAGGCCCACCCCTTCCGCTTCGGCCTGGCGGAACAGTTCGGCCAGGAACTGCGGGCCTTCAAACCACCAGTGGCCGAACAGCTCCGCATCGAAGGGGGCCACCAGCAGTGGCTGGCGCTCCATTGCCGCCCCCAGGTCCAGCAGGTGCTGGCTGCGGCCCTGCAGGTAGTGGCGGGCGTCGCCCTTCACGCAGGCGGCGGCCTCGGCGGGCCGGTAGGGCTGCTTGGCCTCCAGGCTGCAGGCGCGCCCGCTCACCTTGTGCAGTTTCAGGCCCAGGGGGCGCGGGCAGCCGATGCCGCGGGCGGCCAGCTCCTCGGGCGGCAGGTCCCAGCCCAGATCGCGGTGGAATTCCCGGTACGGCGCCTGGCCGGGGTAGCCGTCGCGGGCGCTCCACACCGGCAGGGTGGATTCGCTGTCGCGGGCGAAGAAGGCCATGCCCGCTGGCGTGCAGATCGGCGCGTAGACGCCGTAGCGGGGGCGGGGCTGGCCGTGCAGCAGGCCGTGGGCGTCGAGGATGGCGTAGCGCAGGCCGCAGCTCACCAGCAGCCGATCGAGGCCTTCGTAGTAGGCGCACTCCGGCAGCCAGATGCCCTGGGGACGCACCCCCAGCAGCCGCTCGTGCTCGCGCACCGCTGTGAGCAGTTGGGCCCGCACCGCCTCAGGGCAATCGCGCAGCAGCGGCAGGTAGCCGTGGGTGGCGGCGCAGGTGAGCAGATCGAGCACGCCGGCCTGCTGCAGTGCGCGGAAGCGTGGCAGCAGATCGCCGCCGCAGGCCTGCCAGGCGGCGCTGGCCCGGGCCAGTTCGCGCTCGAGCCCTGCCACGGCCTGCTCATGGCCGGACGGGGCCTGGCCCAGCAGCTCCTGGCGCACCGCCAGCCAGGGACCGAAGCGGCGGCTCAGTTCGTCGCTGCTCAGCAGCGACAGCAGCGTGGGCGAGAGGCCCATGCTCAGCCGCGGCTTCAGGGCCGGTTCTGCGGCGGCCTGCTCCAGCACATCGAGCAGGGGCAGGTAGCACTCGAGCAGGGCCTGGAAGTACCAGTCCTCTTCCAGCGAGCCTGGCTCACTGGAATGGACGTACGGCAGGTGCGCGTGCAGCACCAGGGCCAGATTCCCGGCGGCCAAGGTCGCAGCCCACAGTGGGTCTGACTCTAGGCGCTGCTTCTAGGCTTCCCCCAGGCGATCCGGTGGGGATGCAGCTCGCACTGGCCGTGGACGGCCACAGCATGTTCTACGTGCAGCAGAAGCTCGGCTGGTTCTTCGACCCACGCCGTCTGCTCCAGCTGGCCACCGCTACCCCAGGCCTGGAGATCGGCAGTGCCTTTTGGTACGCCGGCCTCAAGGACCCCACCGACCAGCGCCCGTTCCGCGACGCCCTCACCAGCCTCGGTTTCACGGTGCGCACCAAGCCCCTGCGCGAGCTGGGCGGGGAGTCGGAAGTGCGTCAGTTTGCCCGCGCCAACCTCGATGTGGAGATCGCCATCGATCTGATGGCGGTGGCGCACCGCAGCGATGTGGTGTGGCTGCTCAGCGGCAGCCGGGATCTGGAGCGGCTGCTGGAGGTGCTGCGGGCCCGCGGGCTGCAGACCGTGCTGATCAGCACCGATGGCATGGTGCCGCGGGAGTTGCGCAACGCCGCCGACCGTTTCGTGGATCTGGCGGGGCTGCGGCCGCAGCTGGAGAAGGCCGAGGCGCCGCAGCAGCCCGTGTTCAGCCGCACCCCCTAGACTGGGGCTAACTCATAACCATTCCGACTTACTGCCGCCATGGCGCGCGATCCCGGCCGGGTCCTGATCTTCGACACCACGCTCCGTGATGGGGAGCAGTCGCCCGGCGCCAGCCTGAACCTGGAGGAGAAGCTGGCGATCGCCCAGCAGCTGGCACGGCTCGGGGTCGACATCATCGAGGCCGGTTTCCCGTTCGCCAGCCCCGGCGACTTCAACGCCGTGCAGCGCATCGCTGCCACAGTGGGAACCCCCGAGGGTCCGGTGATCTGCGGCCTGGCCCGCGCCGCCCAGGGCGACATCAAGGCCTGCGCCGAGGCCGTGGCTCCGGCGGCCCGCAAGCGCATCCACACCTTCATCGCCACCAGCGACATCCACCTCGAACACAAGCTGCGCAAGAGCCGCGCCGAGGTGCTGAAGATCGCCGGCGAGATGGTGGCCTACGCCCGCTCCCTCGTCGACGACGTGGAGTTCTCCTGCGAGGACGCCGGCCGCTCCGATCCGGAGTTCATGTATCAGGTGATCGAGGCCGCCATCGCCGCCGGCGCCACCACGATCAACATCCCGGACACGGTGGGCTATGCCACCCCCACCGAATTCGGTGCCCTGATCGACGGCATCAACTGCCACGTGCCGAATATCGACCAGGCGGTGATCTCGGTGCACGGCCACAACGATCTCGGCCTGGCGGTGGCCAACTTCCTCGAAGCCGTCAAGAACGGCGCCCGCCAGCTGGAATGCACGATCAACGGCATCGGCGAGCGGGCCGGCAACGCCTCGCTCGAGGAGCTGGTGATGGCGTTGCACGTGCGCCGCGCTTACTACAACCCGTTCCTCGGCCGCCCGGCCGACTCGACCGAACCGCTCACTGGCGTGCGCACCGAGGAGATCTACAAAACCTCGCGCCTGGTGAGCAAACTCACCGGCATGGCGGTGCAGCCCAACAAGGCGATCGTGGGGGCCAATGCCTTCGCCCACGAGAGCGGCATCCACCAGGACGGCGTGCTCAAGAACAGGCTCACCTACGAGATCATCGATGCGCGCACGATCGGCCTGGCCGACAACCGCATCTCCCTGGGCAAGCTGAGCGGCCGCAGCGCCTTCCGCGCCCGCCTCGAGGAGCTCGGCTACAACCTCGAGCGCGACGACCTCGACGACGCCTTCGCCCGCTTCAAGGAGCTGGCCGATCGCAAACGCGAGATCAGCGACCGCGATCTCGAGGCGATCGTCAGCGAGCAGGTGCAGCAGCAGGATGAGGCCCGCTACAGCCTCAAGCTGGTGCAGGTGAGCACCGGCACCAACCTTCGCCCCACCGCCACCGTCACCCTGGTGAACAGCGACGGCGCCGAGCTCACTGAGGCGGCGATCGGCACCGGTCCGGTGGATGCGGTCTGCCAGGCCCTCAACCAGCTGGCGCGCGTGCCCAATGAATTGGTGGAGTTCTCGGTGAAGTCGGTCACCGAGGGCATCGATGCCATGGGTGAGGTGACGATCCGCCTGCGCGCCGATGGGGTGCTCTACTCCGGCCACGCCGCCGACACCGACATCGTGGTGGCTGCGGCTCAGGCGTTCGTGAATGCCCTCAACCGCCTGGTGGCCGGCAGCCAGCGCACACCCCTCCATCCCCAGAAGGCGCCCCTGCCGGTGGGCGATCTGGCGCCGGCCGAGCGGCCGCGTCTCTGATCGGGATGTTGGCCATGCCACCACTCCGCAGCGGACGGCCCCGCAGCACGGCGGCCAGCGCCCTCCAGCTTGCCGTGCTGCTGCTGATTGCCCTGGCGATGCTGGTGCCGCTGCTCTGGCTGGTGAGCACCTCGCTCAAGGGTCCGGCCGAGGACATCTTCACCACCCCACCGGCGCTGCTGCCCAGTCAGCCCAGCCTGGATGCCTACCGGCGGCTGTTTGCCGACAGCCCGATGCTCACCTACCTGCGCAACAGCGCCATCGTGAGCGGTCTGGCGGTGCTGGCCAACCTGCTGTTCTGCTCGCTGGCGGCCTATCCCCTGGCGCGGATGCGCTTCGCCGGCCGCGGCCTGGTGCTGGCGCTGGTGGTGAGCACCATCCTGATTCCCTTTCAGGTGGTGATGATCCCGCTCTACCTGCTGATGGTGCAGCTGGGCCTGCGCAACAGCCTCTGGGCGTTGATCCTTCCCCAGGCCGCCACCGCCTTCGGCATCTTCCTGCTGCGCCAGAGCTTCGCCGGGGTGCCGGTGGAGCTCGAGGAGGCGGCTCGCATCGATGGCTGCACGCCCCTGGGCGAATGGTGGAACGTGATGATCCCCGCCGCGCGCGCCGATCTGATCACCCTGGCAATGTTCGTGTTCATCGGCACCTGGAGCGATTTCCTCTGGCCGCTGGTGATCCTCGACGACCCGACTCTCTACACCCTGCCCCTGGGCCTGCAGCAGCTTTCCAGCAGCTTTGGCCTCGACTGGCGCCTGGTGGCCGCCGGCGCCGTGGTGTCGATCCTGCCGGTGCTGGCCCTGTTCATCGGCCTGCAGCGCTACATCCTTCCCAGCGCCAGCGGCGATGCGGTGAAGGGCTGAGGGGACTCCGCTGCGGGCCGGTCGTTCACGATCCACACAGATCGGTCAGTCCGAGCGCCAGCCGCCGCAGCGCCTCGTCGAGGTCGCCGTCGTTGAGCATCCCGTAGCTGAGCCTTAGGCAGCAGCCCTCCAGGCCGAAGCTGCTGCCGCTCACCAGCGCCACCCGGTGCTCGCGGATCAGGCGCTCCATCGCCATCTCGCTGCTGAGCGGAGAGTCGATCTGCAGCAGCGCGTAGAAGGCGCCATCGGCGGGGCCGAGGATCCGCCAGGGCGGATCCCCTGCGCCCAGGGCGCTGAGAACCCGCTGACGGCGGGGGGCCAGGCCGGCCATGCGCTCGCGGCACCAGCCGGAGCCGGCCGACAGGGCGGCGGCGGCGGCGCGCTGGATCAGCCGCGGCGGACAGATCAGGATCGTGTCCTGCACCTTGGCCAGCTCAGCCTGCAGGCCCTGCGGCACCACGGCCCACCCCACCCGCCAGCCGGCCATGCCGTGGCTTTTGGACAGCGACCCCAGCGTGATCGTGTGGCCGCCGCTGCCTGGCTGGCTGCCGGGGCTCCACACGGCCGTGTCGCCGTGGCGGAACAGGGCATAGGCCTCATCGCAGATGTGCAGAAGGCCGCGCTCGGCGCAGAGTTGGTTGATGGCCGCCAGCACCGCCTCCGGGATCACTGCGCCGCTGGGGTTGTTGGGCGACACGGTCACGATCGCCCGGGTGTGCGGTGTGATCGCCGCCGCCAGTTGTTCCGGTTCGGGGATCAGGCCGGCCGATACCGGCACCGGCGTGCCACCGGCCAGCCGGATCGCCATCTCATGGTTGAAGTAGTACGGAACCGGCAGGATCAGCTCATCGCCCGGATCGCAGAGCACCTGCGCGATGGCGTTGAAGGCCATGTTGCTGCCAGCGCTCAGCAGCAGGGCCGCGCCCTCCAGATCCAGCCCATGCACCTGCCGCAGCCAGCCGGCCAGGGCCTGCAGCAGCGCCGGGTCGCCGGCCACCGGCCCATAGGCATCGAGGCTGGGATCGTCGCTGGTGTCGCCGCCTGTTGCCTGGCGAATCGCCTCGTGCACCGCTGGTGGCGGTCCCCAGTGCACCATCCCCTGTCCCATCGAGAGGGTGCCGGGCGAGCGGCGGATCAGCTCGCCCATCACGGGGATCACCGGTGTCTGGACTGCGGCCAGGCGGCGGGCGGCCCCGAGCTCCGGCATCACGGCTGGTTGACGGGCGGTGCGGGGGGCTCCGGCGGCAGCAGCGGCTCGAGTTCCGGGCTGCCGGCGGTTTGGCGGGCGGCACTGCGCACCTGCTGCCGCAGGCTGCCCTGCTCCTGGCTGAGGCGCTGCACGTCCTGCTCCAGGCCTTCCAGGCTCTGCAGCCGCTGCACGGTGGAGCGCAGCTGGTCCTCCAGGGCATTGGTGCGGTCCAGATCGCGGGCGTTCTCCAGGGTCTGCAGGCGGTTCTGCAGGGTTCTGATCGTCTGCCCCTGATCGCGCACCTGCTGCAGCAGCACCACGAACAACACCGCCAGCAGGGCCGTCAGGCCGGCGCCCCCCCAGCGCATCCAGCGGGGCAGGCCGGAGAGGGCATCCGGACGGGCGGGCGTTGGGCGCATCGGGCCGCGGCGGCTGTGGCAAGTCTGAGGGGTGGACCCCGGCTTGGCGAGCCTGCAGCCGGCCGCGGGACCCGTTAGGACGGTGTGAGTCCCTCGTCTGTTGTCTTCAACGTGTCGCTGTCGCAGCTCGATGCCTTCCTGGCCCATGCCCGGGCCATGCCCGAGCTCGCGGCCCGTCTGCAGCAGCCGCTCACCCTGGAGGAGCTGCTGGAACTGGCTGCCTCCCAGGGCTTTGCCCTGCAGGAGAGCGATGTGATCGCTGCCCAGCTCCGCGAGGAGGAGCACCTCAGCGATGCGGAACTGCAGCGCCGGGCCGGGGCGGAGGCGCGGCGCCTGCGCAGCTTCATTCCCGGCTGAGCCGTGATGGAGCGCGTCAGCGAGTATCCGCGGCCCCCGGCCCTCTGCCCCAGCGCGCAGCATGTGCTGGTGCGGGCCCTCGGCACGGTGCTGGCGGAAACGCAGCAATCGCTGCGGGTGCTGGAGACCCACCATCCGCCCACCTACTACCTGCCGCCCCAGGCGATGCGGCTGGAGCTCCTGCGGCCCGCCGCCGGGCGCAGCTTCTGTGAGTGGAAGGGTGTGGCGCGCTACTGGGATGTGGTGGTGGGGGGCCGCTGCCTGCCCGCCGCGGTGTGGTCCTACCCGGACCCCACCGCGGCCTATGGGGCCTTGGCGGGCTGGTTCGCCGTCTACCCCGGCCGGATGGACGGCTGCTGGCTCGATGGCGAGGCGGTGGAGCCCCAGGCGGGCGGCTTCTACGGCGGCTGGATCAGCTCAGCGGTGCAGGGGCCGTTCAAGGGCGACCCCGCCCATCCCGAGTTGATCTGAACCGTGGGTCCCGGCGGCCGATCGATGGGCCGCAGGGGGCGGATCAGACCTGCAGCAGGCGGCAGCCGATCTGGATGCTGCCCTGGTCGAGCAGGCGCCCGAGTTTGAGCACGAGGGCTTCCTCCAGGCGGTTGAAGCGCGCCTGCTGGGCCGTGATCCAGTCGATCTCCTCGGCGGTGATCACGCCGGTGGAGACGCTCTCAAGGAACAGTTCGCCAACGCTCATGGCTGTGTCCGGAGATCTGCACGGAGGCTAGGGAGTGCCGGCGGGGCGACCGGGTTGCGCAATCTCTCTTCACGCAACATCTTCGGCCCTGGCGTTGCAGGTCTGAGCCGCTATCTTCGGCGCAGCATTGTGTTGCCGTTCATGCTCACCGGATCTGACCTGCTCGCCAAGGTGAAGGAGCTCGGAGATGTCAGCAAGTCCGATCTCGTGCGCTCCTGTGGCTATGTGAGCAGCAAGAAGGATGGCAGCGAGCGCCTGAACTTCACGGCCTTCTATGAAGCGCTGCTGGAAGCCAAGGGGCTGAACCTGGGGGGCGGTGGCGGCGGTGGTGGCAAGGCCGGGCGCAAGCTCAGCTACGTGGCCACGGTGCAGGGCAACGGCAATCTGCTGGTGGGCAAGGCCTACACCGCCATGCTCGGTCTGCAGCCCGGTGATGAGTTCGAGATCAAGCTGGGCCGCAAGCAGATCAAGCTGATTCCGGCCGGGGGCGAGGAGGAGTGAGTGAGCGGCTGGCGGGAGCGGCTGCTGTCACGCTGCAGCGGTTCCCGGCTGGAGCGTGGCGCCGATGACCTTCTACGAACTGCTGCTGCAGGGTGAGGCCTTCGGCGACGCCGGCGATCTTGAGGAGGCCATGGCCGCCTTCCGCGAAGCCAGGCCGAAGGAACTCAGCTGGGAGGAGCTCTGCGCCGATCCCGCTGCCGCACCGGAGATCCGCCGCTACCGCAGTTTCGAGGCCTTTCTCGACAACGAGGATGCGATCGAGACGATCCATCCCACCGCCGCGATGCTGGAGTCGGCTCCGGCCGACAGCTGAGCGGGCCATGGAACCCGTCACGCCCGACTTCGTGCCCAATCCCGCCAGCTGGGGCGCGGAGGTGGTGGTGATGCAACCGGCCAGCTTTGAAGCGGTGCAGGAGGCTGTGCTGGCCCTGCGCGATCACGCCACGGTGCTGCTCAACCTCAGCTCCCTTCCCCCCGATCAGGCGCAGCGTGCCGCTGACTTCATGGCCGGTGGAGCCTTTGCCCTCGATGGCCAGCAGGAGCGGCTCGGCGAGATGGTGTTCCTGTTTGCCCCCCATTTCGTGCAGCTCCGGCGCGGCTGAAGCGCGAAGCTGGAGCCAGGTTGCAGGCGCGTTGCCATGGAGGCCCTCGAGTTCGATCTGGCGGCGGCAGCCCCGGTAAATCACCTCTGGCCCGAGCTGGTGGAGCGCCTGGGGCTGGAGCGCAGTGCCCGTGCGGCGCGGCAGGCCCTGGACCTCCAGGCGATGCGCGGGCTGGCCGGCACCCTGCCGCTGCTGCTGGTGGAAACCTGCGGCGTCGGCCTGGTCGATCGCGCCCAGCTGCGCGCGGCGACGGGACTGCCGCTGCCGGAGGGCCGGGCGGTGCTGCTGCTGTTCAGCCGCAGCCGTCAGGTACTGCAGCTGCTGGAGGTTCAGTCGTAGCGGCAGGTGGGGGTGAGCCCCGGCACCGTGAATTCCATGAACCAGAGGTATTCGCGGCTGCGCCAGCCCAGATCGAAGGGTTCGGTGGCCTGCCAGTCCTGGGGCTCCAGCCCAAAGGCCCGCTGCAGGTAGGCGGGCACCAGGGCCTCCACCGCTTCCTGCCCCGCTTCGCCTTCATCGAACAGGCGCGCGGTGTAGATCACCGCGAAGATCTCGTGCTCCTCGTCGCAGATCACCACCTCGAAGTCGTCCGTCTGGGGCGCGAGGCTGTCGTGGGGCAAGGTGTGCAGCTCGAAGTATTCATCGCGCTCGAGCGGATCGCTCGGGGCTCCATCGAGCAGGGTGGCCAGGGCCTGCTTGAAGCGCTCGAGCGCCATGGATCCTTGCCGTGGGTCCCCAGTGTGACGAGGGCGGGAAACCCGCGCCATGGCCGGCCGCCGAGCTGTTGCAACCGGCGTAGGTTGAAGCCAGAGGATGCAGTCGCCATGCCTCCCTTCCCCGACTATCCGATCCCTGCCGATGAGCCGCAGCGCCTGCGGGATCTGCAGCGCCACGGCGTGCTGGATGGCCCCCGGGATCCGCACCTCGATCGGATCGTGCAGCTGGCTGGCGAGGTGCTCGAGATGCCGATCGCCCTGGTGTCGCTGGTGGATCGGGATCGCCAGTGGTTCCCCGCGCGCCTGGGGCTGGAGACTCAGCAGACCCCGCGTGAGATGGCCTTCTGCGCCCACGCCATCGCCGGCGATGGCGTGCTGGTGGTGCCCGATGCCCTCGACGATCAACGGTTTGCCAACAATCCGCTGGTGCTGGGAGAACCGGGCGTGCGCTTCTACGCCGGCGCACCGCTGCGCTCGGCCGAGGGCCACAACCTCGGCACCCTGTGTGTGATTGATCGCCGCCCACGCCAGCTTGATGCCGCCAAGCTGCGGCAACTGGAGTGCATGGCCGATCTGGTGATGCGTGAACTCGAGCTGCGGCGCCTGAGCAGCCTCTGCTCGATCACCGGTCTGGTGAACCGTGCCAGCTTCTTCCGACTCGGCGAGGAGGAGGTGCGGCAGGCCCGCCGCGATGGGCGGCCCCTGGCGCTGTTCAATTTCGACATCGACGATTTCCGCCAGATCAACAACCGTTGGGGCCATCAGGCCGGGGATCAGGTTCTGCGCGATCTGTGCCAGCTCGCCGCCCAGCGGCTCCGACCCCAGGACCTGTTCGGCCGCATCGGCGACGAGGAATTCGCCGTGCTGCTGCCGGATTGCGAGGCCGACGCGGCGATGGCGATCGCAGAAGGCATCCGCCACGATGTGGGGGCGATGCAGGGGGTGTTCAGCGGCTCGGACTACCGGCCTTGCCTCAGCGGCGGTGTGACCAGCCTGGTGCCGGCCGATGCGGGCTTCGCCGATCTCTTCTATCGGGCCGATCAGGCTCTCTATCTGGCCAAGGGCAACGGCCGCGATCAGATCGCCCGCCTGCAGGCCGATGGGGCCAGCAGCGGATGCCCGCCGCGTGGCTGAGCGCCATGACCCTGCCTGGATCATTCACGCGGCCGATGATCTGCTGGTGCTCGACAAACCCCCGGGCTTGCTGAGCCAGCCGGGTCTGGGGCCTGCGCTCGCCGATTCGCTGATCAGCCGCGTGCAAGGGCGCTGGCCCGAGGCGCGTCTGGTGCACCGCCTGGATCGGGACACCTCCGGCCTGATCCTGGTGGCCCTGAGTGCCGAGCTGCATCGGGCTCTGAGCGGTCTGTTCGCCCAGCGCCTGGTGGAGAAGCGCTATTTGGCCGATGTGCAGGGCCGGCCGGCCGCCGCCGAAGGCCGCATCGATCTGGCGATCGCCCGGCGTCAGCGCCAGCCGCCTCTCTACGGGCCGGATCCGGAGGGCAAGCCCTGCCGCACCCTCTGGCGGTGGCTGGCGCCGGCCCCCAGTGCCGGGGCCAGCCGGCTGGAACTCCAGCCGCTCACCGGCCGCTCGCATCAGCTGCGCGTGCACCTCAGCGCCATCGGCCACCCGATCCTGGGGGACCCCCTCTACGCTCCGGCAGCAGCTGGGGCGGGGGCGGAGCAGCAGGAGCGGCAGTCGCCGCCGCCGGTCGGCACCCGTCGCCTGCACTTGCATGCCAGCGCGCTGCGCTTTGCCCATCCGTTCAGCGGTGAGCCGCTGGCCTTCCGGTCCGCCTGCCCGTTCTGATCGCCACCCCTCGTCGCCATGGCCAGCTCCGCCGCCGCCCTCTCCCCGGCCGTCACCCTGCTGGGTTATGCGGCCGCCAGCCTCACCACCTTGAGCTTCATCCCCCAGGCCCTCAAGACCCTGCGCAGCGGCGACACCAGTGCGATCTCGCTGCGCATGTACGTGCTGTTCACCAGCGGCATCGCCCTCTGGGGCGTGTACGGCCTCCTCACCGGCGATGGGCCGCTGATCGTGGCCAATGCCATCACCCTGGTGAGTGCGGGCCTGATTCTCGAGCGCAAGGCGCGCTCCGTGCTGCGGCAGCGCCACCGCTGAGCCTGTTCAGCGCTCAGCCCCGTTCACGGCGGTTGCGGGGCGGCAGGCCGCTGCCCCGCTGCAGCTGCTCGATCCAGCGGCCGCATTGCCAGCGCAGGCCGAGGGCGCCTGCGCTGAGCAGCAGCACCGCCCAGGCCATCGCACCGGCCTGGCTGCCACCCAGCCAGGCCAGGGCCGTCAGCCCCGCCAGCAGCAGCAGCCCGCAGAGCCGATGCAGGGCTCGCAGGCGCCGCAGGGCCCCTGCGCAGCTGCGGCAATGGCGGGTGTGCGCCTCGAGCCGATCCATCAGGGCCGCCTGATCGAGGCGTGCCGGTAGCGGTTGGCCGGGGAACGGCTCGCCGCCGTAGCGGTTCACCCAGTCGTGCAGGGCGCGGATGTAGAGGTCGGCGCCGGTGGGCAGGTGGAAGTTGCGCAGGGCTCGGTGGCCGCCGCCCCGCTGCTCGACCACCCGCTCCTGCCAGTGCAGGAACACCTGGTCGTCCTCCAGCACGGTGTGGTTGCCGATGTGCTGCAGCCAGCGCGGTCGCAGGGCCAGCAGCCGGGCAGGCCAGGGCGACTGGAACTGAAACGGGAAGCGGGCGAACAGGCGGCATTGGCCGCGCTGGGTCGGCGTGGCGTAGACCACGGTGAGGATGCGCGCGAAGCCCTTCGCCGTGAGGTCGTGCCACATCAGGCACGGCGCCGCGTAGGTGGTGAACTGGCTTCCAAGCCTGCCGCGGCGCGGTCCCTCCTCCCAGACACCGCTGAAGCCCTGCTGCGAAAAGCTGCTCAGCTCCAGCTGCACCGGCCCGGCGTTCTCGCGGCGTCCCACGGTGGCGTGGTGGGTGAAGGGCACATGGCTCACATCCAGCACGTTCTCCAGCAGGGTGAGCGCATCCATCGGCAGGTCGCGGAAGGTGTCCTGCACCAGCCAGCCCTCCGCCTGCAGCACTGGCACCAGCGGCAGGGCCGTGGCGTCCGCGGCGTCCGCCTCCCCGCTGAACACGAACAGCAGACCCTGGCCGGTGGCGGTGGCATAGGCCCGGCAATGGCTGCGCTGGCCGATCGCCTGCCCGGACTCCGCCTGGGGGATGGCCGTGCAGCGGCCCTGCCCGTCGAAGCGCCAGCCGTGATAAGGGCACTCCAGCTCGCCATCGCTGGTCAGCCGTCCCTGCGAGAGGGGCACGAGCCGGTGCGGGCACACGTCGGCGAAGGCGCGCCACTGGCCGCTGCTGCGCTCGAACCACAGCACCAGGTCCTGGCCCAGCAGGGTGAATGGTGTGGGGCGGGCGGGATCCAGATCGGCCACGTAGGCCACCGGGTACCAGGCCTGTTGCCAGCGGTTGCTGTGGGGGGCGGTCATCGCTCAGGCGCTGTAGCCCTTGCGGGCCGGAATCGGGTAGGGGATGCGACGGTGGCGCATGCGCCGCCACACCCGCACGAAGGCGCGCACCAGCAGTTCCAGCTCCGCCAGGCTGAGGCCGCTGTCGGCCAGTTGGCCGTCCTGCCAGCGGGCATCGATGATGCGGCGCACCATGGTGCGGGCCTGCTCCTCGCTGGTGTCGGGCGGCAGTGAGCGCAGGGCGGCTTCGCAGCCATCGGCGAGCATCAGCACGGCGGTTTCGCGGCTGCGTGGATTGGGGCCGCGATAGCGGAAGGCGCTCTCGAGCACGTTGGGGTCGCGCCGGCGCGCCTCATGCAGGAAGTAGCCCATCTTCAGGGTGCCCTGGTGCTCGGGGATGAAGTCGGCCAGGGGGCGGGGCAGGCGGTAGCGGCGGGCCAGCCGCAGGCCCTCATCCACGTGGGCCTGGAGGATGCCGGCGCTCAGCTGGGGATCGTCGAGCCGGTCGTGGGGGTTGTCACTGCTCTCCTGGTTCTCGATGAACCAGTGGGGACCATGCAGCTTGCCCACATCGTGATACAGCGCGCCGGTGCGAATCAGGTCCACATCGGCATGGATGGTGCGGGCGCCCTCCTCGGCCAGGCCACAGATCATCAGCGTGTGCTCGAAGGTGCCCGGGGCCTCGCAGGAGAGCCGTCGCAGCAGAGGTCGCTCCAGATCGGCCAGCTCCAGCAGGCGGCTGCGGGTGAGCAGATCGAAGAAGCTCTCCACCAGCGGGCTGAGCAGCAGCACCGCCAGCAGCAGCCCCCCCAGCAGCAGGGCCTCCGCCGGTAGGTCCGCGCTGATCGGCAGCAGTCCGTCGCCTTCGCCGCGGGCCAGCGCCAGCTGCAGCAGCAGCCATTCGGCCGCCAGGGCCCCGAGGGGTACCAGCAGCGTGAGCTGCAGCAGCTGGGCGCGGCTGCGCTGGCGACCGGCCAGCACCGCGGTGGCGGCGGCCACGAGGGCGGCCACGAAAATGCGCTGGTCGTTGAACGGGGCCAGCGGCAGGGGCCAGAGCAGGCTGCCGGCCGCCAGCCAGGCCAGGCCGGCGCCGGTGCCCAGCCCCTGCGCCAGCAGCAGCGTTGGCGGCACCAGCAGCGCCAGCGGGCTCACGGCACTGCCGAACCAGAGCTTGCAGCCCTGCACGATCAGCAGCAGGCCCAGGGCCAGCAGGGCTTGGCGGGGCTCGAGGCTGGCGCGGCTGCGGCGGATCACCATCACCATCACGGCGGCCCCGAGCAGGGCCTCCGAGGCGTGCAGCAGCCAGGCCCCAACCAGCGGACGCCGGTTCACCAGGCCGAAGTAATCGAGCACGGCGTAGGCCTGGGCACTGATCGGTTCGCCCTGGCTGGTGATCAGTTGGCCGCGGCTCACATGGATCGTGGGGATGCCCTGCTGGGTGAGCAGGTCCTCGATCAGCCGTTGGGTGAGGGCGGCATCAATGCGCAGGTTGCTGCGCCCCTGCAGGTTGCCGGCCAGCAGGCGACTGCCGAGGCTGCGGCCCGGCTCCATCAGACTCTCGAGCTGGAGGCTGGCGGCCCGCTCCAGCTGCTGACGCGCCACGCTGCCCACCACACCCTGTTGCAGCATGCGCCGCTGGGCCTGCCGCAGCTCGGCTGTCCAGGCGCTCCGCTCAGCGGCCGGCAGCTCGCTCAGCCAGCGCCGCTCCGCCGGTGTGAGCTGCAGCGGCGCCACCTGGTCCTTCGGAGCGTCGGCCAGGCGGGTGAGGCTCAGCAGCTGCCGCTCCAGCCGCTGCTCCAGCTCATGGTTGATGCGCGGGTCCACCACCTGCACGTGGCTGCGGGGGCCCAGCTGGGTCCGCCGCTGCTCCAGCTCCTCGGAATCCACCACCGTGGCGGCCTTCGGCGCCCGCAGGGTGAAGGGGGCGGCCACGCCGGGCCGCAGGCTCGGTTCCACCAGCCAGGGCCAGCTGGACACCAGCGCCACCAGCACACAGGCCAGCAGCACGGCGACGCTGTCGCGGCGACGCCAGGGCACCAGGGCCTGGCGGGGCTGCTCAAGCCGTTGCAGCTGCCGCCACAGGCGCCGGATCAAGCGCCGTGCTCGATGGCCGGGGCCCGGGCGGGTCAACGCTGCGGATCAGTGGATGAACAAGCTAGCCCTGCCGTTGCATGCTGAGAGGAGTCGCGCCTCCCTCCCGTCATGGCCACGCGTCTGGACGGCCGCCAGCTGGCAGCCTCGATCGAAGAGCGTCTGCAGGGCGTGGTGGCCGAGCGTCTGGCCCGCGCCGGGCGCCCCCCCGGTCTGGCCGTGCTGCGGGTGGGGGATGACCCCGCCAGTGGCGTCTATGTAGCGAACAAGGAGAAGGCCTGCGCTCGGATCGGCATCGCCAACCTCGGCGCCCATCTGCCGGCGGACACCCCGGCCGACGAGGTGCTGCGCACGATCCAGCGGCTCAATGCCGATCCGGCCGTGGATGGCATCCTGCTGCAGCTGCCCCTGCCGGCCGGGCTGGATGAAACGCCGCTGCTGGCGGCCATCGATCCCCAGAAGGATGCCGACGGCCTGCACACCCTCAACCTGGGGCGGCTGCTCAAGGGGGAACCGGGCCCGCGCAGCTGCACCCCGGCCGGGGTGATGGCCCTGCTGGCGGCCGGCGGCATCGAGCTGGCCGGCAAGCGCGCCGTGGTGGTGGGGCGCAGCATTCTGGTGGGTCAGCCGATGGCTCTGATGCTGCAGGCGGCCAACGCCACCGTGAGCATCGCCCACTCGCGCACCGCTGATCTGGCGGAGCTCACCCGCCAGGCGGATGTGCTGGTGGTGGCGGCGGGCCGGCCGCGGATGATCGGCGCCGAGCACGTGAAACCTGGCGCCGTGGTGGTGGATGTGGGGATCCATCGCCTGGATCCCGATCCGGCCGCCGGGCCGGAGGCCAAGGCCCGCCTCTGCGGCGATGTGCGTTTTGAGGAGGTGGAGCCGATCGCCAGCGCGATCACGCCGGTGCCGGGCGGTGTGGGTCCGATGACCGTGACCTTGCTGCTGGTGAACACGGTGGTGGCCTGGTGCGAGCGCTGCGGCCTGGACCAGCCCCTGGCCGATCTGCTGCCCTGATCGCTGCGGCCTGAGAGAATCCCGCCCAGCGATGGCTTCTGGCCCAGCCCCCATGACCGCGGCGGTGAGCACCACAGACAGCACCCCCTCGGCGGGATCTGCGGCCTTTGATTTCGCCGCCTACCTGGAGGCGGCCCGGCTGCAGGTGGAGGCGGCCCTCGATGGCTCCCTGGGGCCCGAGCGGCCCGAGAGCCTCCGTGAGGCGATGCGCTATTCGCTGCTGGCCGGCGGCAAGCGCCTGCGGCCGATCCTCTGCCTGGCGGCCTGTGAGCTCGCCGGCGGACAGGCGGAGCAGGCGATGCCCACGGCGGTGGCGCTGGAGATGATCCACACCATGTCGCTGATCCATGACGATCTCCCCGCCATGGACAACGACGACCTGCGCCGCGGTCGGCCCACCAACCACAAGGTGTATGGCGAGGCCAACGCGATCCTGGCCGGCGATGCGCTGCTCACCCGCGCCTTCGAGATGGTGGCCCTGCGCAGCCCGGACGTGCCGGCCGAGCGGCTGCTGGCCGTGGTGGGTGAGTTGAGCCTGGCCTCCGGCGCCCCTGGCCTGGTGGGCGGCCAGGTGGTGGATCTCGAGTGCGAGGGCAAGGACGTTGACCTCGAGACGCTCGAATACATCCACCTGCACAAGACTGGCGCCCTGCTGCGGGCCTGTGTGCTGAGCGGCGCCCTGATCGCCGGGGCCTCCGAGGCCCTGCTCGAGGCCCTGCGCACCTACGCCCGTGGCATCGGCCTGGCCTTCCAGATCATCGACGACATCCTCGATGTGACGGCCAGCAGCGAGGTGCTCGGCAAGACCGCCGGTAAGGACCTCACCGCCGACAAGACCACCTATCCCAAGCTGCTTGGTCTGGAGGAATCCCGTCAGCGCGCCGACGCCCTGGTGGCAGAGGCCAAGGCGGCCCTGGTCCCCTTCGCCGAGGGAGAGGCGGGCCTGCGCAAGGCTGCCCCGTTGCTGGCCCTGGCCGAGTACATCACCAGTCGCGATCGATGAGCGGCGACCTCCCGCTCCTGGCGGCCTTCTTCGATAACGGTTCCCTGTGGTGGGGGTTGGCGGCCTGCGGCAGTGCCCAGCTCTCCAAGCTGCTGATCGAGCTGGTGGTGCACCGCCGCTGGAATCCGAAGGTGCTGGTGGAAACCGGCGGCATGCCCTCGAGCCACTCGGCGCTGCTCACCGGCACCGCCGCCTGCCTTGGATGGCAGCAGGGTTTTGATTCGCCCCTGTTCGCCCTGGCGGCGGCCCTCTGCTTCGTGGTGCTGTACGACGCCTCCGGCGTGCGACGCGCGGCGGGCCTGACGGCGGCGCGGGTCAATGGCCTGCCGCCGACGCTCTGGCCGGAGCAGCCCGACGGGGCGCCGCTCAAGCCCCTCAAGGAGAACCTGGGGCACACCCGCCTGGAGGTGCTGATCGGCAGCCTGATGGGCCCGCTGGTTGCCCTGCCCGGTCTGGTGTGGGTGGGCTCGCCGTTGCTGCTGGCCCAGCACTGGGGTCTGCTGCCCGTTGGCTGACGCCGGGCCGGGCTCCGCATCGCCCGTTCTCACCACCGGCCAGGCGGCGGCGGCGGCGGCCTTCGGCACTTGGCTGGCCGCCCCCTGGGATGGCACGCCGTTCGTGCTCAGTGGCTACGCCGGCACCGGCAAGACCTTCCTCTGCCGCCAGCTGCTGCTGCAGGTGGAGCGCAGCGGCCTCTGCTGGACCGTGGTGGCCCCCACCCACAAGGCCGTGGGTGTGCTGCGCCAGCAACTGGCCTGGGCCGGCCTGCAGCCCACCTGGTACCCCAGCACGATCCATCGGCTGCTGCGGCTCAAGCTGCGCCGCCAGGGGGATCTGGAGCGCTGCGAGGAAACGGAGCAGACCGCCGCCTCCCTGGAGAACCTGGGGCTGGTGCTGGTGGATGAGGCGTCGATGGTCGACAGCAGCCTGCTGGAGATCGCCCTGCGCTGCGCCCACCCCTTCCGCACCCGGCTGGTGTTCGTGGGCGACCCTGCCCAGCTGCCGCCGGTGGGGGAGGCCACGAGCCCGGTGTTCGCCATGGGGCGTGCCGCCAGCGCCTGCCTCACCGAGGTGGTGCGCCACCAGGGCCCCGTGCTGCAGCTGGCCACGGGGCTGCGCAACGGTCAGCTGCCATGCCGCCGGCCACCGCTGCTGCCGCCGCTGCGCAACGACCAGGGCCAGGTGGCGGCTCTGCCGCGGGCCGACTGGCTGGCGGCGGCCCAGGCGGGCCTGCGCCGTGCCGCCGAGCTCGACAACCCCGATCACGCCCGCATCCTCTGCTACACCAACCGTGCGCTGGAGGAGTTGGTGCCGCTGGCCCGTCGCGCCATCCACGGCGCCATGGCCGATCAGCTGCCGGTGCTGCCGGGGGAGGTGCTGATCAGCCGCCTGGCGGTGATGGCACCGGCCTGCCGCGCCGGTGAGGAGGCCGCCGAGGAGCCGGATCTGCTGCTCGGCTCCAACCGCGAGCTGGTGGTGCGCGATGTGACCCCCGAGCGCTGCGATCTGGCGGAGTTCGGGGTCGGAACGGGCGATGGGATCACCGCCCCGGTGATCGACACGCTCACCGCCGAGGTGGAGACCGGCGAGACCCGCCTCAGCCTGCGGCTGCTGCCGCCGGCGGGATCCGCCGCTCGAGCCGCGCTCGATGGGGTGCTGCAGCGCCTGCGGCAGCAGGCCCGCGACGCCGGCAAGCAGGGGGGGCGCAGCCTCTGGCGCCGCTACTTCCTGGTGCGTGATGCCTTTGCCTCGCTCGGGCCGGCGGCCGTGCTCACCGTGCACCGCAGCCAGGGCAGCACCTTCGGGGAGGTGTACATCGCCGGCGATGTGTTCTGGCCGGAGGATGCGGTGCTGCGGCGTCAGCTGGTGTACGTGGCGGTGAGCCGGGCCAGCCAGGCGGTGTGGCTGGTGGGCGATGGCCGGGCGGACCCGGCCGAGCGGCAGCGTTGGACAGACTGGCTCAGCTGATCCGGATCCCCTCGATCCCCTGCCAGCCGAGGTAGCCGGCCAGCACCAGGCTGAGGGCACCCACCAGCAGGTCGCCGCGGGCGAACAGCAGCTGCTTGCCCCGCTCCAGCAGCGGCAGTACCTGCTCCCGTCCGAGCAGCACCGCCAGGAATGGCAGCAGCAGCGCCAGGCTGCCGGCCACGGTGAAGACCGCCGTGCACAGCGCCTCCTGCGGACGGCTCAGGCCACTCGCCAGCAGGGCCGAGGCCGCCTTGGCGAACAGGAACAGATCGTCCGGGCTGACCAGTTCAATGGCGCAGCTGGCCCCGAGCAGCAGGGGCAGGGGCATGGCGCAGAGGCGATCGAGCTGGCGCGTCCAGCCCGGCGGCCCCTGGCCCTCCTCCCGCCGTTCGATCAGCTCCCGCAGCCCCAGGGCCAGCAGGGCGCCGGCGGCCACCAAGTCGAGCACGGTGCGGTGGCTGGAGCCGCGCTCCATGGTGAGCAGCAGGCTGTGGCCCACCGTGAGCAGCAGCACCACCATCAGTGCCACCGTTCCCATCCAGCTGAGAACGAACAGGCCGCCGCGGCGCAGGGGATTCGGACCGAGCAGCAGCAGCAGCAGCAGCCCGATGTGGATCGGACTCAGGCTGATGCCGCTGCCATAGGCCAGCAGTTCGGCCCAGAGGGTGCCATTGCTCATGCGTGCTGGGCTCAGGCCCGGATTTCGAACCAGTCTTCCCGACGGGGAGGGAGCTGGGCGGTGCTCACGCTCAGCACCTCGGCGCCCGTCGGCCCCCGTTCACACCACAGCAGCAGCTCGGTGAGTTGATGCACCGCCCCTTCGGCCTGCACTTCCACCGAACCATCCGGCAGGTTGCGCACCCAGCCGTGCAGGGTCAGATCCTTGGCCTTCTGGCAGCAACTGGCCCGATAGCCCACACCCTGCACCCGCCCGCGCACGACCATCTGCCAACGCTCGCTGTGGGGGGTGGAGCGCGGCTCACCGCGCTCCACCCGGCGCCACTCCTCCAGGCGTGCGGCCCGGCTGCTGCGCGTCAGCGGGCTCATGTCGGCGAACAGCCAGCTCGGTGCCAGCGAATTCATCTGCCGCGGCAGTGGTTTCTCCATGCCGGAATCCGCGTGGGCCACTCTCAACCTGCCACGGCAGCGGGCATTCGGCTACAGCGATCCCGCCGGCGTGTTCCAGTGCAGCAGGGCCCGCTGCTCCCGCTCCTGCCCGAGCACGCTGATGCCGGCGGTGCCGAGCACCAGCAGGGCTCCGCCGGCCGGCCCCAGCCCCAGCCAGCAGCCCGCCAGGCTGCGCAGGATGTGACCGTGGGCAAACAGCGCCACCCGCCCATCCGCTTCGGCCAACTGCAGGGCCTGCTCGATCACCCGCCCGCAGCGCGCGGCCACCTGCGCCTGGCTTTCCCCCTGCGGGCAGGGGTGGCTCCAGATCGTCCAGCCGGGCACCGTGCGCCGGATCTCGGCGGTGGTCAGCCCTTCGTAGGCTCCGTAATCCCATTCCCGCAGGTCGGTGCAGACGTGGGCCTCTGCCGCCAGGCCCGCCAGCTCGCAGGTGCGCCGTGCCCGCTGCAGCGGGCTCACCAGCACGGCGTGGAACCGGTGGCGGGCCAGCACGGGGGCCAGGGCACGCGCCTCGGCTTCCCCCTCCGGCAGCAGGGGGCGGTCGGTGTGACTGGTGTGGCGGCCGCCACGGGCCCAGTCGGTGGCGCCGTGGCGCAGCAGCCAGAGTTCGGGGGTGGCCATCAGGGGGCAGGCAGGGGGGGGGCCAGGACGGCGGCGGCGCGGGCGGCGGCGGCCAGGCGCCGGGGGATCTGCGGGCAGCCGCCCCAGTGCAGGTGCAGCCAGCTGGCATGCAGCGTTGCGCCGCCCCAGCCCTCGGGCCGGACGGGAGCGCCCCAGCCCTCCAGCTGCCAGAGCGGATCGCCGCTGCCCCCGGCGTCGGCTTGCAGCTGCCAGCGATGGAACTCATGGCCGCACAGCCGCTCGTCCTGGCGCAGCACCAGGCTGTGGCGCGTGGCGCTCGCGTCGCGGTAGCCGAGGCTCAGGCTGCCGCGCCCGGCCTGGAACGGCAGCAGCCCGGCCATGGGCCGCGGCACCCCTTGCCCATCGTTCAGGCTGCGGCCGAGCAGCAGCAGGCCGCCGCATTCGGCGTAGATCGGCAGCCCTGCGGCGGCGGCCCCACGGATCGCCGCCAGGCTGCGCTGGCTGGCCGCCAGCTGGGCCGCATGCAGCTCGGGATAGCCCCCCGGCAGGATCAGGCCGCGGCAGCCCGCTGGCAGCGGCTCATCCGCCAGGGGCGACCAGGGCTGCACCTCCACCCCTTCGCCGGCCAGCAGTTCGCTGGCCTCCGGGTAGCGGAAGTGAAAGGCGGCATCGCTGGCGATGGCGATCGGCACCGGTGCGCGGGCATCCGCCATGGCGGGGCCCGGAGCCCCGATGGCCGCTGGCGCGGCTGGAGCCGCCAGCAAGGGCTCCAGGGCTGCCAGATCCAGATGGCGCTCCGCCAGGGCCGCCCAGGCCCCCAGGCGCTGCTGCAGATCGCCCAGCTCGTGGGCCGGCAGCAACCCGAGATGGCGGGAGGGCAGCGACAGGCTGTCGTGGCGGGGCAGGGCCCCGAGCAATGGCATGGCGATGCCGGCCAGGGCCTCCGCCAGCAGGGCCTGGTGGCGGTCGCTGCCCACGCCGTTCAGCACCACGCCGGCGATCGTGAGGCCCGGCTGATGATCGCGGAAGCCGCGCACCAGGGCCGCCAACGATCCCGCCTGGCGGCTGGCTTCCACCACCAGCACCACCGGCAGTTCCAGCAGGCTCGCCACGGCGGCGGAACTGCCCTCCGGGCTCGGGCCGCGACCGTCGAACAGGCCCATCACCCCCTCCACCAGCGCCTGCTGGGCGGTGGAGCCGTGCTTCTGGAAGCTGCGCCGTACCCAGGCCTCACCGCAGAGCAGTGGATCGAGGTTGCGGCAGGGGCGGCCGCTGGCCGCGCTCAGCAGCTGGGGGTCGAGGTAGTCGGGCCCCACCTTGAAGGTCTGGATCGTGTGGCCGCGCTGGCGCGCCAGCGCCGTGAGGGCCAGGCTCACCAGGGTCTTGCCGCTGCCGCTGGCCGGGGCGGCGATCAGGCAGGGCATGGAGGCGGGGGGCCGTCGGGGCGGATCAGCTCGGCAGCAGCTTGGCAGCCAGAGGGGCGGCGGACGCCAGCAGCGGATTGGTGCTGTCGTGACCGCCGCCGAGCAGACGGGCCATCTCCATCTCCTCGCTTTCGTTGGGCAGGGGCACCACCTCCTCGGCCAGCTCCATCGAGGCCACGCCGCCGGCCTCCAGGCGCATGCAGCCGCCCGATTCCGAGCAGAGGATCACGCACAGGGGGGTCTGACCGGTGGGCGCGCAGATCAGGCGCAGGCCCACCAGGGCGCCGGGGTGGGTCTTGCTGATGCCCACCGGCACCGGCATCAGCCGGAACTGCACGCTCTGGCCATCGTGGCGCTGGAACTCGGCGCCGATGCCGCGGCCTTCGGGGCCATCGCCGGGGATCCAGTAGCTGCTCTGCAGGTGCCAGCCCAGCCGATCGGCGATCCAGGCCGCCAGCAGCAGCCCCTTCACGGGATGGCGACCCTCCACGTCGATGTCGAGCTGCACCACGCCATCGAGGGCGCTCTGCCGCCGCGGAGGGTCGAACACCATCGCCAGCGATTCGCGCCAGCTGCGCAGCCGCAACCAGTTGAGATCGTTCACGGCCTGGCTCAGTCCGATGCGCTCCACCAGCAGATCGAGGCAGCGGCGCGGTTCGCCGATCGAGCTGTCCACCACCAGGCGCCGTGGCGGAATCGCCAGGGCTTCCAGCAGCTCCGGCGATTCATCCATCGAGCCGTTCCACCACACCCAGCAGGGCAGCTCCGCCGGGATCAGGGGCTGCAGCATCGCCAGCCCCTGCTGCAGGGCACCCATGCCTCCGCGCAGCACCACCACATCGCCGCAGGCCGGTTCGCCACCGCTGCGCTCCTCCGCCAGCGGGCAGTAGGCCGCCACCAGGGTTTCCAGGGGGTGATCGGCGGCCAGGGTGGCCGAGAGGGTGATCAACCGGCGCGGGCGATGGGCGCTGATGGCGCGGTCCACGAACTGACCGCGCAGGTCTTCGGCGCTGTGGTTGCCGGGTTGCTGCCCCAGGCGCCAGGCCACCTCCGGATCCATCGGCGCGGTGCTGCTGGGCAGGCCCAGCTCCGCCGCCACCTGACGGGCCGCCTCCAGCAGGTCGCTGTTGAGCAGGCCGCTGAGGGGGCCATCAATCCGACCGGTGCGGATCAGCTGTTGCTGCAGCCAGGAGGGCTCCCACACCAACAGGGTGAAGGTGGCGGCCCCGCTGGCATCGCTGAGGTCCTGGCTCCAGAGGCGATCCAGGTAGCCCGGCACCTCGGTGGGGGGCAGTTCCAGCGGGGCCTGAAGGGTGAGCTGGGGGGCCATGGCGGTGAACGGCGAAGGGGGGAAGCGGGTGAAGCGTTGTTGCGTTGCGAAGGGAGGGGCCGATCGTTCAGGGCCGGCGCCACATCAAGCCGTCCTCGGCCAGCAGGTTGTCGGCGGCGCCTGGGCCCCAGGTGCCGGCTTCGTAGGGCTGCACCGGCAACTGCGACGGGGCCTCCTCGATCAACTCCAGCAGGGGTGTGTAGAGCCGCCAGGCGGCCTCCACCTCGTCGCTGCGGGTGAACAGGGTGGGGTCGCCGAGCATGGCGTCGGCCAGCAGCCGCACATAGCCCTCGTCGGAGGGTTCGCCGAAGGAGTCGTCGTAGCTGAAGTGCATGTCCACCGGGCGGCTGCGCATGCCGGAACCGGGGGCTTTCACCTCGAACACAAAGCCGGCACCCTCGTCGGGCTGGATGCGCAGCACCAGCTGGTTGGCGGTGGGGCTGCCGCCGGCGGCATCGAACAGGTGCACCGGTGCCTCGCGGAAGGTGAGCACCACCTCCGAGAGCCGTTTGGGCAGGCGCTTGCCGGTGCGCAGATAGAAGGGCACCCCCTGCCAGCGCCAGTTGTCGATGAACAGCTTCATCGCCACGTAGGTCTCGGTGGTGCTGCTGGGGTTCACCCCGGGCTCCTCGTGGTAGCCGGCCACCGGGCGCAAGGCGCTGCCGCCACGGCTGTACTGGCCGCGCACACAGCATTTCCAGGGTTCATCTTCATTGGCCAGGCGGGCGGCCTGCAGCACCTTGGCTTTCTCGTTGCGGATCGCCTCCGGGTCGAAGCGGCCCGGCGCCTCCATGGTGGTGAGGGCCAGCATCTGCGTCAGATGGTTCTGCACCATGTCGCGCAGGGCGCCGCTGGTTTCGTAGTACCCGGCCCGCTCTTCCACCCCCACCGTTTCGGCCGCGGTGATCTGCACGTTGGCGATGTAGTTCCGGTTCCAGATCGGCTCGAAGATCGTGTTGGCGAAGCGCAGCACCAGGATGTTCTGGACCGTTTCCTTGCCCAGGTAGTGGTCGATGCGGAAGATCTGCTGCTCCTGGCCGCAGCTCTGCACCACCCGGTTGAGCTGTTCGGCGCTGGCGTAGTCGGTGCCGAACGGCTTCTCGATCACCACCCGGCTGCGGGCCGGATCGCGCAGCAACCCGGCGGCCGCCAGGGCGCGGCAGCCGCTGCCGTAGAACGCCGGAGAGACCGAGAGGTAGAAGGTGCGGTTGCCCCGCGTGGCCCGCTGGCGATCAATCGCCTCCAGGCGGCTGCCGAGGCGCACAACATCGTCGGGTTGCTCAAGGTCAACCGGTTCATAGAACAGGCAGCTGGCGAACTGCTCCCAGGCGATCGGGTGTTGCTGCACCTCAGCGGCCATGGCTTCGGCCATGCGGCTGCGGAAATCGGCATCGCTCCAGGGGCGCCGGGCGCAGCCCAGCAGGGCGAATTCACTGGGCAGGCGGCGCTGGCGGAACAGCTCGAACAGGGCCGGCACCAGCTTGCGGTGGGTGAGATCGCCACTGGCGCCGAAGATCACCAGGCATTGCGGTGAGATCACCCGCTCCTGGCGCAGTCCCACGCGCAGGGGGTTGGTCTGGATGGCGGCCATGGGCAGCGCGCGGCATGCGTGCCACTGGTTTAACGGGCCCGTCCGCCGACCGCATGGCACGGCAACAAAAAAGCCCGCCGGTCGGCGGGCCCTGACACAAGCCGCTGGGCGGCTGAAGGGGGTGGACCTCAGTAGGTCTCCACATGCCAGCGCTCGGCCTTCTTGAGGGCGGGGCGCAGCTCGGACCAGTTGAGCCCCTTGGCGGCGGCGGCGGTGGTCATGGCCTCGTCGATGCCGGGCTCCATACCCCGCAGACCGCACATGTAGACGTGGGTCTTGGGGTTCTCGATCATCGCGAAGATCTCGTCGGCGTTCTCGCTGACGCGGTCCTGGATGTACATGCGGCCGCCGTTGGCGTTCTGCTGCTCGCGGCTGATCGCCTTGGTGTAGCGGAAGTTCTCGGGGAACTCGCGCTCGTAGCGGTTGAAGTCGTCGTCGTAGAGCAGGTTGGCGGTGGTGGGGGCGCCCATGAACAGCCAGGCCTTGCCCTTGAAGTGCCAGCCGTTCTTCTCACGCTCGGTCGGCTCGAACATGCGGCGCAGGTAGGTGCGCATCGGCGCGATGCCGGTGCCGGTGGCCAGCATGATCACGTTGGCGTCCTCGTCCTCGGGCAGGAGCATCTCCTTGCCGACGGGGCCCGTGATCTTCACCTTGGCACCCGGCTCGATGTCGCACAGGAAGGTGGAGCAGACGCCGTTGATCGTCTCGCCGTCCTTCTCGTACTGGAGCTGGCGCACGCACAGGGACACGGTGTCGCCGGCGAGGTTGTCGCCGTGGCGGGTGCTGGCGATCGAATACAGGCGCAGCTTGTGGGGCTTGCCGTTGGCGTCGGTGCCGTCGGGGATGATGCCGATCGACTGCCCTTCGACGTAGCGCAGGTGCGGCTCACCGCCGCTGAGGTCGAAGGTGATGTGGTTGACCCGGCCGATGGCTCCTTCAGCCAGAAGGCTGTAGTTCTCGGTGACGGTGCCGATGAACGGATCCTTGGGCTTGTAGAGGTTGACGGGAACGTCGGCGTGCGACACGGCGGGCTTGGCGGCGGCAGGCTTGGGGGCGGGAGCCGGGGCAGCGGCGGCCGCCGGCTGAGCCGGGGCCTCGCCACCGGGGCTCACCGACAGAACCTTGCCACCCAGCTGGCTGATCGACTGCATCAGGTTTTGCAACCTGGAAAAAGGAACCGTGATCGACCGCTCGGCGGTGCGGGGTTGGGCGCTGCCGTAACCCTGCACCACCACGGTGAACACGCGCGAATCGCTTCGGCTGGAGGTAGCGGTCGAAACACGCATCGGCCCCGGGGTCCCTGAGAATCGGCGAGATCATAGGGACAACCCTCGAGACTCCGGCCTCCTTCTTCAAGGACTGCGTCGGGTGCGTCGGCCGCTGATCCGCGTTCCCTGGCCTCGGCCCGCCTCTGGCCAAGGATCGGGGTTAGGTTTGACAGCCGAATCCGTTCGCCCGCGCCAGCAGCCCCTTGACGCAGCTTTCGGCCCCCCTCGCCGGTTTGAGCCAGATCTCCCTGCGCAGTGCCGGCGCCTGCGCGCTCGACACGATCCAGCAGGAGATGGAGCGGCTGCCCGGAGGCACCCGCCGCCTGGCGGTGCAGTTGCGCACCAACCTGGATCCGCAGTGGCTGTGGGCGGTGCTCACCGACTACGACCAGCTGAGCCGATTCATCCCAAACCTGCAGAGCTCGCGCCTCCTGTGGCGCCGCGGCCCGGTGGTGGGTCTGGAACAGGAGGGGGCGCAGACGTTCATGGGCCTGCGCTTCAAGGCCCGGGTGCAGCTCGAGCTCACCGAACACCTGGAGGAGCACCGCCTCAGCTTCGTGATGAGCAAGGGCGATTTCCGCCGCTTCGAAGGCGCCTGGCAGATCGGCGCAGGGGCCGATGCCACCACGCTGCTCTACGACCTGACGGTGCAGGGCTGTGTGGGCATGCCGATCGGTTTGATCGAACAGCGGCTGCGCGAGGACCTCGCCGCCAATCTGCGCGCCGTGCAGCGAGAGGCGCAGCGCCGGGCCTGCACCAGCTGAGGTCTCAGGCTGAGGGCCTGCCCAGCATCCAGGGGTGTCCCTGGCCAGACCGTCCCTAAGGCGGATTTTGCGCTGTCACCCTCTGGACAGGTCAACCGCAGCTCGTGGAGCTGATGGTGAGCCTCTGAAAGCTGTGGCAGATGAACCGCTGTGATACCCCCAAGGGGATTCGAACCCCTGTCGCCTCCGTGAAAGGGAGGTGTCCTAGGCCTCTAGACGATGGGGGCCTGGGATGGCGGCTGGCGATGGCTGATGAGCCAGTTGCCTTGCGGGGCTTGGCTTTTGGCCGTCCCGCGCCGTTGTGTCAGACGTTACGGGTCGGAGGGGCCGTTCGTCAATCAGCCCACCCCCTGGCCATCCCACACCGGCACGGTGAAGTGGAAGCAGGCGCCCTCGCCCGGCTCCGACACCACCCAGATGCGGCCGCCGTGCACCTCGGTGATCCGCCGGCACACCGACAGCCCCACGCCGAAGCCGGAGGTGGTGGCGGAGGTCTGGGGCAGGCGCACCCGCTCCAGGAAGATCCGCTCCTGCTCATCGCGGGGAATGCCGGGTCCGGAGTCGCAGATGCTCACCTGCAGCCACTGGCTGGTGCGGTGCAGGATCGTCAGGCTCACCTTGCCGCCGTCGGGGGTGTACTTGAAGGCGTTCTCCAGCAGGTTGAGCAGCACCTGGCGCATACGCCGCTGGTCGGCGAACACATCCGGCAGGTCGGTGGGGATGTCGGTGATCAGTTCCAGGCCCCGGCCCACCCACAGCTTCTCCAATTCGAGGATGGCTTCGGCCGCCACCGGGCCCAGGGCCAGGCGCTGCGGGTTGAACAGGGCCTCCCAGCGGGTGGTGCCCACCTCAAGCAGGTCCTTGGAGAGCTGCTCGATGTCGTCGAGCCGGCGGCCGAGCACATCACGGAAACGCGCCTGATCGATCTGGCCGAGGTTGAGGCTCTGCAGCGCCAGCTTGGAGGCGGTGAGCGGTGTGCGCAGCTCGTGGGCCACCATCCGCAGCAGCCGCTCCTGCACCCGCAGGCGCTCGATCAGGGTCTCGTTCTCCTGGCGCAGCACCAGCACCTGGTCTTCCAGCTGCAGTTCCCGCTGGGTGCGGCTGCCATCACTCTCCGGCGGGCGCAGGCTCATCCCCAGGCCGCTCACCACCTCCAGCTGTTGCCAGCGCGGTAACCAGCTGCGCAACTGCAGCAGCAGGGTGTTGCCGGCAAACACCTGCTTGGGGGTGGGTTCGAGCTTGATCAGGGCGGGCGTGGCCACCAGCCGGTGCAGCTCGAGCAGCTCGGGCCGCTGGGCTGGATCGGCCAGATCGAGGCTCACCTCAAAGCCGAAATCCTCACTCTCCAGAAAACTCACCAGGCCGCGCAGGTCTGGGGTGGCGCGGTGGTGGGGAGCGGCGACCAGCAGCAGCTTGAGGGGGCGCCGCTGCGGCGGTTCCGCAACCGGACGCAGCGGCGCACGCGGACCTCCCTCCCGCAGCCGGCCGTCCAGGGGATCGGGTTCGGCCCTGCTGCTGGCGGCGGGCAGGCTGGGTTGCGGCTCAGCGGGGCTCGGGTCCCCTGCAACGTGCACCGGTGCGGCGGATCCTGTAGAAAACGTGGAGTCACGTTATGGGCTTCAGCAAGATCTGGCTGCCCTCGCTATGACGTCTGTGATGTCTCGTTGTTCCGGGGCGCCGTTGTGGCTCACCTCCAGGACCTGGTGACCCGGGTTCCCCCCGTGGCCTCCCGGTCTCCGGCGCCTGTCGGCAGCCGCATCCAGCTCGACAGCAGCCTGCGCCGCTGGTTCAACCGCAACCTCGGCCTCTGGCGCTCACGCCGTCAGTACTTCTTTCCCGATGATGAGGTGCTGCGGGTCGACATGCTGCTGCGCGTCGAGACCTTCGAGGATCAGGCGGAAGCCGAACCCCGCTATCGCTTCACCTGGTGGCCCGAGAAGGAGTACGACTTCTTCACGCGCAAGCCCCGCTACGTGCGCGAGGGCACGATGGACGCCTCCCTCTGCGGCCATCAGCTGCGCCGCAGCCGGGGCTATCTCTGTGGTTCGCCCACCAAAAGCCAGATCCGTCAGGCCGACGAACACGAGGTGGTCTTCGAATCCCATTACCTGGAGTGGGACATCCTCGAGCACATCCGGCTGGTGAATCAGGACCAGTTCCGCGCCCGCTCGATCTACTCCTGGTGTGACGGCAACCTGGAGCTGGTGGAGATCCACCACGAGATTCGCCTCGAGCCGGCTGGCCAGCCGCTGGCGGCGGACGCCTGATCCCGGCTGGGCCGTGGCCGCGCCGCGGGTTCTGCATCAGGATTGCGCCACAACCCGCTCCCTTGCGCGTGCGCCTCACCGCCGGCCGCTCTGGCCTCCTGCTGCTCCCCCTGGCCCTGTTGCTGGCCGCCGGTCCCGCCGTGGCGGCACCCGCCTCCGAGGCCGATATGGGCCTGTACACCCGCATCGCGGCCCTGAACGTCTGCATCTCGCGGGCGGCCGGTGTTGAGTTCGACAAGGCCGTGGCGGTGGCCGGCGAAACGATTGCCCAGGTGATTCAGGGGCAGCACGGCGGCCAGATCGCCCAGGTGGGGCCCAAGGCGCTGAGCCTTGATGAGCTGCGCAAGGGCTCGATCAACTCGGCTGTGCTGGGTGCCGTGGAGATCTGTCCGAAGGAGGTGCCGGCCGATGTGAAGCAGAAGGTGGATGAGGTGCTGAAGCAGACCTCGGCTCCTGCAACCAAGCCTGCTCCGGCGGCCAAGCCTGCACCGGCAACCAAGCCTGCACCGGCGGCCAAACCCTGATCCCGGTCGCATCCGGTTGCACTCTGCGGAAGGGTTGGTCAGAACAAGCCCGCCCAGGCGGGCTTGTCTGGTTCCAGGCCCCTGGTGCCAGGGGTACTCCTCCCACACCCTTCCTCCCATGACATCCGCGCCTGTCCGCTGCGCCGGTTTCACGGCATCGCTGCTGCTGGCTGCCGGGGCCGTGATCGGTCCCTCGGTGGCCCAGGCCCAGCCTTGGTCGATCGGGGTGGCCCCCTACCAGCGCCAGCCCTGGGGGTACCAGCCCAGCCCCTACCGGCCCAATCCCTACCCGGTCAGTCCCTACGTCCAGCCGAGCCCCCATTCGCGGCTGCCCGTTGCCAGCCCGCTCGATCCCTGGGCCTATGGCGACCTGGTGAGCGACGGCGATCCCCTCGACGACCCGGGGCCCTCCGCCAGCCAGCTGCCCACGCCCGCCCAGCTGGCCCAGCGCTGCAACACCGGCCGCCTGGTGGGCGGACTGCTGGGCGGTGGGCTCGGGTATGGACTCTCCCGCCAGGATGGGCGTGCCTGGGCTGTGCCCCTCGGCGCCCTGCTCGGTTCCCAGATGGGCTGCAGTGCTGCCGTTGGAAACGGTCTCAGGCCCTGGTGAACTAGCCCCCGCTCCATGGCCACCGTCCGCCTCGCCGATTACCGCCCGGCTCCGTTCCTGATTCCGGAGATCGCGCTGACGCTGCAGTTGTTCGCCGATCACAGCCTGGTGCAGGCGGATCTGAGCCTGGAGCCCAACCCCGCCGCCGCGTCCGCGGCCAGCAACGGCCAGGTGGAGCCGCTGGAGCTTCGGGCCGAGGCACTGGAGCTGCTCGATCTCCAGCTTGATGGCCAGGCCCTGCCGCCGGAGGCCTGGCGCCAGGAGCCAGGACGGCTGCTGCTGCTGGCGCCTCCCAATCGGCCGTTTCAGCTGCGCACCCGGGTTCGCCTGCAGCCGCACACCAACACCAGCCTGGAGGGGCTCTACGTGAGCGGCGGGCTGTTCACCACCCAGTGCGAGGCCGAGGGCTTCCGCCGCATCACCCCCCACCCCGACCGCCCCGATCTGCTCAGCCGCTACCGCGTGCGGATCGAGGCGGACCAGGCCACCTGTCCGGTGCTGCTCAGCAACGGCAACTGTGTGGAGAGCGGTGCGCTGCCAGCGGCGCCGAACGGCGAGGGTGCGCAGCCCACGCCCCGCCATTTCGCCGTCTGGCACGATCCCTTCCCCAAACCCTCCTACCTGTTCGCCCTGGTGGCCGGTCGCCTGGAGGAGGTGCGCGACGTGTTCACCACCGCCAGCGGCCGCACGGTGGCCCTGCGCATCCATGTGGAGCCGGGGGATCGCCCCTTCACCGCCCACGCGATGGCCTCGCTGCAGCGCTCGATGCGCTGGGATGAGCAGCGCTATGGCCTGGAGTACGACCTCGACGAGTTCAACATCGTTGCCGTGCGCCACTTCAACATGGGCGCGATGGAGAACAAGAGCCTGAATATCTTCAACTCCAAGCTGGTGCTCGCCGATGCCGCCACCGCCACCGATGGCGAGCTGGAGCGGATCGAAAGTGTGATCGGCCACGAGTACTTCCACAACTGGACCGGCAACCGCATCACCTGCCGCGACTGGTTCCAGCTCTCCCTCAAGGAGGGCCTCACGGTGTTCCGCGATGCCTGTTTCACTGCGGACCTGCACTCGCCTGCCGTGAAGCGGATCGAGGATGTGTCGCTGCTGCGCAACACCCAGTTCCGGGAGGATGCAGGCCCCACGGCCCATCCGATCCAGCCGGATCATTATCAGGCGATCGATAACTTCTACACCACCACGATCTACGAAAAGGGTGCTGAAGTGATTCGCGCCCTGCACACCCTCCTCGGCGAGGAGACGTTCATGCGCGGCATGGCGCTCTATGTGAGCCGTCATGACGGCACCGCCGCCACCTGTGCCGACTTCGTCCAGGCCATGCGCGAGGCCGCCGAGCAGGCCTGGGCCGCCGGCGCCGCCATTCCCCGCTTCGCCTTCGAGCAGTGGAGCCGCTGGTATCACCAGGCCGGCACGCCGCAGCTGGCGATTGAGCGCCACTGGGATGGGGAGGCCGGCAGCCTCAGCCTGACGATCCGCCAGAGCACCCCCGCCACCCCGGGCCAGCCGGAGAAGCGGCCCGTGGTGATCCCCCTGGCCCTGGGCCTGGTGGGCCAGGGCGGCGATGCCCTGCTGCCCCGGCTCGCGGGTGAGGGCAGTGATCAGGCCGAAGCTGCCTGCGCCCGTTTTGACCACCACTGGGGTCAGCGGACCAGGCTGCTGGTGATCGATCAACCCGAGCACCGCCTGTGCTTCGACGGGCTGGAGCCCCACAGCCATCCGCCGGCCCTGTCGCTGCTGCGCGGCTTCTCGGCGCCGGTGCAGCTGGAGATCGCGCGACCGATCAGTGAGCTGCTGCATCTGCTGGCCTGCGACAGCGATCCCTTCGCCCGCTGGGATGCCGGCCAGACCCTGCTGCGCCGGGCTGTGCTGCAGCGTGCCGCCAGCGCCGGCGAGGCTTCGGGCACCGCCACTTCCACCGCCACTTCCACCGCCACTGCCACCGCCACCGCCGATGAGGAGCTGGAGGAGGGATTGGTGGCGGCCTTCGCCCGGATCCTGGCGGAACCGGGCCTCTGCGATGCCAACCGCAGCGCCCTGCTGGCCCTGCCGGGCCTCAGTGAGCTGGAGGATGCCGCCGTGGCGACGGCCGGGGTCTGCGATCCACCGGCCCTGTTCCAGGCCCTGCTCGATCTTCAGGCCCGCTTCGGGACCGCCCTGGCCGACCCCCTTCAGGTGGTGCTGGAGCGCTGCCGCCCGCAGTGGCTGGAGCCCTGGCCGGCTGGTGTGGGCGATCGCCAGCTCACGGCCACGGCCTGGGGCCTGCTCGTGGCCGCCGGTGATCTGGGCGCTCGGGCCGAGGCTGCCGCTGCCGTGCAGGGGCCCTCGATGACCCTGGCCCGTGCCGGCCTGCGGGCCCTGCAGGCCCACGACACCCCCGAACGGCAGGCGGCCGCCGCCGCCTTCCATGACCGCTGGCGCGACCGGCCGGTGATCCTCGATGCCTGGTTTGCCCTGGAGGCCTCCGCCCCCTTCGGCGATGGCATCGCCCGGGTGGAGGGGCTGATGGCCCATCCCCGTTTCGATCCGGCAGCCCCCAACACCCTGCGCGCGGTGCTGGGGGGCTTCGCCGGCTGCACGCCCCTGTTCCATGCCGCCGACGGCAGCGGCTACCGGTTCATGGCCGAGCGCATTGCCGAGGTTGATCAGCGCAACCCGATCACCGCCTCGCGCATGGCCAAGCTGTTCAGTCGCTGGCAGAGCCTCACCCCCAGCCGCAGCGGCCTGATGCGTGGCGCCCTGGAGCAGCTGGCGGCCCGCGAGCTGTCCCCCAACAGCCGAGAGGTGGTGCAGCAGTGCCTGGGCCTGGCCTGAGGCAGGCTCCCGCTGTTCCCGTTGAGTGCTGTTCTGATCTGCGCCCACTCCTGTCGACGATGTGAGCGCAGATCGGCACATTTGGGCCGCACGTTGGCCGGCTGGCGACGCTGTCGGCCGGCCGGCGATGTTTGCCACTGATCCGGGGCCTTGTGGGGGACCCTGATGTCTCTCCCGATGTCGGGATCTAGGTTGAGATCACATCATTCGGGCGGGAATGAGCGGTGATGGGTCATGCCGATGGTCGTCCTCGCCCTCCCCGCGCTCGCCGGCGGGAGCCATCCCCGTGGCTCCTTGAGCCTGGCGGAGAGGGCGGCTCCGCCAGCCTCGATTCCGTTGCGGAGATGGGGACGATCTGCACCGCTGGGCTGCCTGCCACGGAGCCTGCGCTGCCGTTACTCCTGGTTGATCCCCCTGGCCCGGAACAAGGCCGTCCGGAGTTGCCGTCGTTGCGGGCCGATGATGGGCCCTCTTGGGCGTCGGTGCTCCCGACTGCTGAGGAACCGGCCCCGGCCGCCGGTGCGCTGCGGGTGATCTCCTTCAATGTTCTTGCGCCCATTTGGGCGGCGTTGCACTTCTATCCGCCGGAGCTCGATCCGGCGTTGCTGCAGGCCGATGCCCGGCGGAGGGTCCTGATCGAGCGGTTGCAGGCTCTGGCCGCCGACACCGATGTGTTCTGCCTGCAGGAGGTTCAGGCATCTGAATTCGAGGCCTTCGCCCGTGCACTCGGATCTGATTTCGCGGGTGCCATGAGCAGCAACGACCCGGCGTACTGGGCCAATTGGGTGACGCCAGAGCTCGGTTGGCAGCCCAACGGCTGTGCGATTTTCTATCGCCGTTCGTCGTTTCTGTCTGATCCCACGGCAGAGCCCACGCTTCGCGACATCGCACTCAGTGAGGATGGCAACAGGGCGTTGATTCTTGAGGGAACGCTGCGCGATGGATCTTCGACCCGGGTCCGTATCGCCTCCGTTCACCTCGATTCCGATCGTGGGGATCGGCGCCTGTTTGAAGCCAGCTCCCTTCTCAACCAGATGCCTGCGCTCGTTGGCTTGCGTGATCTGATCTGTGGTGACCTCAACGTGGATGCGATCACCGGCTGTCTGCGGGCACCGCTGGAGCGTGCCGGTTTCCGCGATGCCCTCGCCAGCCTCGGTAATCGTGAGAACACCCACCCGTGGGATACGACCTACAACGGCTCGGCGATGTGGGGTGTGATTGATCACATCCTTTACCGCGGTCTGCAGCCGCTCCAAGGTGATGTGCTGGATGGCGGGGTCTGGAGCATCGACGATGAGACCGCTCGCATTGCGGAGACTCTGCGCAGCATCGGCTCCGATCACTTCCCCCTGACGGCCTGCCTGGGACTCTGAAGGCTGCTGTGCAGCTGCTGGAAGCCTCGGCGGCGGGCTTCGCCGCCCTCCGGGCCGGCGTGCAGGCCCCACAGGCCCTCCCAGTAGAAGTAGATGATGCCGTGGCCCCGCTGGGCGGCCAGGCGCACCTTGTCGGAGAGGGTCGGCATCGCTGTGGTGCGACCACCGAAGCCCGAGAGGATGCCGATCTCCACGGGGATACCCCAGCTGCTGGCCTTCACGAGGGCTGGCTGCTGCAGGTCGCGGGCAAAGCCCTGGAGCGAATAGGCGTAGTTCTGCACCACCAGCTCATCGATCAGGCTGCCGAGGGCCCAGATCTCCCAGTCCTGCAGCCAGTGGTTGTAGGCGAAGCGGAATGGGCCGGGGGAGAGGCTCACGTAGGCGCTGCCACTGCCGGCGCTCTTCAGCACGCGCCGCAGCTCGCGCAGCAGGCCCGTGAGCTGGTGGCGGCGCCAGGTCATCCAGGCGCGGTCGGTGTGGTCGTCCGGCGGTTCACGGCCGGTGCTCTCGCGGTAGAGGGAGCGGGTGTAGGGGTCGTAGCCGAGTTCCACCGGCCAGGCGAAGTGGTCGTCGAGCTGGATGCCATCAACCTTGCAGCGCTGCACGATCTCGCCGATCAGTCCCAGGAAGCGCTGGCGCACCCCCGGGTGGGCCGGGTTGAGGAACACCATCGGCCGGCCGTGCAGTTCCACGCTGCTGCTGCCATCACGCTTCTGCAGCACCCAGTCCGGGTTGTCGCGCACCACCGCAGCGCCGGCCGGCTCCATCAGGCCGTATTCGAACCAGGGGATCACCTGCAGGCCACGGCGGTGGCCCTGCTCAGTCATCTGGCAGATCGGATCATGCTTGCTCCGCCCGCCCGCCTGGGCCTCGGCCAGGGCGGGTTCGATCGGGGCCCAGCGGCTGCGGTGGAAGGTGGTGCCGCGGCTCCACACGTTCGGATAGAGCGTGTTAAAGCCGGCGGCCGCCAGTTCGGCCACCGCCCGATCGATGCGCCTGGCGTCGTAGTAGAGCGGGCTAGGGCTGTTGGTGAGCCAGACCCCCAGACGCCGTGGGGCAGAGCGGGCCTCCAGCGCCCAGACCGCCTGCAGCACCGTGGTCAGTCCCACGGTGAGCAGGGCCGGCAGGGCCCGTTTCAGCCTGGTGTGCCGGGGGAAGTTCAGCGGGGCCGTCTCCGGTGCGGGCTCAACGGAACATCGAGCTCACCGAGCTCTCCTCGTGGATGCGCCAGATGGCCTCCCCGAGCATGTTCGCCACCGAGAGCACCTGCAGCTGCGGGAAGCGGCGCTCCTCGCTCAGCGGGATCGAATTGGTGACGATCACCTCCTCGAACAACCCCGGCGCCGACAGCCGCTCCACCGCCGGTGGCGAGAACACAGCGTGGGTGGCGCAGGCCAGCACCCGGGTGGCGCCGCGCTCCCGCAGCAGCCGGGCCCCGGCGCAGATCGTGCCGCCGGTGTCGATCATGTCGTCGATCAGGATCGCCGTCTTGCCGGCCACATCGCCGATCACCGTGAGGCTTTCGGCCACGTTGTGGCCGGAGCGCCGCTTGTCGATGATCGCCAGAGGGGCGTCCTTCATCTGCTTGGCGAAGGCGCGGGCCCGGGCCACGCCGCCCACGTCGGGCGACACCACCACCACATCGCCAAAATCACGGCCGGCCAGGTAATCCACCAGCACCGGCGAGCCGTAGATGTGATCGCAGGGGATGTCGAAGTAGCCCTGGATCTGGGCGGAGTGCAGGTCCATCGCCAGCACGCGATCCACGCCGCTCTTGGCCAGCAGGTTGGCCACCAGCTTGGCGGTAATCGATTCGCGGCCGGCCGTCTTGCGGTCGGCGCGGGCGTAGCCGTAGTAGGGGATCACGGCCGTGATCTGGCGGGCGGAGGCCCGCTTGCAGGCGTCCACCATGATCAGCAGCTCCATCAGGTGATCGTTCACCGGAGCGCAGGTGGGCTGGATCAGGAACACGTCGCAGCCGCGGATCGATTCCTGGATCTGGATGTAGAGCTCGCCGTCGGCGAAGCGTTTGATCACGCGGGGGCCGTCGGGCACCCCCAGATAGGCGCCGATCTCCCGGGAGAGCGCTGGGTTGGCCGTGCCGCTGAACAGCCGCAGGCGGCGGGTGTCGTGGCCGACGCTGGCCTGCTCCACCCGTTCTGCGGTCAGGAAACTGGTCACGGCGGCCGCGGGCGTGATCGGTTGAGACCCGATCGTAGAAGCCGCCCGGTAAAGAGGCAGCGTGTCGATGAACAGTCCTGAGCTCCGCTCCGCCGCCGGCCTGGTGCTGGTGGCCCCCGGCGGCTGCACCGACACGGGGAGCGGGGCTCGTCTGGCGGCTCTGCTGGGCCTGCAGCTGCTGATGCGGATCCCCGCTCCGGAGCAGGATCCCGCCGCGGTGCTGGATGCCCTGGCCCGCCAGGCGCCCGGCTGGCTGCTGCCCCTGCCGGTCGATCCCGGCCAGGAGCTGACGCAGGGGGGCTGCTGGGCCGAAACCCTCGCGGCCTGGCGTCAGCCGGCGCTGCTGCTGCTGCCGGAGCAGGCTCCCGCCGGTGCCCCCCGGGCCTATCACGCCCTGCTGCAGTGCGCCGGTGTGCCCCTGCTCGGCCTGGTTCAACTGGGGGGGGCCTGGGCTCCGGAGCTGCGCCGGCGCGATGGCTTGCCCTGGCTGGGCTGGCTGCCGGCCACGGCCGCTGCTGGGGTTGATCCCGCTCAGGCGGGGGACGATGCGGCCGTGGCCCTTCGGGCTGCCTGCCGCCTGCGTTGGCGGGAGATCAGCGCGGCCAGGCCTGTCGCACCGCCGCTTCATCCACCTGCCGCAGCGGCTCGCCCGGCTTGAGCGCTGGCTTGAGGGCCAGGCTGTGGAACTGGATCGGCGCGCTCTGCTGCAGCACGGCCGCCAGCAGGCTCAGGGCCTCGCTCTGGGTGAGGTTGGTGTCCACCTGATCCTGGAGCTGGCGCAGCAGATCCGGCAGCTGCTGCAGCTGCCGGTGCTGGCCCATCTGGCGCAGGGTGCTCTCGATCGCCATCTGCTGGCGCTCGCGCCGTCCCTCCTCGCCCCGCTCGGCATCGCGGAAGCGCAGCAGCTGCTCCACCTGGGCGCCATTGAGCTGCTGCAGGCCTCCCTCGAGGCTGATCCGGTACCTGAGGGTCTTGTCCTGGTAGCGCATGGTGCGGTCTGGGGAGAGTTCCAGCCGGCCCAGGTCGTCGACCAGCTGGCGCAGGGCGCCCCGCGGCAGCACGAGGTAGCGATCGGGCTGTCCCTGGGGGAGCTCCACTAGCTCGGCGGCGGCGCCGGCCACCAGGGCCGGGCCACCGCGGCGGTAGAGGCTGCCCAGGGCCACCGGCTTCCTGTCGCCGGGCAGCTGCACTGCCGCCTCCACCGGCAGGCTGAGCACCTGCAGCGGGCCCTTCGGATCGACCCGCACCAGCACCAGGGCATCACTGTTGGCCGCACCTAGCGGCGCGGCGCCGTTGCGGACCGCGCCGCGCCGGTCGGCGTCCGAGCCGATCAGCAGCACGCTGATCGGACGGCTCGGCAGCTCCGCCAGGGCGGCGGCGCTGGGCAGCCCCTCCTGTTGCACGGCCCGGTCGGCCTCCGGCCAGAGCAGACCCAGCAGCCCGAGGCCCGCCGCTACCCCCACGCCCGCCGCCAGCAAGCGGGTGGCGATCCGGCCCAGGCGCGCGCGGGAGCGTGGGCGGCTCAACGGCCGCTCAGGACGGTTCGCACTCTCCCGTCTGGGCGCCATGGCCGAATGGGCTTCGCAAGGTGGGCCCACTCTGGCGCAGCTCTCTGGTTTGACCGGCTCCGGCGACGCGGAGGCCGATAGGTTGTTGCTCTTGACCATCCGCTCCGCACGCTCCGGCCGGCCGGACCTCCCCTTGACATCCGCCTCTTCCTCCTCCCCCGGCGTCGCCGCTTCCGCTCCCCACGACAGGGCCCGTCCCCTGGTCAAGGGCAGCACCTATCCCGCCAAGGACCTCTGCAGCCAGTGCGGTCTGTGCGACAGCCGCTGGGTGGCCTACGTGAAGGACAGCTGCGCCTTCCTGAACCAGCGCTTCGAGGCGATGGAAGCGGCGGCCCACGGTCGCAGCCGTGACCTCGACAACGAGGACGAGCTCTACTTCGGCGTGCAGCAGCGCATGCTCACCGCCCGCCTGCAGCAGCCGATCGCCGGTGCCCAGTGGACCGGAATCGTGAGCCGGATCGGTGTGCGCGCCCTGGAAACGGGCCTGGTGGATGCGGTGCTGTGCGTGGGTCAGAGCGACGACGATCGCTTCACGCCGGTGCCGCGCCTGGCCCGCACCCCTGAAGAGGTGCTCAATGCCCGAGTGAACAAGCCCACGCTCTCGCCCAATCTGGAGGTGCTGGAGCAGCTGCCGGGCAGTGGCATCCAGCGGCTGCTGGCGATCGGGGTGGGGTGTCAGATCCAGGCCCTGCGGGCGGTGCAGCCCACGCTGCCGCTTGAGGAGTTGTTCGTGCTCGGCCTCCCCTGCGTCGACAACGTGTCGCGCCAGGGGCTTCAGACCTTCCTCGAGAGCACGGTGAGCTCGCCGGGCACGGTGGTGCACTACGAGTTCATGCAGGACTTCCGCATCCACTTCCGCCACAGCGACGGCCGCGAGGAGACGGTGCCCTTCTTCGGGCTCGACACCCCCAAACTCAAGGACGTGTTCGCGCCGAGTTGTCTGAGCTGCTTCGACTACACCAACGCCGGCGCCGATCTGGTGGTGGGCTACATGGGCGCCACGTTCGGGCGCCAATGGCTCACGGTGCGCAACCCGAAGGGCCAGCAGCTGCTCGATCTGGTGGAGGCGGAGCTGGATGTGGCGCCGGTGACCAGCAGCGGCCAGCGCCAGGCGGCGGTGCAGCAGGGCATCGAGGCCTACGACAAGGCGGTGAAGCTGCCGCTGTGGGTGGCGGATCTGATCGGTTTCTTTGTGGAGCGCTTCGGCCCGAAGGGGCTGGAGTATGGCCGCTTCTCGATCGATTCCCATTTCACCCGCAACGCCCTCTGGCTGCGCCGCAACCACCCCGACAAGGTGGAGGCCCATCTTCCGGCCTTCGCCCGGAAGATCATCAGCCGCTATCGGTTGCCGCAGCGATGAGGCGCGCCGGCGTTCTGCTGCACCCCACGGCGCTGCCCGGCACGCCCGGCTGCGGCAGCCTGGGCGAGGCCGCCCGGGCCTGGATCGATGCCCTGGCCGATCGGGGCATCGGCGCCTGGCAACTGCTGCCCCTGGCCCCCACCGACGGCACCGGCTCCCCCTACAGCTCCCCCAGCGGCTTCGCCCTGAACCCGTGGCTGCTCGATGCCGAGCAGCTGGTGGCCGACGGGCTGCTGGAGCGCGCTGATCTGCAGGCGTTGCCCGCCCATGGCGATCCGGGCCGTCTCGACATCCCCCTGGCCCAGCGCCGCGCGGATCTGTTGGCGGAGGCCCTGTTGTGCCGCGCCCCGCACTGGCCCGCTGCCCAGCGCCAGGACCTGGCCGACTGGCGCGCCCAGCAGGCCTTCTGGCTGCACGACCACTGCCGCTTCATGGTGCTGCGGCGCCTGCAGCAGCAGCGCCCCTGGTGGGAGTGGCCGGCGCCCCTGGCCCGCCGCGAGCGCGGCGCCCTGCACCGGCTGGAGCAGGAGCAGGCCGGTGCGCTGGAGCGGGAGGTCCTGCTGCAGTGGCAGCTCCAGCACCAGTGGCAGCGGCTGCTCGAGCACGCCCGCCGCCGCGGGGTGGAGGTGATCGGCGATCTGCCCTTCTACGTGGCCCACGACAGCGCCGATGTCTGGAGTCGTCCACACCTGTTTTCCCTGGGCCGTGATGGCCGGCTGCGCACCCAGAGCGGTGTGCCGCCCGATTACTTCTCGGCCACCGGCCAGCTCTGGGGCACCCCGGTGTATGTGTGGCCGCTGCATCGCCTCACCCGCTTCCGCTGGTGGATGCGCCGCCTGGAGCGCCAGCTCGAGTTGCTCGATCTGCTGCGCCTCGACCACTTCCGCGCCCTGGAGGCCGCCTGGTGCGTGCCCGGTGGGGATCGCACCGCCGAACACGGCCGCTGGCGCCCGTCCCCCGGCCGCGCCCTGCTGCGCCGGCTGCGCGCTGTGCGCGGCGGCGGCCACCTGCCGCTGATCGCTGAAGACCTGGGCGTGATCACCCCGGCGGTGGAGGCCCTGCGTGACCATGACCGGCTGCCGGGCATGAAGATCCTGCAGTTCGCCTTCGACGGTAACCCCGAGAACCCCTACCTGCCGGGGAACTTCCACGGCAGCGACTGGGTGGTGTACACCGGTACCCACGACAACGCCACCTGCATCGGCTGGTGGAACGGCCTCGGTCCGGAGGAGCGCCAGCGGGTGGAGGCCTGCCTGGGGGCGGCGGTTCAGGCCCCGGGCTGGCAGCTGCTGGAGCTGGCCCTGCGCTCCAGCGCCGAGTTGGCGGTGGTGCCCCTGCAGGACCTGCTCGAGCTGGGCGACGAGGCCCGCTTCAACACCCCTGGCACCACCGAGGGCAACTGGGGCTGGCGCCTACGCCAGCCGATCCAGGCCATCGCCGGTCCCCTGCAGGGCTTGGGTGAGATGGCCCGGCGTTACGGCCGCTGAGGCTTGGCGGGCAGCGGCAGGCGGTAGAGCCCCGGCTGCCCTGGCTGGGCCGGCAGCGGTTGGCCTTGCCAGAGCACCTCGGCGGCGCCCGGAGCCGGGTTGATGCTGAGCTGCAGGGGTGGCTGCAGCTGCAGGCTCAGTTGCCCTTGGGCCCCCTGCAGGTTCGAGCGCTGTCCGCTCTCGCTGCTGAGGCTGATCGTGCTGGCGCGGCTGAGATTGAGCTCCAGCAGCCCAGGGCCCCGGTCCGCAGGCGTGGTGCGGCTGGAACGTTGCAGCACCTCCAGGGCCATGCCGCGGCTGGCCCGTTGCAGGGGCCGCAGGTCCGGGTAGAGCTTGAGCAGGGTGCTGCCGGCATCGGCGGAGCGGGCCTGCTCCCGCACGGGCAGGGGGGCGATCGGCTGGGGGCTGAGCAGGTTGGCGGCCGCAATCCGCTGCTGTTGCAGGTTGATCGCGTAGATCAACCCCAGGGTGAGGGCTCCGTAGAGCAGGGTGCCTTGCCAGGTGCTGAACACCTCGATCGAACCGGGGGTGAACCGCTGCAGCAGGCCGCTGCGGCCGGTGCTGCGCCCGTGGGCGTCGGTCTGGGCGGGCAGGGCCACCTCCAGGCTGCCGCCGGGCAGCTCCAGCCGCTGCTCGATCAGCGGCAGCATCGTGCGCAGGTAGGCAGCCTCCGGCAGCCGGTCGCGCCAGCCGCGCTCGAGGGCCTCCAGCACCGGGGTGCTGATGCGGGTTTCCAGGGCCAGTTGCCGCAGGCTCAGGCCGCGCTGCTCCCGCTCCCGACGCAGCAGCCGTCCCGCCTCCAGCAGGGGGTCCTCCGGGCGGCCCTGGGCGGCGGGGCCACTGCTGCGGTTGCGGCGCCAGGGGGTCCAGCGGGCCAGGCCGGCGATCTTCGGGGCGAGCCGTGGCATCAGGGCCTGGGTTCCTGGATGTTCCATTCTTGGCGATCAACCCGGCGCCAGCGCCCCTCCGGCAGGGCCCCCAGCGCGATCGGGCCGATCGCCACCCGCTGCAGATCACGCACCGGGTGCCCCAGCAGCTCGGCGGTTCGCCGGATCTGGCGGTTGCGCCCCTCGGTCATCACCAGTTCGAGCTGGGTCTGATCCGCCCGCTGGTCGAGCCGACGCAGCTGCACCGGCTGGCTGGCGCTGCCGTCGAGGGGGACGCCGCGGGCCCAGCGCGTCAGGCAGGCCCGGTCGGGATGGCCCTGCACCCACACCCGGTAGGTCTTGCGGTGGGCATAGCGGGGGTGGGTGAGCTGCAGGGTGAGGCCGCCATCGTTGCTGAGCAGCAGGGCACCGCGGCTTTCGGCATCGAGCCGACCCACCGGATGGAGCCCCCGGCCGCGGGCCAGGTCCTCGGGCAGCAGATCGAGCACGATCGGTCGCCCCTCCGGGTCGTGGCAGCTGCTGAGCACGCCAGTGGGTTTGTTGAGGAGCAGCAGCAGCGGCTCGGCCGCCGGCCGCAGGGGCTGGCCGTCGAGGCGGATGTCGTCCTGCTGGGGATCGCCTTTGTCGCCCAGCTGGGCCACGCGACCATTCACCTCCACCCGGCCGGCCCGCAGCAGCTCCTCGGCGCGGCGGCGGGAACACAGGCCGCTGGCCGCCATCAGCTTCTGCAGGCGCTCCGCCGCCATCCCGCTCGCCCCCATCCGGCCCGTCGCCCCTGGATTCTGACGAGGGGGCGCCGCGCCGGAACCCTGAAAAAAGGTGGTAGGTTTACGAAACACAGATGTTTCGTAACCGGCTCGGCGTCATGCCTTCGCTGCCCGTGATCCGCTCCGACCGCGATGCCGCGGCCCTGGCCGGTGGCGTGGATCTGGTGCGCTCCTACCTGCGCGACATCGGCCGGGTGCCGCTGCTCAGCCATGAGCAGGAGATCACCCTGGGCCGCCAGGTGCAGGAGCTG
>JBEGQE010000042.1:0-19121 GCA_041181145.1 Cyanobacteriota bacterium
TGGGAGAACCTGCTGCACAACCAGAGCACCATCGCCCTGCGCAGCGCCCTGCGGGCCCAGGGCACGCGCGTGGTGACCACCGTGGGCTTCTATCTCTGAGCAGGGCGGTGGCGGTGGCGGCAGGCCGGCCGCGCCTCAGATGAAGTACATCGCCTGGGCCTGCAGGCGCTGATCGCGCTGGTCGAGCAGGTCGGCCAGGGTGGTGCTGTTCAGGCGGGCGACGCGTTCACGGGCCAGTGCGCTTGCCAGCGCATCGATCACCTGGAACTCGGGCGTGCGGGCCGGTTCGCTCGGGCTGGCGGCCGGGTCGCCCTCCAGGCAGTGGATCACCTCCGCCAGGCTGATCGCTTCCGGCGAGCGGGTGAGCTGGTAGCCGCCGCGCGGACCGCGCTGGCTGCGCAGCAGGCCGCCGCGGCGCAGGCTGGTCATCATCTGCTCGAGGTAGCGCTCCGGGATGCCCTGGCGCGCGGCGATCTCGGCCACCTGCAGCACCTCGCCGCTGGCGTGAACCCCAGCCAGCTCCATCAGGGCGGCGATGCCGTAGCTGGTCTTGGCGGGGAATCCCAAGCGGGCCGGTCAGGGCGCAGGCCAGTCTGACGGATAACCCGGTTCCTGGGTGGGGAATGCTCTGAAGTGGCGGTGAGGCCCCCATCCAGAGCCTGCAAGCCCCTGCAAAACCGGCTCCCGAGCCGCCTGCCGCCATCATCCGTAAAGCCGATCTGATCACCGTTGTATATTGGCGGGATTCGCTTGTTCGTCCTGTGTCGGATCTGCTTGTGGCGGTGCTGCAGCCGGGGGCGCTGATCACCCTGCTGGTGCTGCTCGGTTCGATCGTGCTGTTCGTGGGTGGCTGGCTGGCGCCGGAGGTGACCGGGTTGCTGGCCATGGCCCTGCTGATCGTGAGCGGCGTCCTCAAGCCTGCCGACGCCGTGGAGGGTTTCGGTAGCCCGGCCCTGATCACCCTGATGGGGCTCTTCGCCATCTCCGCGGGCCTGTTCCGCTCCGGCGCCCTGGATCGGCTGAGGGCCCTGATCGGCTCCGATGCGGTGCGCAGCCCGAAGCGGATGATCGCCCTGATGGTGGCCCTGGTGGGCCCTGTGTCGGCCTTTGTGCCCAACACCCCGATCGTGGCGGCGCTGCTGCCGGTGGTGGAGGGCTGGTGCCAGCGCCGCGGCATTTCACCCTCCAAGGTGCTGCTGCCGCTCTCCTTCGCAACGGTGCTCGGCGGCACGATGACGCTGCTCGGCAGCTCGGTGAACCTGCTGGCCAGTGAGGTGAGCAACAAGCTCGGCTACGGCGCCTTCGGCCTGTTCGGCTTCACCGGCATCGGCGTCGGCGTTTGGCTGGTGGGCGGCCTGGTGATGGTGCTGCTGGCGGATCGCTCCCTGCCGGATCGTGGCAGCAACGACGACGACCTCACCAGCAGCCTCGCCAGCGGCGGCTATCTCACGGAGGTGCAGATCCCGCGCGGCTCCGAGCTGATCGGCCAGTCGCTGCATGGCAGCCGCCTGCAACGCCGTTTCGATCTGGACGTGCTCGAGCTGCATCGCGGCAGCGAGCGCTTCCTGCCGCCCTTGGCGGACCGCACCCTGATGCTGGGGGATCGCCTGGTGCTGCGCTGCAGCCGCAGCGATCTGCTCCGCCTGCAGCAGGACCACACCATCGACCTGGCCCCCACCCCGGAGGAGGAGCGCAGCGCCGATGTGCAGAACAACCAGCGCACCGTGGAGGTGCTGCTGCCCTCCGGCTCCACCCTCGCGGGTGATTGCCTGCGGGATCTGCGTTTCCGCCAGCGCTACAACGTGACCGTACTGGCCTTACGCCGCGGCAATGCGGTGGTGCGCGAACGGATCGGCCGTGTGCCGCTGCGCGAAGGCGATGTGCTGCTGCTGCAGGGACCCAAGGATGCGATCCGCGGCCTGCAGGCCAACAACGATCTGGTGGTGCTCGAGCAGCTGGAGCAGGACCTGCCCACCGTGAGCCGCAAGTGGGTGGCGGTGATCATCGGCCTGCTGGTGATCCTCTTGCCGGCGTTGGAGCTGATCCCGTTGGTGGCGGCGGTGTTGCTCGGCACGGTGGCGATGGTGGCCACCGGCTGTCTGCGGCCCGGTGAGCTGCAGCGTGCGATCCGCATCGATGTGATCCTGCTGCTGGGCTCCCTGGCCAGCTTCAGCGTGGCCCTGGAGAAAACCGGCCTGGCTGCCGCTCTGGCCAAGGGGTTGCTGGTGGGCCTGCACAGCTGGCCGGTGTACGGCGCCCTGCTGGTGGTGTTCCTGTTCACCACCCTGCTCACGGAGGTGATGAGCAACGCCGCCACTGTGGCGATGGTGATTCCGATCGCCGGTCAGCTGGCCGTCGGCCTGAACCAACCGCCGATGGCCTTCATCTATGCCGTGCTGTTCGGGGCCAGCCAGAGCTTCCTCAGCCCCGTGGGCTATCAGACCAACCTGATGGTGTTCGGCCCGGGCCGCTACCGCTTCCTCGACATCCCGCGCTACGGACTGCCCCTCACCCTCACGATGACCCTGGTGGTGCCGCTGCTGATCTGCCGCTGGTTCGGTCTCTGAAACCCAGGTGCATGGTCCGCTCGCCAGGATGGCCAACCACTGCTGATGCCAGGTCGGTGACACCGTTGCAACGCGTCCGTCGCTCCCGTGCCGTGCAGGGGTTGCGGCGCCGGCTGCTGTGGCTCTGGCATCAGGAGGGCAGCCATGGGCAGCGGGCCCGCGGGCTGGCGGCGGGGGTGTTCACCGGTTGCTATCCATTCTTCGGGCTGCAGATCGTGCTCGGTGTGGCCCTGGCCAGCCTGGTGCGCGGCAATCACCTCCTGGCCGCGGCCGGCACCTGGATCAGCAACCCCTTCACCTATTTGCCGCTCTACTGGTTCAACTACCAGGTGGGCTGCTGGCTGCTCGGGCCGGGTCCTGCCTTCCCGGGCCTGGGGGAGCTGCAGCATCAGCCGCTCTGGGATCTCGGCCTGGCGCTGGGGGGGCGCCTGTTCCTCGGCTCAACCCTGGTGGGCCTGATCAGCGCCGGGCTGCTCGGCTGGTTGTACTGGTGGTTGCTGCGCCGGCGCCACAACCGGGTCTGAGCCTCAGTCCGGGTTGCCGCCGCCGGACTCATCGTCGATCGCCACCCGCTTCCAGCCGGCCAGCACGCCGAGAATGTCGGCGGCGCTGACCAGCCCCACGAAGGCGCCGAACTCATCCACCACCACACGCACGGCGCTGCGGTCGCCGCGGCGGAAGGTGGTGAGCAGGCGATCGGCGCGGATCATCTCCGGCACGAAGTGGGGGGGATCACACACCTCGCTCACCAAGCGGTGACCGCGGCCGCGCAGCAGTTCCGTGAGGGCCTCCTCGCGGCTCTGCACCCCCAGCACCTCGTCCACCTCCTCGCCCAGCACCACCCACCAGGCATCCTCCGGGGCGGCGATGATCTCCTCGCGCACGGCCTCCAGGCTGCTGGCCCCCGGCAGGGAGGGCGTCGCCACCCGGGCCACCATCAGCTCGCGGGCGGTGAGGTCGTTCAGGGCGAACACCTTGCCGATCATGGCGGCTTCATCGGCCTCGATCTGCCCCTGCTGCGATCCGAGCCGGGCCATCAGATGGATCTCGCGCTCGTTGGTGGTGAGCTCGGCTTCGGCGGTGATCGCCGGCATCAGCTTCTCGAGCAGCAGCAGCAGCGGCAGGCTGAGCCGCTCCACCAGCAGCAGCACACGGGATGCCACGAGGCCGATCGGCATCGCGAAGCTGTTGCCGATGGTTTTGGGCAGGATCTCGGCGAACAGGATCACCATCAGCGTGAAAGCCACGTTGAAGGCCACCAGCGCCGTTGCGCCGCCGAAGCCCTGCTGAAACACCCCATCGGCCTGGCTGCCCAGCAGCATTGAGCCCGAGATGTTGAACAGGTTGTTGGCCACCACCAGCAGGGCCAGGGCCCGGCCGGGCCGCGCCTTGATCCGCTCCAGGGCCCGCGCCCCGGGCACCCGCTGCTGGGTGAGGGTGTGCACCTGGATCGGGTTCACCGTCAGGATCGCCGCCTCCACGCCCGTGGCGATGGCGGAGCCCACCAGGATCACCGCCGCCAGGGCGATGAGCGCAACGACCGGGGTCATGGGGGCGGGATGCCTGCGTGCTGGTCCGGACCTTACCTACGGTTTGTCGGTTCCACCCGCTCCGGCTGGATGACCAGCGCCCCATCGGCCCGTCCCCTCCAGGCGCTGCAGCGCTGGCGCCACCAGCTCACCGTGCCCCAGTTCACGGTGGTCACCGGCCTGCTGGTGATCCTGGTGGGCACCTTCCTGCTGGCCTCGCCCCTCTGCTCCACGGACGATGTGGGCCTCTGGCAGGCCCTGTTCACCGTGACCTCGGCGATCACGGTGACCGGCCTCTCGATCATCGTGGTGGACCGGGATCTCACCCTGCTGGGCCAGATTGTGCTGGCTGGGTTGATCATCACCGGCGGCCTCGGGCTGATGGCGATCACCACCTTCCTGCAGGGCTTCGTGCAGGGCCGCAGTGGCCTGCGCCAGCGGCTCGACAAGGGCCGCGCCCTCGATGAATTCGGCGTGGGGGGCATCGGCCCCACCTTCCACAGCATCCTGCTCACGGCGGCCTGCGTGATGGGGCTGGGCACGGTGGTGCTCTACGCCTTCGGCTTCACCGACATCGAGAACCCGCTGCGCCGTCTGTGGGCTTCGCTGTTCCATGTGATCAGCGCCTACAACAACGCCGGCTTCGGCCTCTGGGCGAAGAACCTCGAGGCCTACCGCGACAACACGGTGGTGAACGCCGTGATCGCCTCGATGATCGTGATCGGCGGCATCGGCTGGCGCGTCGTCAACGACCTATGGGTGAACCGCCTCCGCCTGCGGCGGCTGCGGCGCCTCAGCCTGCACACCCGCCTGGTGGTGCGCACCACGGTGGCCCTGATCGTGGTGGGCTGCATCGGCCTGCTGATCACCGAACACTTCGGCTACGAAGCCACGGCCATGGGCGATCTGAGCATCTGGCAGCAGCTCCGGATCACGCTGTTCCAATCGGTGACCACCCGCACCGCCGGCTTCAACACGATCCCGCTCACGGCTGAAACGATCACCGATGCGGGCCTGCTGCTGATGATCGTGCTGATGTTCATCGGCGCCAGCCCGGGTGGCACCGGCGGTGGCATCAAGACCACCACCTTCGCGATCCTGATCGGCGCGATCCGCTCCACCCTGCAGGACCGCGACCATGTGCTGCTGCATCGCCGCGAGATCCCCGATGCCACGGTGCTGCGGGCGGTGGGGGCAACCCTGGCCTCGCTGCTGTTCGTGGTGCTGATGGCCCTGGTGCTCGGCATCGGCCCCACCGCTGGAGGCGTACCGGGCCATCAGGCCTACAGCTTCCTCGAGAAGCTGTTCACCTGCGTGAGTGCCTTCGGCACCGTGGGCCTGGATCTGGGGGTCACCGCCAACCTCAACCGCTGGGGCCAGCTGGTGCTGATGGTGGGCATGTTCGTGGGGCGGATCGGCATCCTGCTGTTGCTGTCGGCCCTCTACGGCAGCCGCCCCCAGAGCCGGGTGGGCTACCCGCGGGAGGATCTCTACGTGTAGCGGCGGCCTGGCGGGCGTAGAACGGGGGCGCTGAACGGACGGGCGCATGAACCAGTGGTGGCAGTGGGGCGCCGATGGCGGCGCCCGCCAGGGCGGCTTCGCCGTGATCGGCGTGGGGCGTTTCGGCTCCTCGGTGTGCGCCGAGCTGCTGCGCTCCGGCGCCGAGGTGCTCGCCATCGATCAGAACCAGCGGGCGATCGATGAGCTGCGTCAGATCGACCCGGCCATCGAGGCGCGGGTGGTGGACTGCACCGATGAGGAGGCGCTGCGGGCGGCCGGCGTGCTGGATCTGGCCACGGTGGTGGTGGCGATCAGCGAGCCGATCGAGGCCAGCATCACCGCCACGCTGATCTGCAAGGACGCCGAGGGCAGCCGCGTGCAGCAGGTGATCGCCCGCGCCACCAGTGATCTGCACCTGAAGATGCTGCAGCGGGTGGGCGCCGATCGGGTGGTGTTCCCCTCGAAGATGATGGGCCAGCGCCTCGGCATGGAGCTGATGCGCCCCAACCTGCTCGAGCAGCTGCGCCTCGATGAGCGCAACTGCATTGAAGAGATCAAGGTGCCCGCTGCCTTTGTGGGCCACACCCTGCGCGATCTCAACCTGCGCAAGCACTACAACGTGAGCGTGCTGGCGGCAGGCCCGGTGGGGCGGCTGCATGTGAACCCCCCCGCCTCGCATGTGCTGGCCGAGGGCGAGCTGCTGGTGGTGATGGGGTCGGAGGAGGCGTTGCGGGGGTTGCCGGGCAGCTGAAACGCCCGGCTTCGGTGAGCAGTCCCACACCGCTTTCCTCACAGGTTGTGCTGAAGGGCTTCCCCGCAGCGCTCTGGCGGCGCTAGCGAGGGAAGCGTCTCTCGGCAGGAGGTCGGGAATGGCGATTGCACCCAACATGGAGACCCTGGCGCCACCGCTCCGGGAGAGCGGCCAGCGGGAGGTGTTCTGCGGCCTCACCTCGATCGTGTGGCTGCATCGGCGCATGCCCGATGCGTTCTTTCTGGTGGTGGGCTCCCGCACCTGCGCCCACCTGATCCAGAGCGCCGCCGGCGTGATGATCTTCGCCGAGCCGCGTTTCGGTACGGCGATCCTCGGGGAGCGGGATCTGGCCGGCCTGGCCGATGCCAACGACGAACTGGATCGCCTGGTGGCCCAGCTGCTGGAGCGCCGCCCGGAGATCCGCACCCTGTTCCTGGTGGGCAGCTGCCCCAGCGAGGTGATCAAGCTCGATCTGGCCAAGGCGGCCGAGCGGCTCACCCGCCAGCACGTGGGCCGGGTCACGGTGCTCAACTACAGCGGCAGCGGCATCGAAACCACCTTCACCCAGGGGGAGGACGGCGCCCTGCAGGCCCTGATCCCGCTGATGCCCGCCAGCGATGCCCGCCAGCTGCTGATCGTGGGCACCCTGGCCGATGGGGTGGAAGATCGCCTGATCGATCTGTTCCACAAGCTGGGCGTGGAGCGGGTGGCCAGCCTGCCGCCGCGGCGCTCCACGGAGTTGCCGGCGGTGGGCCCCGGCACCCAGCTGCTGCTGGCCCAGCCCTTCCTCTCCGGCACGGCCCGGGCCCTGGTGGACCGCGGTGCCAGCCTGATCCGCGCCCCCTATCCGCTCGGGGTGGAGGGCAGCCGGGCCTGGATGGCGGCGGCCGCCGCCGCCTTCGGCATCCCACCGGCCACGGTGGCCGCCGTGCTCGATCCGCTGGTGGAGCGCGGCCGGCGCGCCCTGGAGCCCCACCGCGCCGTGCTGGCCGGCAAGCGCCTGTTCCTGATGCCCGATTCGCAGCTGGAGCTGCCCCTGGCCCGCTTCCTGTCGCGCGAATGCGGCATGGAGCTGCTGGAGGTGGGCACCCCCTACCTCGATCGCCAGCTGATGGCCGAGGAGCTGGCCCTGCTGCCCCCCGGCACGGCCCTGAGCGAGGGTCAGCACGTGGAAAACCAGCTGGAGCGGCTGCGGGCCGCCCGCCCCGATCTGGTGCTCTGCGGCCTCGGCCTGGCCAACCCGCTCGAGGCTGAGGGCATCGCCACCAAGTGGTCGATCGAGCTGGTGTTCAGCCCCATCCACGGCATCGATCAGGCCGCCGACCTGGCCGAACTGTTTGCCCGTCCCCTGCGCCGCCGCGCCCTGCTGCAGTTCGCCTGAGCCGGCCCGACCCGCTTCCCACCCGCCGCCAGCACCGATGGATCTCACCCTCTGGACCTACGAAGGCCCCCCCCATGTGGGCGCCCTGCGCATTGCCGCCTCGATGGAGGGTGTGCACTACGTGTTGCATGCCCCCCAGGGCGACACCTACGCCGATCTGCTGTTCACGATGATCGAGCGGCGCGACCGGCGACCGCCCGTGACCTACACCACCTTCCAGGCGCGCGACCTGGGGGGCGACACGGCCGAGCTGGTGAAGCGCACGATCGCTGAGGCGGTGGAGCGCTTCCAGCCCGAGGCGCTGCTGGTGGGGGAGAGCTGCACCGCCGAGCTGATTCAGGACCAGCCCGGTGCCCTCGCCGCCGGCATGGACCTGGGCGGCATCCCGATGGTGAGCCTGGAGCTGCCGGCCTACTCCAAGAAGGAGAACTGGGGGGCGGCCGAAACCTTCTATCAACTGGTGCGGGGCCTGCTCAAGGACCAGGTGCCCGCTCCGGGCACGCCCCGGCCCGAGCCCGGCCGCTGGCGCGCTGAGGGCCGTCGCCCGCGGGTGAATCTGCTGGGTCCGAGCCTGCTGGGCTTCCGCTGCCGCGACGATGTGCGCGAGCTCACGGCCCTGCTGGGTCAGTACGGCATCGATGTGGCGGTGGTGGCGCCCCTGGGGGCCCGGCCTGCTGATCTGCTGCGGATCCCGGCGGCCGATGCCAACGTCTGCCTCTACCCGGAGGTGGCGGGCACCGTGTGCAGCTGGCTCGAGCGCCAGTTCGGCATGGCCTGCCTGCGCACCGTGCCGATCGGCATCGGCGCCACCCTGCAGTTCCTGCAGGAGCTGCACGGCCTGCTCGAGCTCACGCTTCCGGCCGACCTTCAGCCAGGCCCCGATGGCCTCTGTGAGGCGGAGCGCCGCTCCCGCCTGCCCTGGTACTCCCGCTCGGTGGACTCCACCTATCTCACGGGCAAGCGGGTGTTCATCTTCGGCGATGCCACCCACGCCATCGCCGCCGCCCGCATCGCCAGCCGGGAGCTCGGCTTCCAGGTGGTGGGCCTGGGCAGCTACAGCCGCGAGCAGGCCCGCGAGCTGCGGGCGGCGGCGGCGGAGCTGGGCCTGGAGGCCCTGATCAGCGACGACTACCTGGCGGTGGAGGCGGCGATCGCCGCCGCGGCGCCGGAGCTGGTGCTCGGCACCCAGATGGAGCGCCACAGCGCCAAGCGGCTCGGCATTCCCTGCGCGGTGATCAGTGCGCCCCTGCACGTGCAGGACGTGCCGGCCCGCTTCTCGCCGGTGATGGGCTTCGAGGGCGCCAACGTGCTGTTCGACAGCTGGGTGCACCCGCTGATGATGGGGCTGGAGGAACACCTGATCGGCATGTTCCGCCACGACTTCGAATTCGTGGATGGTCACCGCAGCCATCTGGGCGAGAGCATGCCCACCGTTACGGCGCCTGCGGAGGTTTCCTCCGGGCCGGTGTGGAATGCCGAGGGTGAGGCGGAGCTGGCCCGGATTCCCTTCTTCGTGCGCGGCAAGGTGCGCCGCAACACCGAGGCATTCGCGCGCGAACGCGGCCTGGCCGTGATCGACAGCGAGGCCCTCTACGAAGCCAAGGCCCACTACGCCCGCTGAGCGGGTTGGCCATCCGGCACAACGCCAGGTCTCGCTCCATGGGGCCTGCTGCGGCGACGATCAACCGCTGTTGCTTTCGCCTGTGTATTTGTACTCAGCTTGCCGCTGCGTGTTTGTACTCAGTTTGTGTGAGTGGTCGGGCTTGAGCGGAGCGGCGTATGTATCACTTTCCCCACCGGGTTGTTGCTGATTCGCCGCGGAGTCCTTGGATGGACGCAGTCCATGGGCCCGTTCGGGCCCGCTGAGAGGACAACCTCCGTCATGACCACAACACTGGCCCGGCCCGATGGTGAGGGCAGCGTTCAGGTGCACCAGGATCCCGCGCTGCACATCGAGGAGGGCGCCCTGGTGATCGCCGTCTACGGCAAGGGAGGAATCGGCAAGAGCACCACCAGCTCGAATCTGTCTGCCGCCTTTTCCAAGCTGGGTAAGCGGGTGCTGCAGATCGGCTGCGACCCCAAGCACGACAGCACCTTCACGCTCACCAAGCAGATGGTGCCCACGGTGATCGACATCCTCGAAACCGTGGACTTCCACACCGAGGAGCTGCGCCCTGAGGACTTCGTGTTCGAGGGCTACAACGGTGTGCAGTGCGTGGAATCCGGCGGTCCGCCGGCCGGCACCGGCTGCGGCGGCTATGTGACCGGGCAGACGGTGAAGCTGCTCAAGGAGCACCATCTGCTCGAGGACACCGATGTGGTGATCTTCGATGTGCTCGGTGATGTGGTGTGCGGCGGCTTTGCGGCGCCGCTCCAGCACGCCCACTACTGCCTGATCGTGACGGCGAACGATTTCGATTCGATCTTCGCGATGAACCGGATCATTGCGGCGATCCAGGCCAAGGCCAAGAACTACAAGGTGCGCCTCGGTGGTGTGGTGGCCAACCGCTCGGAGGACACCGATCAGATCGATCGCTTCAACGACCGCGTGGGCATGAAGACCCTCGCCCACTTCCCGGCGGTGGATGCGATCCGCCGCTCCCGGCTCAAGAAGTGCACGATTTTCGAGATGGAGCCTGCACCCGAGGTGGAGGCCGTTCAGCAGGAATACCTCAAGCTGGCCCGCGCCATGCTTGAGGACGTGCGGCCCCTCGAGGTGGAACCCCTCAAGGACCGGGACATCTTCGATCTGCTCGGCTTCGACTGATCGCTTCGACTGATCGCTTCACTGCCGGGACCGGCCCACCGGCCCAGCCCCGGCGGCCGGCCCGCCTCAGGCTTCCGGCGCCAGTCCCACCAGCTTCAGCGATTCCTCCCACACGCCCTGGGCGGTTTCCGCCTTGCTGGCCTTGTCGGAGAGCTCCTGGCTGAACTGCTTGCCTTCCTTCTTCTGGCGGTTGCCCCAGCTCCAGTGCACACCCGAGGCGGCGAAGGCGGGATCGGCCACCACCTGGGCCACCCGCTCACCGGCCAGGGCCTGGCTCACATAGCCGCCGGTGATGTTCTTCTGGAACCAGGGGAAGATCTTCTGGAAGGCCTTGGGGGTGTTGCGGAACAGCGGCGTGTCGGCCACGCAGCCCGGATAGAGCGAGCTGAACACGATGCCCGTGGAGGCGTGCAGGCGGCGGTGCAGCTCCTGGGTGGTGATCATGTTGCAGAGCTTGCTGTCCTTGTAGGCCTTGCCGGGCTTGAAGGGCTTGCCATTGGCCATGGCGATCGGGGCCTTGAAGCCGGCCTTGAAGCCGCTCAGATCACCCAGATCCGCGGGCGCTGGGATGGGGATCTTGCCGCCCAGCTCCTTGGAGTTGGCGGTCACGGTGCCGAGGATCACCACCCGGCGCGAGGGGTGCTGGGAGCGCTGCAGATCGGGCAGCAGCAGCTGGATCAGCAGGAAGTGGCCCAGGTGGTTGGTGGCCATCGACAGCTCGTAGCCCTGCGGTGAGCGCTCCGGCTGCTTCAGGCGTGGTTTGTAGACGGCGGCGTTGATCACCAGGGCATCGAGGCCGAAGCCCAGGGACCCCACCAGGGTTTCCACGCCGACGCGCACGCTCTCCAGATCGCCCAGATCCATGCGGATGTGGTGCAGCTTCTCGGCGGGGATGCCGAGGGCCTGCGCGGCGGCCGCGGCACGCACCGGGTCGCGGTTGGCGGTCACCACGGTCCAGCCGCGCTCCACCAGCGCCTTCACGGCATTGAGGCCCACGCCGGAGGTGGTGCCGGTGACCAGCACGGCGCCCGGTGTTCCTCCGGACGGTGCGCTGGAGCTGGACGCGGGAGCGCTGGAGGGGGCGGCGGCCATGGAGCCTGGATCGGGCGCGCAACAACCTACGGAGGCGCCGCCACCTTCAATGGCTTGCCTCAGGGGCGCTCAACAGTTGGAAACGGGGCCGCGCCGGCCTGGCCGGGCTGTTTCCACACCACCCGCAAGCGGTTGGGGGCGATCCACTGGTCCTGTTCCTGAATCAGCCGTTGCTCGCCGCCGCTGGCGAACAGGGTGTCGAAACGGGTCTGGGCCTTGAGCAGCTTGGCCTGCTGGATGTCGAGCACGGCGGTGATCTCGCCGTAGCGATCGAGGCGCTGCTGGTAGGCGCCACCCAGCCGCACCAGGCTGATGCCGGCCACCAGGGCCAGGCTGAGCTTGAGGGTCAGGCCGATGCCGCTGCAGATCAGCTCCTGCCCGGGGGTGGAGGGCCGCAGGCTGGCGGTGGTGGGCACGGCAGTGGGCGAGGCAGTCAGCGCCGCCGCTTGGCCGGGATGCACCGCTTCCCGAGGGGCACGGTCAGCGGTTCTGCGCTGCGACGGGCGTGCCGGCCGGGAGTGGGTCAAGGCTGGAGAGGGGAGGGGTAACGGCCCGCTTGTAGCAGGGCGTCACCCCGGTGCCAAGGGCCTGGTGGCCCGAATCAGGCGCGGTAGAGGCTGGCGGCCAGGCGCACGGCAAGCACGCCGGCATGGGCGGCCACCACCAGGGCGATCAGCACTTCAGCCTGGGTGAGGGACGAAACCATGACCTGATCCGAGTAAAAAGTCCCACCCATTCTCCCGCAGCTGGCCGGGGCTGCCAGGGGCGGCGCGCCGGCCTGTCACAGCTCGACACCGCCGGCAGCGCCGTTTGCCGCTGGCTACGGTCGGCGCTCCTTGCTGGCTGCGCCGGTGTCCACCGCTGCCACCCCGTCCGCTCCGGCTCCGGCTGCCGGGCCCGTCACGATCAGTGCGGCCCAGGTGCTGGCACGCGACCTCAGCCCCCTCGCGCCCTGGTTCGCCCTGGAGCCCGAGCCGCTGCTGGCCTGCAGCGGTCAGCTGGAACTGGCCTTCGCCTGGCCCCGCGCCGCCGAGGATCCGCGGGAGCTCTCGGAGATCGCCGAGGTCCGCCTGTGGAGCCTGCGGGCCGATGCCCTCTGCCCCTGGCTGCCGCTGCTGCTGGAGCGCAGCAGCGGCCAGCTCACCCGCCATGTGGCGATGCTGCTGCCCCACAGCTTCAGCCGCAGCGAGGGCATCCGTTTCGCCCCCGACAGCCTGGAGCTGTGGATGACCCACCGCCTGTTTCTGCTCGACCACTGGTCGCGCGGCCACGGCCTCAATTGCCGCGGCAACCTCGAGCAGATGGCGGCGCTGCTGGGCTTCGAGCTCGATGCCGGCTTCTGGCAGGGGCTCGACTGAGGCGGGCGGCGGGGCCGGCCTGCGCCGGTTCAACCGGCCAGCACCAGGGGCACGGCCCGCCTGAGCCCATCCAGCGCCAGCAGCACGCAGAGCAGGCGCAGCAGCTGCACCAGCCGCCGTTCGCTCACCCGCTGCAGCCGCGCCGCCGACCACTGGGCCGCCAGTCCGGCCACACCGCCCAGCAGCAGGCCCATCGCGGGCAGCGCACGGCCATCGCTGAGCAGGCCGATGCTGGCGCTGGCCGAAGCGGTGCACACCGCCAGGGTGCTCAGGCGGATCGCCAGGTACACCCGCAGGCCAAGCACGCGCACCAGCAGCGGCACCATCACCAGGCCGCCGCCCACGCCGAGCATGCCGCTGGCCAGGCCGGACACCAGGCCCACCGCCGCGATCCCGCCCAGGGGCAGGTCCGGGGCGCCGCTGGCTTCGGCGGCTGCGGCGTCGCCGGCCGGGCGCGGACCCACCACGACCGCGAGCACGCTGTACATCAGGCTCTGCAGGGCGAGGAGCTGCCAGCTCGCCATGCCGGCACTGGCCTGGCTGAACAGCACCGCTCCGGCGGCGGCGCTGAGGCCGATCGCCAGCAACGCCGGCCGTGGCACCAGGCCACTGCGCAGGTGGGCCCAGCTGCCGGCCAGGGTGGTGGGCACGATCGCCAGGGTGCTGGTGGCCAGGGCCTGATGGGGGGGCAGCCCCAGGGCGAGCAGCAGCGGCGAGAAGATCAGGCCACCGCCGATGCCGAGCAGCCCGGACAGCAGTCCGGCCAGGATGCCCAGGGGCAACAGGGGCAGTAGCTCCCAGGGCATTGGCCGGCGCGGCATCCCGCAGTGCTGGCGTCAGCATCCCCCATCCCCTGCCCGCCACCCTCGCTCGCCGCCTTCCCCTGCCGGCCATGACCTGGCGCTGGATCCCCCCGATCACCGCCGACGGCGCCACCCAGATGGCCCTCGACAGCTGGATGCTGCAACAGCTCAGCGCCGGGGGCGGACCGATGCTGCGCCTCTACACCTGGAGCCGCCCCACGCTCTCGCTGGGGGTGCACCAGACGCGGCTGGAGGCCCACTGGCCGGCCCTGGTGCAGGCCGGGCTGATCGACCTGGTGCGTCGGCCCAGTGGCGGCCGTGCCGTGCTGCACGGCGGCGAACTCACCTATGCCCTGGTGATGCAGCCGCCCAGCCGCCGCCGGCTCGAGGCCTACGGCCAGGCCTGCCGCTGGCTGCAGGAGGCGTTCGCCGCCCTGGGTCAGCCCCTCTGCTTCGGCGCGGTTGCCGCGCGCCAGGCCCAGGGGCGCAGCAGCTGCTTTGCCAGTGGCACCGGTGCCGACCTGGTGCACGCTGATGGTTCCAAGCGCATCGGCAGCGCCCAGCTCTGGCGCGGAGCGGCCCTGCTTCAGCACGGCAGCCTGCTGCTGGCGCCCGATCGGACCCTCTGGCGCCGGGTGTTCGCCGAGGAGCCACCGCCGCTGCCACCGCTGCCCGGGGTGCCGCCCCTGGGGCCCATGGCGTTGGCGCCCTTGGCGCCCTTGGCGGCCCTGCTGCGGGGGGCGGCGGAGCGCCACCTCTGCGATGGGCCGGTTGGGGATCAACCGCTCAGCCCGTTGGAGTGGCAGGCCGTGGATGCCATGCGGCAGCAGCGCCAGCAGGCCCTCCTGCAGGAGGGGCTCGGGGTTCAGGACTCGCCGCCGGACTGCATCGCGCGCGCCACCTGCGGCAGCGCCATGCCCAGCGGATAGACGCCCTGGCGGCGGGCCGCCTCCAGGATCGGAGCCGGCAGCCGCACACCCAGGCGCGCCAGCACGGTTTCGGCCAGTTCCGGTCGCTCAAGGGTGCCGCAGGGCAGCCCGGCGGGGCTCAGCACCAGCAGGCGGCGCGTGTCGTCCTCATCGAGCCGCAGCACCGCCTGCCAGAGGGGGGCGTTGTCGCGGATGCTGGGCAGGCTGTCGAGAGGCTGCAGGTGGTCGCCCACCCGCTCCCGGTCCCAGCACTGCACCGGCAGCGTCTGCAGCGGCGTGTCGTCGATCGTGCCCTTCCGGCGGCCCTGGTCGCAGACCAGCAGCCAGTCGGCGGGCCCCTCCCCTTCCCGCAGCCGCAGCCGGCTCAACTCCCGCAGGCTGGCGCTGGCCTCGAGCACTCGGAAGCGGCGCTGCGCCGCCTCCTTCACCGTGAGCTCCCGCAGGGCGGTCTGCAGGGCCAGCAGCTGGGTCTGGTTGCGGGCGGCCCCCAGGCCGAACCAGCCGAGCAGCATCAGCCACAGGCCGCCAACACTGCCGCCGCGCAGCAGCACCACCACGCCCATGCCGATCGCCAGCAGCGATAGGAAGCGGCCGCTGGCGGTGGCGACGCGGATGCCCTTCTGCTGGCTGCCGGTGATCTGCCACACCAGTGCCTTGAGGATCAGGCCGCCATCGAGGGGCAGGCCCGGCAGCAGGTTGAACAGGGCCAGCATCAGGTTGAGCGCCCCGAGCTGGTTGCACATCGCCCCCAGCAGTGGCGAAGCGTGGGCGGCGGCATGGCTGCCCCCCAGGAGCAGCACCGCCAGCAGCAGGCTCACCAACGGGCCGGCGGCGGCCACCAGCAGGGAGCCCATCGCCGTGCTGCACTCCCGCTCCACGCTGGCCACTCCGCCCAGCAGGAACAGGGTGATGCTGCGCACCTTCACCCCCTGGCTGAGGGCGGCCACGGAATGGCCGAGCTCATGCAGCAGCACCGACACGAACAGCAGCACGGCCGTGAGGAAGCCCAGCCCCCACAGCAGCGGATCGCCGCTGCGGCCTGCCAGCTGCTCGCTGTATTGCTGCTGGAAGGCCAGGGTGGCCAGCGCCAGGATCACGAACCAGCTGGGATGGATGCGCAGGGGGATGCCGCGGATCGTCAGCAGCTGCCAGCCCTCACCCACACCCAGGTTGCCTAGAACGCCGATCCTAGAAAGGGCGGGCCGTTGAGGCCGCGATCCATGGCTGCACCGCCCCTGGCTGCCCTGCCCGTCCTGCCGCCGCCCGAGTGCCCCCGGCCCTGGCTGAAGGTGTGTGGTCTGCGCACCCCTTCCCAGGCGGCCGCCGTGGCGGCCCTCGGCGTGGAGGCGGTCGGCGTGATCGCCGTTCCCGGCTCACCGCGTTGGCTGGAGCCGGCCCAGCGGCCGGCCCTGTTCGCGGCGGTGGAGGCGGCGCGCCCGGGCTGCCTCGGCGTGCTGGTGGTGGCCGATCCGGGCGAGGCGGAGCTGGGGGACCTCGGTGCCGGCGGCGGCCATCGGGTGGTGCAGCTGCATGGCGATGAGTCGCCCGAGCGCTGCCGGCAGCTGCGCCAGGCCCTGGGGCCGGCCCTGGGGCTGTGGAAGGCGCTGCGTATCCGCAGCCGGGAGGATCTGGAGCGGGCGGCGGCCTATGGCGGCGTGGTGGATGCGCTGCTGCTGGATGCCTGGGTACCCGATCAGCTGGGCGGCACCGGCCATCGCATCCCGATCGACTGGTTGAGCGGCTTCCGGCCGCCGCTGCCCTGGTGGCTGGCGGGTGGCATCCGCGCCGATCGGGTGGCGCCTGCCCTCCGTGCCCTGGCGGCGGCCCCGCCCGCCGGCCTTGATGCCTCGAGCGGGGTGGAGCGTGCCCCCGGCGACAAGGACCTCGACCAGGTGGCGGCGCTGGTGGCGGCGGTGGCCGCGGTCCGTCAGGATCGGGCCCACTGACTCCCCTGCTGCCCAACGCCATGGCCCGCTGCCTTCGCCTGTCCCTGCCGGCCCTGCTGCTGCTGCCCCTGCTGGGGGCCGGCATGGCCCGCGGCCAGGATCTGGTGGGCTGCCAGCTGGTGGGGGCCACCCTGCAGTGCGTGCCGGGGGTGACCGAGAGCCCGCAGCAGCAGATCCGCCAGCTCGATCAGCAGATCTCCGATGACCTGCAGCTCGAGGGCGCGGTGCAGCAGCGCATCGACGGCCTGCAGCAGCTGGTGCTCGCCGGCACGGCTGCCGTGGGCACGCTGTTGACCGCCACGGCGGTGGCCGATGCCCAGGCGGCGCTGCCCGGCGCGGCCTACCACTGGTACCGGATCAAGCCGGGCCAGCGCACCTGGGTGTTGATCGAGGGGGCCCAGGGCACCACCTATGTGCCGGCGCCGGTGGACATCGGCCAGAACCTGATGGTGGTGGCCGTGGTCAACCAGAACGGTGTGGTGAAGCGGGTGTCGTCGCAGCCGATCGGCCCAGTTCAACCCTGAGGGGTCAGGGGATCAGCAGGGATTCCTGTTGCTTCACCAGTTCAAAGAACTCGGCTTTGAGGCTGGGGTCGTGGCGGAAGTCGCCGCGCACCACCGAGTTCACCATGCTGGTCTGCGGTTCCTTCACACCGCGCCACTTCATGCAGTAGTGCTGCGCCTTCACCAGAATGGCCAGACCTTGCGGTTCACACAGGCGCTCGATTTCGTCAGCCAGGATCATCACCGCCTCCTCCTGAATGTGGGGGCGGGAGAAGACCCAGTCGGCCACGCGCGAGAACTTGGAGAGGCCGATCACACGGTCGCCAGGCTTGATGCCGATCCAGCAGGTGCCCAGGATCGGCACCAGATGGTGCGAGCAGGCCGAACGCACGGTGATCGGCCCCACCGTGTAGATCTCATCGAGCTTCTTGACGTTCGGGAAGCTGGCGATCTTCGGCTGATGGTGATAGCGGCCTTTGAACACCTCGTGGATGTACATGCGGGCCACCCGCTCCGCCGTCTCTTCGGTGTTGTGATCGTTGTCGATGTCGATCACGAGGCTGCGCAGCAGCTCGCGCACCTTGCCGGCCACCTCGATCTCCAGCTGGTCGAGTTCGCCGGGCTGGAGGTGGTTGGCGATGTTGTCGTTGGCCAGATAGGGAACGCCGGCCGCGTCCAGCCGCTCACGGATCCGCAGGCTCACCGGGGCCAACTGGCCGGAAATGCTGGAGGGAAGGGTGGATGTCATGGCGTGATCCCGGCTCTCTGAAGTGTGCTGGTCTGCGTGGATGGTCAGGCTCTGGTGCTGGAGTCCAGCGTGGACCGGTGCGGTCATCAGAGGGCGCCGGCGGCGGGCATGAGCGTCAGGTCCTCCACGATCTGGGAGGCGGGCTGCTGGGCCAGAGACATCAAGGCCTCGGCTGCGCGCTCGGGGGCAAGCATGGCACGGCGATCAAATGAACTGTGGACGGTTGCGCTGTCCCAAAGTGGCGTATTCACCGCACCCAGGGTGAGCGTGGATACGCGGATCCCATGGCTGCGCTCCTCCTCGGCCAGGCAGCGGCTGAACGAGGCCAGGGCCGCCTTGGTGGCGCAGTAGGCGCCCCAGTCGGGGAAGGCGTTGCGGGCCGCATGGCTGCTCACATTGATGATGTGGCCGCCCCCCCGCTGGCGCAGGCCCGGCAGCACGGCCTGGCACACCTGGAACACGCTGGTGACATTGAGCTGCAGCAGCCATTGCCACTGCTCAAGCGGCATGGCGGCCAGGCTGCCGGTGTAGGCGGCGCCGGCGTTGTTGATCACCACCCCGGGCTCCAGCCCCCGGCCCAGCAGGTCGGCCAGGGCCGGGGCGATGGCGGCGGCATCGGCCAGGTCCACGCAGAGCGTCTCCACGCGGCGCCCCAGGCCGCGCAGCTCCGTGGCCAGGCTCTCCAGCTCAGGTCCGGAGCGGGCCAGGAGCAGCAGGTCGTGGCCCGCGGCGGCGAAGAGGCGGGCGGCGGCGGCGCCGATCCCGCGCGAGGCGCCGGTGATCAGGACCGCTGGACGGGAAGGGGTGTTCGGCAATCGGGAGCAACCGCCCCAGGGGCGACTGCGGAGCTGAACAAAACCTTAAGAGCTGACGCCGGCGTCCTGGGTGCCGGCCTCAAGGAAGCGGCCCATGCGGCGGAACTTGCTGTAGCGCTGATCCATCAGCTCGCGCTCGCTGAGGAGCTGCAGCTCGGCCAGGTTCTGCAGGACGGCGCTGCGCAGGTTTTCGGCCGCCTGGCGCGGTGCCCAGTGGTTGCCGCCGGAGGGTTCGGGAATGACGGCATCGATGATGCCCAGCTTGAGCAGATCAGGCGCCGTGATCTTCAGGGCCTCGGCCGCCACCGGCGCCTTGCCGGCATCGCGCCAGAGGATCGAGGCGCAGGCCTCGGGGCTGGCCACGGTGTAGACGCTGTGCTGGAACATCAGCAGGCGATCGGCCACGCCGATGCCGAGGGCGCCGCCGGAGCC
>JBEGQE010000043.1:0-7850 GCA_041181145.1 Cyanobacteriota bacterium
GACCGAGATTCCCTGGTGATCCGTTCCCCTTCTGGCTCCCATCACCCCTCCAACCCCCCAGTAGCCACTCCCAGAGCCACTCAAGCCACCTGCGACTTCCCAAAGCCTCCTCCCCATCCCCCTCTCACCCCCGCACCACCCCACTCCCGCACCGCTGCCTGCCTTGCTGCAACTTCCGTTCCAGCTGTGGGTTGATCCCCAGCTCCGCCCCCTTCCAGAGGCGGTCGATCTCACGGGTGAAGTGGGCAGCCAGCAGGGGGGAGTGAATCACCAGCAACACCTCGTCGTTCTGGTGGGCTGCGGAGGGGCTCCAGTTGAAGGAGCCGGTAATCACGGTGCGGTTGTCGATCACAGCAACTTTGTGGTGCAGCTTGTCGCCGCCGGGCAGGCGGGCGATGCCAACGCCCTCGAGGGGGGTGGCGAGCGGTTGATTGGCGGCCTCGAGTTTGCAGTGCTGATCGCTGACGGCCACGCCGAGCAGATCGAGCACCTCAGAGAACGGGCGGCTGGCGAAGCCGGCGTCGGCCAGCAGGCGGATTGCCACGCCGCGCTGTTGCAGTTGGGCCAGCACCGTGGTGAGGGGCTGCGCCGAGAACACAAACAGGGCCAGATCCACCCGCCGCCTTGCCTGGCCCAGTTGGGCAGCCAGCAGATGCAGGCCGTGGTTGGGGTCGCTGCGCCGATGGGGGGCGAACAGCACCTGCACCGCCACCTGGCCCACCGCCACGCTCCGCGCCGGGCCGGAACCCTTGGCGATGCCGAAGCGGCTGTCGGGGCGGCCGCCGGGGCCATCGCCCCACATGCGCTGGAAGTCGTCATGGAACAGGGCCGCCAGGGCCTGGCTCTCGATTCGCAGCAGGTGGTTCACGTTGCCGCGTGTGCGCCGGTCGTCCGGATCGCCGTGGATGCAGGAGGGGGTGAAATTGGCCGAGCCGGTCAGCACCGTGCGGCCATCCACCAGCAGATACTTGCTGTGCATCAGGCCGCTGCCGGCGCTGCCGTCCTCGCGGTCGTCGATCAGGGGCACGCCGGCGCGGCGCAGGATCAGCACCGCATCGCCGGCCTCCCGTTCGGTCGGGCTCAGCACACCATCGCGGTTGCGATCGGCGAGCTGCAGCAGCTGGCGGCGGCGGCCGCGCAGGTGCGGGCTCAGCTCCGCCTCGTGCTGCTCGCTCCAGGGGGTGCCGTACGTGTTTTCGAGCACCACCCGCACGCGCAGGCCGCGGCGGTGCTGCTCGGCCAGGGCCTGGGCCACCGCCGGCAGCGACAGTTCCTGCACGGCCACCAGCAGCTCGCGCCGTGCGCTGCGGATCGCCTGCAGCAGCAGCGCCTCCAGGTCATCGCCGCGGCGCTGCTCGCCGTTGATCGGGCTGCGGTAGTGCGCGTCCTCGCGCTGGTTGAAGGCCACCGTGAACCCCGGCGGCAGGGGCAGCGGCTTGGCTGGCGTGCCGACGATCCGGCCGGTGGCCGAGCAGCCGGCGAGCAGCAGTGGCGCGAGCGCCGGCAGCAGCGGGCGCAGGTGGGAGAGCAGCGTCATCGGAGGGCTTCCACTGCTGGAAGCATTCCCGCGGAGGGTGAGGCGTGGTCGTCCGCTCGGCCGCCCTCAGCCGTGGCTGGGCAGCTCGGAGGTGCGCAGCATTGCCGCAAACCACAGGCAGCTCAACAGCACCGCGGCGAGCACGCCGGCTCCCACGCTGACGCGCACCATCAGCAGCGGCACCACCACCGGCACCACCAGGGCACCGGCCAGGGGTGTGAGCGCCACCACGGTCTTCAGGCTGCCGTTGGCCTGCGGGCTGGGGGGTGTGGCCATCGGGCCCATCAGAACCATTCGGCCACAGCCTGATCGAGCGGGTTGCTGTTGTCTTCCGGTGTGCGGCGATCGAAATGCAGGGTGATGTTGCGCTTCTGCTCGCCATCGGCGGCCACGGCCTCGATCGCGTAGATCTGCTGGCCGTCGCGGAACGGAACCTGGATGCGGAAGGTGCCATCGCTGGAGAGGGGCACCTCCTCGCCGCCGATCATCAACTTGGCGGAGGGATCGGTGGCGCCGTACACGATCAGCTCGGCGTCGGCCACCAGCCAGAAGGCCCGCTGGCGGGGCGCCACACCGCCGGCACCGGATTCCGTGCGGCCACTGGCCCACACCCCGGCGCCGGAGGCGTTCAAACCGGCCTCACCCGCGTCCTCCAGTTCATGGAAGGCCTCGGAGCCGCGGCCGAGGCGGCGCCAGCCGATGGTGGCCGTTTGGTACAGGCGCTCGTGCAGACCGCTGTCGCTGCTGACGGCTGGCACCGGCGCCATTGGGGCCGGCGCCGCATCGAGGGAGAAGGGCACGAACTGATCGAGGATCTGCTCGCTCGGATGCAGGGCCGGCACCCGGGCCACCGCCGACGTGGCCAGGGAGATCCAGCCGCCGCCGCTGCGGCGGTAGCCCAGCTCCACCCGGTAGTCGCGGTCGCTGAGGGGAACCGGCAGGTACCACTCGGTGGCGTGGCTATCCACCGGCACCTCCTGCAGGGTGTGGGGGTGGCTGCCGCCCTCGCCGAGGCCGGTCACATCGGCCACGCGCAGGCACAGCTGGCTGGCGCCCGCCTTGAAGGCAGCGTTGCGGTCGTCCTCGGAGATCTCCCAGAACACGTAGGCCCACTGGGGATCGCGGGGCAGGAACACCACCCGGGTGTCGCTCGGAGGCGGCGTGTCGTCGAGCTCGAGCCCCGGACTGCTCAGCACGGCCGTGGTCGCTAGCCCGCCCTGGCGCTGGCCGATGGCGCTGACCAGCTCCTCCTTGGTCTTGCGGCTGTAGAGGGTGACGCCCAGCTCACTTGCCACCTGGCGCAGCTGGCGCAGGGTCATCAGGGCAAGGGAGGAGAGGGACTGGCTCACCGAACTCTTCATGCTTCGTTCGGGATCAGTCTGCCCGCCATCGCCGGAAACGCGTCGGGGCCGGGATCGAGGGTCAGCATCTCGTGACGGCCGGTCCCAGGCGAGCAACCCCCGCTAGCCACAAAAAAAGCGGCGGGTCGCCCCGCCGCTGCTTGAGGGTTGGCCCTGAGCTCAGCGGCCCAGGCTGCGGTAAGGAACCTTGGCGAGGTAGTCGATGTCGGCGCTGCCGGCGGCACCCGTGCCGCGCAGGGCGGGCAGGGTGCGCACCCAGGGCATGTAGTCCTGCGGGAAGCCACCGCGGCGCTGCAGCGAACGCTCGGGCAGTTTGCGGGCGGTGCCGGTGTACACGATCTGGGGGAAGCCCAGGATGCCGCGGTAGTAGCTCTCGTAGCGAGGGCTGGTGATGTTGAAGGGGGTTTCGCCCAGGTCGCGGCTGCCCACCACGCGGTTGCGGTGGTACGGAACGGTGTCGTAGCCGAAGGCGTCGAGGTACTCCTGGGAATCCAGGATGTCGTCCACCATGCCCTTGACGCCGCGGGTCATCAGCACGGCAGACCAGGCGATCTCCTCAGACTTGCCGTGGGTCTTGCGGCCCAGCAGCTTCTCCACCAGGTGGCGGGCCACCCGGTAGTTGCTGTTGAGGGTGTAGAAGCTGCGGTTGAAGGTGTCCGACAGGCAGAGCGAGCGGATGAAGTCCCGCACGGTGATCTGGCCGTCGCGCAGCTGGCACTCCAGGGTGCGGTCGCGGTCGACCTTGAAGGCGTGGAAGAAGATCTGGCGGTAGGCCGCTTCGATCACGAAGTTCTGGTCCTCGCGATCCATGGCCTTGTCCATGGACACGGCCTTCGGATCCTCATCCGAACCGACCCGGAGGGGATCCACACGCGAGTTCTGCGTGGTGGGCGCGTAGTTCAGCAGAGGAAGGGCCACTCGTGCGTCGGGCATCCGTCGTGGCCGATCGTAGAAGTGAGGCCCTGGCTGGATTCGGCGCTCTCAGCCAGGGCTCACAGTCCGTAACGTTCCCTACCGCCCGGCCCTACCAGCCCAGTGGCGACAGGCTGGCGCCCGCGGCGGTGGCCCCGTTCCGGGCGCTGGCGGCGGCCACGGCCACCGCAGGGGCTTCGGCGGGGCAGCGGGTCTCGATGCAGAACGAGGCCGTGTTGGAGAGGCCCTCCACCGTGCTGCTGCGCAGGCGCACATCGGGTCCGGCGAAGGAGAAGCGCTCCCAGGAGCTCATCGTTTCGTAGTCGGTGCTCAGCAGCAGGCCGTCGCGCTCGTCCATGCGGAAGTGGCCGGCCACCGGGGCGGTTTCGGCATAGCCGCGATCCCGCAGCAGCAGGCCGGCGCGGCCGCGTTCGTCGGTGGGGATCAGGCCGAACACGCTCTCCCCCTCGTGGGCCTCGCCGGCCTTGTCCCAGGCCATCGAGCCGGCCCAGCGCACGCGGCAGCCGCCCACCAGCCCGGCGGGATCCTGGCCGTGCAGGGCGGCGATCGCCGCCAGGCGCTCATCCCCCAGGGCCAGCTCCTCCACCACGATCAGCGAGCCGCCGGCCTCGGCGCGGCGGTGCAGCAGGTGGTGGCTGCTGCGCTGGGAGCGCCAGCGGCCGCAGCTCAGCCGGAAGAAGCTGATGGCGTCGGCGATCGGAAGGCTCACGGGGCCGGGGCGCGGGCGGACCGGGTGATGATCGCAAGCCGCAGACGTTTGCTGCACACCCCGTTGCTCTCCGGTGCCCTGGCGGCCCTGGCCGCCGCCCTCTGCTGGACCCTCTCCAGCGCCCTCTGGCGCCGCCTGCCCACCTCCCTCACGGCCGCCCAGCTCAACCTGCTCAAGAACCTGCTGGCCCTGGTGCTGCTCGCGCCCGCCCTGGCCCTGCTGCCCTGGGCGGTTCCCACCGGCCCCCTGCTGGTGCTGGCCGCCAGCGGCGTGCTCGGCATCGCCCTGGGCGACAGCCTCTACTTCGCCGCCCTGCGCCGGCTCGGCACGCGCCGCTGCCTCACCCTCGATGCGGGCGGGCCGGCGGTCACCGCCGTGGTGGGCTTCGTGTGGCTGGCGGAGTGGCCCAGCCTGCGCCAGTGGCTGGGGGTGGCGTTGATCAGCCTGGCGGTGGTGCTGGTGGCACGGCAGCGGCCGGCCGCCGATCCTGGGCTGGCGGCCGCCGGGCAGCGCCTCGGGGTGCTGCTCGCCCTGGGGGCATTGCTTTGCGGCAGCGGTGGCGCCCTGTTGGCGCGGGCTGCCCTGCGGGCCGGTGATCTGCTGCCGGTTCAGGCGGCGGTGCTGCGCCTGGCGGCTGCGGCCCTGGTGCTGCTGCCGGTGCTGCGGGGCCTGCCCCTGCAACCGCCGCGGCCCCGGCCGGCCCTGCGGCGCTGGCCCCTCTGGCTGCTGGCCACCCTGCTGGGCACCGCCGCCGGCATCGTGCTGCAGCAGATGGCACTGCAGCAGTTGCCCGGCGCCCTGGCGGTGGCCCTGTTGGCCACGGCGCCGGTGATGGCGCTGCCGCTGGCGCCGCTGGAGGGAGACCGCCCGGGGGTGTTGGGGGTGCTGGCGGCGCTGCTGGCCCTGGCCGGCGTCAGTTGTGTGGTGGGTTGAGGCGGGCGTCGGCGCAGGCCTTGCCCCAGGCCACCAGGTCGGCCAGCTCCAGCTGCAGCGGCGCCTTGCCCCGCTCCCGGCCGATCTGCTCCAGCTGCACGGCAGCCTTGCCCAGCTGCTCCACCAGCACGGGAATGAACGCCGGATCCGCCAGCAGATTCGGCTGACGCTCCGCCCAGGCCTGCAGGGCCGCCGGATCGTGCAGCGGTATGGCGGCGCTGGCTGGCTGGCCCGCTTCGGCGCCGGCCTGCTGCAGGCAGCGCAGGCTGTGGGCCAGCAGGCGCAGGTGGTGGCGCTCCAGCGCCGGCAGCAGGCTGCTCTCGAGCTCGTGCAGCTCCGCTTCGCTCAGCACGCCGGCTCGGCATGCTGCAGGCGGAAGCCGCAGGCGTGGCCGCCTTCCAGCAGCCAGTGAACCCGCTCCACCTGGCAGTCCGGAAAGGTGTGGCGGATCAGCTGCAGCTCCTGATCGCACACGCAGGGGAACTGTTCAGCGATCTTCATCACCGAGCAGTGGAATTCGCTCATCACCCAGCCGCTGCCCTCGGGGTCGGGGCGGAATTCCGCCTCGTAGCCCTCGCTGCGGCGCAGCTCCACCAGGCGCTCCAGCCGTTCCGGCAGGCTGCCGGCGCCGATGCGGTCGCGGTACTCCGTGGCCTTCTCCGCGGCCTGGCGCTGCAGCAGACCATCGATCATCTCGGCCGGCAGGCTGGCTGCCATCGAGCTGAGCAGGCCCAGGGCGAAGTCGTCGCTGCCGTCGGGGAAGTGGCCGCGGCCCGCCTGGGTGAGGCGCCAGCGGTTGCTGGGGCGGCCCGGCCCTTCGCTGCTGGTGCTGGCCTCCACCAGGCCGTCCTCTTCCAGGGAGCGCAGATGGCGGCGCATCACCTGCACCGACACCCCCAGACCCTCCGCCAGCGCAGCCGCGGTGGTCTCACCCTGACGCAGCATCAGGGTGAGGGCGGCTTCACGGGTGGGGGCCTGGGTGGAGGCGCTCATGGATGGGGGTTGTCCCCCACACCATGCCACGTGCCAACCGGCCCTGACGACTCCGCTCCGTTCCCGGTCCGCATTCAGTCACCTGGCCGGGCCGGTGCGGGGGGCGCCAGGCGTCACAATGGCCTTCACCCGTCTGCCGCCGGCGTGCCTTAGGGTCGACTTGCGAAACACATCGGTTTCTTAATCGAGCGCTGTTTCAACCGGTTCCGGGATTCCGTCGTCGCGCCCTGCGCCCTCGCTTCTTCGCCCATGTCTGACGCCACCAGCACCCCAGCCAGCGACAGCCTCGAGGTGATCCGCAAGTTCGCCGAGACCTACGCCCAGCGCACCGGCACCTATTTCTGCAGCGACCCCGGTGTGACGGCTGTGGTGCTCGAGGGCCTGGCGCGCCACAAGGATGAGCTGGGTGGCGCTCTCTGCCCCTGCCGCCACTACGAGGACAAGGAGGCCGAGGTGGCCCAGGCCTTCTGGAACTGCCCCTGCGTGCCGATGCGTGAGCGCAAGGAGTGCCACTGCATGCTGTTCCTCACCGAGGACAACCCGTTCCGGGGCGAGAAGCAGACCATCACGCTCGACGAAGTCAAGGCCCTCACCGCCGGCTGACGTCCGGTTCCCTACCCATGAGCAGTGCACAGGCCGTTGGTGATCTGGTGAGCCAGCCGTACAAGTACGGCTTCGTCACCGATATTGAAACCGAGAAGATCGCCAAGGGCCTCAGTGAGGACGTGGTGCGGTTGATCTCCAGCAAGAAGGATGAACCCGCCTTCCTGCTGGACTTCCGCCTGCGCGCCTACCGCCAGTGGCTGCAGATGCAGGAGCCCGACTGGGCCACGCTCGGCTATCCGCCGATCGACTACCAGAACATCATCTATTACGCCGCCCCGAAGCAGCAGGACAAGAAGGCCAGCCTCGATGAGGTGGACCCCAAGCTGCTGGAAACCTTCGACAAGCTGGGCATTCCCCTGAGCGAGCAGAAGCGCCTCTCCAACGTGGCGGTGGATGCGGTGTTCGACAGCGTTTCGATTGCCACCACCTACAAGGAGAAGCTGGCCGAGCACGGCGTGATCTTCTGTTCGATCAGCGAGGCGGTGAAGGAGCACCCCGAGTTGATCGAGCGCTATCTCGGCACGGTGGTGCCCAGCAACGACAACTACTTCGCCGCCCTCAACTCGGCGGTGTTCAGCGATGGCTCCTTCGTGTTCATCCCCAAAGGGGTGGATTGCCCCATGGAGCTTTCCACCTACTTCCGCATCAACTCCGGCGACACCGGCCAGTTCGAGCGCACCCTGATCGTGGCCGAGGAGGGGGCCTCGGTGAGTTACCTCGAGGGCTGCACCGCGCCGATGTTCGACACCAACCAGCTGCATGCCGCCGTGGTGGAGCT
>JBEGQE010000044.1:0-5753 GCA_041181145.1 Cyanobacteriota bacterium
ATCATGGCCCGCGATGCCGTGCGCACCCAGCGGGCTCTGGAGGTGCTCTACGCCACCGGCGAACCCCTCAGCGGCCAGCAGGGCGCCACGCCGCCCCCCTGGCGGGTGCTGGAGCTGGGGCTCAATCCGCCGGATCTGCAGCAGCGCATCCGCATGCGCACGGCCCAGCTCTATGCCGATGGCCTGGTGGAGGAAACCCGGCGGCTGCTGGAGCAGTACGGCACAAGCTGCGCGCTGCTGAACACGATCGGCTATGGCGAAGCCCAGGCACTGCTGCAGGGAGAGCTCAGCCTGGAGGGGGCCATCGGGCTCACCACCCGCCGCACCCTGCAGTTCGCCAAGCGGCAGCGCACGTGGTTCCGCCGCCAGCACCAGCCCCTGTGGCTCGACACCACCGCGGATGAGCCTCCGTTGCAGCAGGCCTTGTCGGCGATCGGGCGCGTCCTAGGGTGAAGGGTGACTGTTTACCCCGTCCAACTCGCCCGCCTGAATGCCACCTCGTCCCCGTTTTGACCGCCGCGCTCCCGTTCGGGAGCTCCCCAACATCAACGACCGCATCAGTTACCCCCAATTGCGGGTGGTGGATGCAGACGGCAGTCAGCTGGGGGTGATCACCCGGGAAGCGGCCCTTGAGGTGGCCAAAGACCGGGAGCTGGATCTGGTGCTGGTGAGTGAGAAGGCCGACCCCCCGGTCTGCCGGATCATGGATTACGGCAAATACAAGTTCGAGCAGGAAAAGAAGGCCAAGGAGGCCAAAAAGAAGTCGCATCAGACCGAAGTCAAGGAGGTCAAGATGCGGTACAAAATCGACCAGCACGACTACGACGTGCGCATCGGTCAGGCGGTGCGTTTCCTCAAGGCCGGCGACAAGGTGAAGTGCACCGTGATCTTCCGCGGCCGCGAGATCCAGCACACGGCCCTGGCTGAACAGCTGCTGATGCGCATGGCCAAGGACCTCGAGGAGAGCGCCGAGATCCAGCAGGAGCCCAAGCGCGAGGGCCGCAACATGATCATGTTCCTCAGCCCGCGCAAGACGCCCCTCGCCAAGGAGAAGGAGGCCGCCGCCGCCGCCAGCAAGGCGGTGCGCACGATCGAAACCCCGCGCCAGGCGGCCGCCAGCGCCGCCGCCAACGCCGCCGCCGGCGAGGGCTGAACTAACGGCCCGAACCCAGGGCCCGGCCGAACAGCGCGAGCATCGCAGCCCAGCCTGAGGCCGCCGCCTCGGGGTGGAAGTCGGCGCGGGCTTCACACAGGTAGCCATGGCCGGCCCCGGGAGCGATCAACAGCCGATGGCGGGCCTGGGGGCTGCGGCAGTCCAGGCCGCCGTTCGCGGCGGTGAGCGCCGCCTCGATCGCGGCCATCTCCTCGGCGGGGATCAGCGGATCGGCGTCGCCGCGGAAGCACCACAGCCGTCCCGGGATCTGCGGCAGCACCTCCAGGCTGGGCGGGCCGCCCCCCGGACGGAAGCTGGCCACGCGGGCACCATAGAAATCACAGGTGGCGGCGATCTCCGGGCGGGTGGCCGCCAGCATCGCCAGATGCCCGCCGAAACAGAAGCCCACACAGCCGAGGGGCCGGCCCGCCAGGCCATCCGCTGCGTGGGCGCGCTGCAGCCAGGCGGCGGCCGCCGCCACATCGGCCAGCAGCTGCGGGGCGCTCACCTGATCCCGGTGCTCACGGCCGGCCAGCAGACCGGCTTCGTCGTAGCCCACATCCAGATCCGGGGCCGTGCGCGAGAAGGTGCTGATCGCCAGGGCCGCATAGCCCTGCTCCGCCAACCGCTCGGCCACACCGCGCACCCAGCCGTTCACCCCGAACACCTCGGGCAGCACCAGCACACCGGCCCTCGGCGCCACCCCAGCCGGCCGCGCCCACCAAGCCGGCATCGCCGTGGCGAGCACCTGGGGCTGCGCCGCCACCGGGATCGTCACCCATTCGGCCTGGACCCTCACCGCTGGCAGGGACATCGATCCGCCTGAAGCATCTGCTGCGCAGACTGCCACGGGAGGCAGGGCCGCCAGAGCGGCCCGACCGGCACACTCCCGTATGCCGAAGTGGCAATTGTCACCAGGGCCAAAGCCCCGTAAGGTGCGCCAACAGCGTTGTGCCAATCCGGCGTGCGGTTCCATATCCAGCAGGACAGCGACATTCCGGCATCGAGCCAGCTGTACAACCAGATCTGTTTTGCGATCGCCGCCCGCCACTTCCCGCCGGGGCATCGATTGCCGAGCACCCGCCAGCTGGCGATGCAGACGGGCCTGCACCGCAACACGATCAGCAAGGTGTACCGCCAACTGGAAACGGACGGCGTGGTGGAGGCCATGGCCGGCTCCGGCATCTACGTGCGCGACCAGCAGAACCCACGCGAGATCAAGCCCCCGCCGGGGCTGCGCGGCCGGGCCCTGCCCGACATCGATCGCGAAGTGCGCCAGAGCATCGACGGCCTGCTGAACGCCGGCTGCACCCTGCAGCAGGCCCGCGACCTGCTCACCCGCGAGATCGACTGGCGGCTGCGCTGCGGCGCCCGCGTGCTGGTGAGCACCCCGCGCGAAGACATCGGTGCCTCGATGCTGATCGCCGAGGAGCTCAACCCCAACCTGGATGTGCCGGTGGAGGTGGTGCCGATGGAGGAGCTCGAGAGCGTGCTGGAAAGCTCCAGCAACGGCACGGTGGTGACCAGCCGCTACTTCCTGCAGCCGGTGGAGGAGATCGCCCGCCGCCATGGCGTGCGCGCCGTACCGGTGGACCTCAACGACTTCCGCCACGAACTCGACCTGCTCAAGGACCTCAAGGCCGGCAGCTGCGTGGGCCTGGTGAGCATCAGCCCCGGCATCCTGCGCGCCGCCGAGGTGATCCTGCACAGCATGCGCGGCAACGAACTGCTGCTGATGACGGCCACCCCCGATGTGAGCAGCCGGCTGCTGGCGCTGCTGCGCGCCGCCAGCCACGTGCTCTGCGACCGCCCGAGCCTGCCGCTGGTGGAGCAGAGCCTGCGCCAGAACCGCGCCCAGCTGATGCGCCTGCCGCAGGTGCACTGCGCCCAGAGCTACCTGGGCAGCGCCACCATCGACCTGCTGCGCAAGGAGATCGGCGTGCTGGCCGACTGACGACGCGTCAGACTCTGCCGATGCTGAACGCCCTGCGCGCCGATCTGGCGATCATCAAGGAGCGCGATCCGGCGGCGCGGGGCACGCTGGAAATCCTGCTCTGCTATCCGGGGCTGCATGCCCTCACGCTGCATCGCCTCAGCCATGGGCTCTGGCGGCGCCCCTGGCCCGCCACGCCGCTGCTGGCGCGGCTGCTGAGCCAGCTGGGCCGCTGGCTCACCGGCATCGAGATCCACCCCGGCGCCCGCATCGGCCATGGCGTGTTCATCGACCACGGCATGGGGGTGGTGATCGGTGAGACGGCGGTGGTGGGCGACAACTGCCTGCTCTACCAGGGGGTGACCCTGGGCGGCACCGGCAAGGCCCATGGCAAACGCCACCCCACCCTGGCCGAGAACGTGGTGGTGGGCGCCGGCGCCAAGGTGCTGGGGGCGATCCACGTGGGGGCCAACACGCGCATCGGTGCCGGCTCCGTGGTGCTGCGCGATGTGGAAGCCGACAGCACGGTGGTGGGCATCCCCGGGCGGGTGATCCACCAGAGCGGTGTGCGCATCGACCCCCTGGCCCACTCCGCCCTGCCCGATGCCGAGGCCCGGGTGATCCGCAACCTGATGGAACGGATCGACCAACTGGAGAGCGAGCTGGCCCGAACCCAGGCCTGCCTGCGGGAGCTGGCCGCCGGTCGGCCGCTGCTGGAGCCGTGCCGCGGCGAGGCCCAAAGCCTGAAGGATCGGGAGATCCTGGAATTCCTTGGCGACAGCCCCGGCCTGAGCCGCTGAGGTCAGGCGGAGGCTGAGGTCAGGCGGAAGCCGTGGCTCCGGGCGCCGGCGCCGGCTGGAACATGAACATCGAATAGATCACGTTGCGGCGCATCTGCGTCATCATCTCCAGGAACATGTCGTAGCCCTCGTTCTTGTATTCGATCAGCGGATCTTTCTGGCCATAGCCACGCAGTCCCACCGATTCACGCAGGGCATCCATGGCCTGCAGGTGTTCACGCCAGAGGGTATCAATCTGCTGGAGAATGAAGAAGCGCTCCGCCTCCCGCATCAGGCCGGGGCGCTGCTGCTCGATCTGGCCCTCCTTGATGTCGTAGGCATTGCGCAGCTGCTCCTGCAGGAAGGCCTTGAGCTCCTCCACCGACAGGCCACGCAGCTGCTCCGGCTTGAGATCCTCCAGCAGATACACGAACTCCTGCACCTTGCTCACCAGGCGGCCCAGATCCCACTCCTCCGGCGGCAGATCGGGGTTCACATAGGCCTCAACGATGTCGTCCATCGTGCGTTCGCCGTAGCCCACCACCTGGGCCTTGAGCTCGCGGCCCTCCAGCACGCGACGGCGCTCGGCATACACCGCCTTGCGCTGGTTGTTCATCACTTCGTCGTACTCGAACACCTGCTTGCGGATGTCGTAGTAGTACGTCTCCACCTTCTTCTGGGCGCCCTCCAGCGAGCGGGTGAGCATGCCGGATTCGATCGGCATGTCCTCCTCCACCCGGAAGGCATTCATCAGGCCGGCCACGCGGTCGCCGCCGAAGATGCGCAGCAGGTTGTCCTCCAGCGACAGGAAGAAGCGGGTGCTGCCGGGATCGCCCTGACGACCGGCGCGGCCGCGCAGCTGGTTGTCCACCCGGCGTGATTCGTGGCGCTCGGTGCCGATCACATGCAGGCCGCCGGCCTCGCGCACCTGCTGCTCGTCGCTCTGGGTGACGGCCTCGTACTCGGCCCGCACGCGACCGATCAGGGCGCGCAGCTGCTGAATCTGGGGGTCGTCGGTGGGGGCTTTCTCGGCCGCCTGGGAGATGCGGTCCTCCAGCTCAAGCAGGGTGAGCTCACGGTCGCCCCAGGCCTTCACCAGATCCTGGGTGAGCTCCAGCAGCGACTGCTCCGTGGCCTCGCTGAGGGCGCAGGGGTAGAGCTCGCGCACCGCCTTGGCTTCGGCCGAGCTGCCCGCACCGGGACCGCGGCGGGGGGCCACGGGTCGGTGCTCGTTCTCAGGGCGCACCAGGCGGGGCAGCAGCACCTCGCGCAGCTTGAGGCGGGCCATGTAGTCGGCGTTGCCGCCCAGGATGATGTCGGTGCCGCGGCCGGCCATGTTGGTGGCGATCGTCACGGCCCCGGCGCGGCCCGCCTGGGCGATGATCTCGGCCTCGCGCTCCACGTTCTCAGGCTTGGCGTTGAGCAGGTTGTGGGGAATCTCCTGCTCGGCCAGCAGTGTGCTGAGCAGCTCCGATTTCTCCACGCTGGTGGTGCCCACCAGCACCGGCCGTCCGCCCTTGTGCACCTCGGCCGTCTCCAGGGCCACGGCACGCCACTTGGCGGCCTCGTTCTTGTACACCTGATCGGTCCAGTCGGCCCGTGAGCGCACGCGGTTGGTGGGCACGATCGTGACCTCAAGCTTGTAGGTCTTCTCGAATTCCACCTCTTCCGTCTTGGCGGTACCGGTCATGCCGGCCAGGCGCGGGTAGAGCAGAAAGAAGTTCTGGTAGGTGATCGAGGCCAGCGTCTGGGTTTCGGGCTGAATCGGCAGGGACTCCTTGGCTTCGATCGCCTGGTGCTGGCCATCGCTCCAGCGCCGACCCGGCATCACCCGGCCGGTGAACTCATCGACGATCACCACTTCGCCTCCGCGAACGATGTAGTTCAC
>JBEGQE010000045.1:0-4374 GCA_041181145.1 Cyanobacteriota bacterium
CGCCCGTCGTATCGGCCAGAACGGCAACCCCGCCAGCATCAAGTTCACCGGCAAGAACACCTTCGACTCCTGAGCGCGGCTGACGCCTGCTCATCCCGGTCCTTGGCCGGGCCAACCTCTATAAAGGCGGGGCGAGGCGCCCCGTTTTTTTTGCCTGTCCGTCGCTGTGATGCCCACCCCTGATCGCGCCACCGTTCTGGCCCAGGCTGCGGCGGGCTGCAGCTTCATCCCGATCTGGCGCACCTGGCCGGCGGATCTGGAAACGCCGCTCACCACTTGGCTGAAGGTGGGTGCCGGCAGTGCCCACGGCGTGCTGCTGGAGAGCGTTGAGGGCGGCGAGCGTGTGGGCCGCTGGAGCTTCGTGGTGAGCGATCCGCTCTGGACCCTCACCGCCCGCGGCGATCAGGCCGAGCAGGTGTGGCGCGATGGGCGCCACACCTGCGTGAGCGGCAACCCGTTCGATCTGCTACGTGCGGCACTCGAGCCCTACAGCGCTCCGGCGATCCCTGGCCTGCCGCCGCTCGGCCAGCTGTTCGGCTTCTGGGGCTATGAGCTGATCCGCTGGATCGAACCCACGGTGCCGGTGCATCCCACCGACCCGCAGGGGCCGCCCGATGGTTGCTGGATGCTGGCCGACAGCCTGCTGGCCTTCGATCAGGTGAAGCGCCAGATCACCGCAGTGGCCTACGTGGATCTGGTGGATGGTGCGGCCGATCCCACGGCGGCCTACGACGCCGCCGTGGCCCGCCTGGATGCGCTGGAGCAGCGCATGCATCAGCCGCTGCCGGCCGGGGTGGCTCCCCTCAACTGGCGCGATGTGGCCGGCCTTGATCTGCCCACCCGCAGCAATCGCACCCGGGCGGAATTCGAGGCCTCCGTGCTGCGCGGCGAGGAGCACATCCGGGCCGGCGATGTGTTCCAGCTGGTGCTCAGCCAGCGCCTGGAAACCGAGGTGAGCAGCGAACCCTTCGAGCTCTATCGCAGCCTGCGGATGGTCAACCCATCCCCTTACATGGCCTTCTTCAACTTCGGAGGCTGGTACCTGATCGGCTCCAGCCCCGAGGTGATGGTGAAGGCCGAGCCCCTGGCTGATGGCAGTGGCCGGGTGAAGGCCTCCCTGCGGCCGATCGCCGGCACCCGCCCCCGTGGCGACAGCGAGGCACAGGACCGGGCCCTGGAAGCCGACCTGCTGGCCGATCCCAAGGAGCGCGCCGAGCACGTGATGCTGGTGGACCTGGGCCGCAACGACCTGGGCCGTGTCTGTCAGCCGGGCACGGTGAAGGTGAGCGAGCTGATGGTGATCGAGCGCTACTCGCATGTGATGCACATCGTCAGTGAGGTGGAGGGAGTCCTGGATGCCGACCGCGATGTGTGGGATCTGCTGATGGCCTCCTTCCCCGCCGGCACCGTCAGCGGTGCCCCCAAGATCCGTGCCATGCAGCTGATCCATGCCCTGGAGCCCGATGCCCGCGGGCCCTACTCGGGCGTCTACGGCGCCATGGACCTCAGCGGTGCCCTGAACACGGCGATCACGATCCGCACGATGGTGGTGCTGCCCCAGGCCGACGGCCGCTGGCGCGTGCAGGTGCAGGCCGGTGCCGGTGTGGTGGCCGATTCGCGGCCCGATGCGGAATACCAGGAGACGCTTAACAAGGCCCGCGGCATGCTCAAGGCTCTGGCCTGTCTGGCATGAGCGGAGCCCGTCCCCTGCACCCCGCGCTGCTGCTCAAGGGCTTTGAGGTGGAGCTCTACACCGGCCGGCCCGACGGCACGGTGGTGGGCTGCTCCGCCGAGGTGGCCGCAGCCCTGGAGGACTTCGTCACCGAGCCCGACAGCCGCAACCTCGAGTACACCACCCCGCCCGACGTCGGCTACGCCGAGCAGCTGGAGCTGCTGCTCGAACCGCGGCGCCGCCTGCGCCCCTGGCTGGCCCAGCGCGGCCTCACCCTGCTGCCCGGCAGCACCCTGAGCACCGGCGACAGCCGCCGGTTCGAGCGCTCCGATCCGGCCAACCCTTACCACGCCTACATCGAGGCCACCTACGGCACCCGCGTGGTCACCGCCAGTGTGCACATCAACCTGGGCCTCACGGCCATGGACTCCCTGTTCGCGGCCTGTCGCCTGCTGCGCTGCGAGGGGTCGTTGCTGCTGGCCCTCAGCGCCTGCTCGCCCTTCCTCGATGGCGTGCTCACCGGTGCCCACTCCCAGCGCTGGCTGCAGTTTCCGCTCACGCCCCAGCAGGTGCCGCTGTTCCTCAGCCACGCCCACTACATCACCTGGGTGGAGCAGCAGCTGCAGCTCGGCACGATGCAGAACGTGCGTCACCTCTGGACCTCCGTGCGTCCCAATGGCGAGGCCCGCCCCCACGACCTCAACCGCCTGGAGATCCGCATCTGCGACCTGCTGGCCGATCCGCTCGAGCTGCTGGCCGTCACCGCCTTCGCCGAGCTGCGCGTCCAGCAGCTGCTGGCGGATCCGGAGCGCCACGATCCGCTGCAGGCCAGCCGCCTCAGCCCCGAGGCCCTGGCGGAGCTGGCCGATGCCAACGACCGCAGCGCCGCCCGCAGCAGCCTCGAGGCGCCGTTGCAGCACTGGCGCAGCGGTGAGACCCTCAGCGCCCGCCAGTGGATCGCCCGGGAGCTGGAGGCGATGGCGCCCCTGGCGGAAGAGCTGGGGTTGACGGCCTGGCTGCAACCGCTGCACACGCTGCTGGAGCAGGGCAATCAGGCGATGCGTTGGCAGGCCGCCCATGCCGCCGGCCGGCCGGTGGCGGCGCTGATTGCCGAGGGGGCTGTCGCCATGGAACAGCGGGAGCAGGCCCTGACTGCAGGCCTTGCGACAGATCAGCCCGGCGTTTTGGGATGATCATGGATCGCTCCGCTGCTGTGCCCGTTTCCATGGGGCCCACCCTCGCCGCCATCGATCTCCCCCTCTCTGCGGCGGAACCCCGGGTGACGCGCCTGCTCGGCGAACGCCTGGAGCTGGTGGAGGAGCTCTGGCAGACGGTGCTGCGCAGCGAGTGCCCGCCGCAGCAGGCCGAGCGGCTGCTGCGCATGAAGGAACTCAGCGCCGGCATCGACGGCGGCGCCCCGGATGCCAGCTCGGAGGCCGCCACGGCGGCGATCGTGCAGCTGATCCGCGACATGGATCTGGCCGAGGCGATCGCTGCGGCGCGGGCCTTCTCCCTGTATTTCCAGCTGGTCAACATCCTCGAGCAGCACATCGAGGAAGACAGCTACCTGGCCAGCCTGCGGGCCCATCACCCCGAGGAGACGGCGGATCCGTTCCTGCCGCCGCTCGCCACCCAGACCGAACCGGCCACCTTCCGTGAGCTGTTCACCCGCATGCGCGCCCTGGGCGTGCCACCGGCGCGGATCGAGCAGCTGCTGCAGGAGCTCGACATCCGCCTGGTGTTCACGGCGCACCCCACCGAGATCGTGCGCCACACCGTGCGTCACAAGCAGCGGCGGGTGGCTGCCCTGATCCAGACGCTGCAGCAGGGCGGCCAGCTGGAGGATCGTCAGAGCCTGCGCCAGCAGCTGGAGGAGGAGATCCGGCTGTGGTGGCGCACCGATGAGCTGCACCAGTTCAAACCCTCGGTGCTCGACGAGGTGGATTACGCCCTGCACTACTTCCAGCAGGTGCTGTTCGGCGCCATGCCGCAGCTGCGGGCGCGCATCCGCAGCGCCCTGGCCAGCAACTATCCCGATGTGCTGCCCCCCAGCGATGCCTTCTGCACCTTCGGCTCCTGGGTGGGCTCCGACCGCGACGGCAACCCTTCGGTGACGCCCGACATCACCTGGCGCACGGCCTGCTATCAGCGCCAGCTGATGCTCGATCGCTACCACGTGGCGGTGGGCGACCTGCGCGACCAGCTCAGCATCTCGATGCAGTGGAGCCAGGTGAGCGCGCCGCTGCTCGAATCGCTGGAGATGGACCGGCTGCGCTTCCCGGAGATCTACGAGGAGCGCGCCGCCCGCTACCGGCTCGAGCCCTATCGCCTCAAGCTCAGCTACGTGCTGGAGCGCCTCAAGCTCACCCAGCAGCGCAACCAGCAGCTGGCGGCGGCGGGTTGGCAGTCGCCAAGGGATACGCCGCCCCCGTTGCCGGCCGACTTCGGCCAGGGCGGCCTGGCACCGGTGGCGGTGCCGGAGCTGCACTACGCCACGGTCACCGAGTTCCGCAACGATCTCGAGCTGATCAACGACAGCCTGCAGGGCACCGGCCTGAGCTGCGAGCCCCTGCAGAACCTGATCGCCCAGGTGCACACCTTCGCCTTCTGCCTGGCCAGCCTCGACATCCGCCAGGAGAGCACCCGCCACAGCGATGCCCTCGATGAGCTGAGCCGCTACCTGCAGCTGCCGGTGCCCTACG
>JBEGQE010000046.1:0-5030 GCA_041181145.1 Cyanobacteriota bacterium
TCTGAGCCCGCTTGAGCAGATCCTCCGGCAGCGTGACGCCAATGGCCTTGGCGGTGGCCTGGCTCACCAGCAGGTCGGTCTTGGTGAGCGGCTCGAACGGCATCGTGGCCGGCGAGGTGCCCTTCAGCACGCGGACCGCGAGCTGACCGGCGGCATAGCCGTCGTCGAAGTAGGCCCAGCCGATCGTGGCCAGGCAACCGGGCAGGTTGATGTCGTCGGCATCCACCGAATACACCGGGATCTTGTTCTCCAATCCCACCTTGCAGATGGAATTGAAGGCCTGAATGGTGGCGTAATCGCCGATCTTCACGAACGCCTCCACCTTCTTCTCCGCCAGCGACTGGGCCGCCTGCAGCACCTCGCCGGAGTTGGCCACCGACTGCGACACGATCGTGATGCCGCGCTTGGCGGCCTCCTCCTGCAGGATCTTCGCCTCGTACTCGGAATTGGGCTCGCCGGGGTTGTAGATCAAACCCGCCGTTTTCAGGGCCGGATTCACCTCCCGGGCCAGGTCGAGCTCCTTGCCGACCGGATTGGTGCCGATCGTGCCCACCACATTGGGCTTGTGCTGGCCCACACCGCCCGGGGGCGTGCCGGCGCCAGCACCCCAGGGGTTGGAGCAGTAGCAGAACACCACGGGCACCGTGGCGGGCATCACCTTCATCGCCGCCTGCAGTGGTGGCGTGCCCACCGCCAGCACCATGTCCACCTTCTCGCTGAGGAACTGCTGCATCACCAGGGTGGTGTTGGGCAACTCCCCGGCGGCATCCTTCTGGATGTAGGTGACGGTGGAACCATCCTTGTAGCCGGCCTCCGCCAGCGCCTTCTCAAATCCCTCGCGCGTCTGATTCGGCGGCGGTGCGTCCACCATCTGCAGCATGCCGATCAGGGGGCCCTTGCGGGGTTTGTCGCCCCCGAGCTTTCCGCAGGCCGCCAGCACCAGGGAGCTGCCGAGGCCGGCGCCGGTCAAGGCCAGGAATTCACGACGCCGCACGGTCATGGCACTACGGAGAGGAAGGGGATTCGGAGGCCACTGTGACGCTGCCGTACAGCGCCCGCAACGTGGCCGGCGTGAACTGTTGTCGCTCGGCGGCGGTCCAGTCGCCGATCAGGCGGCCCTCCTGCAGCATCACCAGGCGATCGCCATGGCGCAGGGCCTGCTCCAGGCTGTGGGTCACCATCAGGGCCGTGCAGCCCAGGCGTTCCACCAACGTGTCGGTGAGCGCCATCACCGTGGCTTCGGCGCGGGGATCGAGGGCGGCGGTGTGCTCATCGAGCAGCAGCAGCCGCGGCTGGCCGAGGCTGGCCATCACCAGGGAGATGGTCTGGCGCTGTCCGCCGGAGAGCTGACCCACCGGCGTATCGAGCCGATCGCCGAGGGGCAGGCCCAGCTCCTCGAGCAGGGCGGCGTAGCGGCGCCGATCACCCCGGCTGGGGTGCAACCCGCCGAGCAAACCGCGACGGCTGAACACCGAGCTGCGGCGGCACTCCGCCAGACGCAGGTTTTCGGCAATCGTGAGAGCCGGGGCCGTGCCATCGAGCGGGTTCTGCATCACCCGCCCGATCAAGCGGGAGCGGCGATAGTCCGGCCAGCCCAGCAACTCACGCCCCTCGAGCCGCACCGATCCGCCACCAGCCCGCAGGGTGCCGGCGGTGAGGTTGAGCAATGTCGACTTGCCGGAGCCATTGCTGCCGATCACCACCACGAACTGGCCCGCCGGGCAGCTCAGGTTGAAGCCCTCAAACAGCTGCCGCCAGCTGCCGCCCGGCACCGGATGGCCCCAGGCCAGATCGCCGATCTCCAGGCTCATGGACGGCCTCCCGAATCGGACACCCCAGGGATGCGCAGATGGCCGAGGCCCAGGGCCACCAGCAGCAGCAGCGCGGTGGCCAGCTTGAGATCCACCGGCTCCATCCCCAGCTGCAGGGCCAGGGCGATCATGGCGCGGAACAGCACCGAGCCAACCACCACCGCCAGCAACGCCATCGGCACGCTGCGCGGGCGCAGCACCGATTCACCGACGATCACGGCCCCCAGGCCGAGGATCAGGGAGCCGATGCCCATCGAGACGTCGGCAAAGCCCTGATAGAGGGACACCAGGGCACCGGCCAGAGCCACCAGACCATTGCCCACGGCGATGCCGAGCGTGAGGCCTCGGCGGGTGCTGATCCCATTGGCCCGCGCCATCACCGGGTTGTTGCCGATGGCGCGCAGGGCCAGGCCGAGGTCCGTCGCCAGCCAGAGGGACAGCAGCCCGATCAGGCCCACCACCACCAGCAGCAGGGTCACCAGCCACTGGCCATCCAGCCCCAGGCCCAGATCCGGCAGGCGGCTCACCGACAGCTGCAGATCGGTGAGCGGAATGTTGGAGCGGCCCATGAGCCGCAGGGTGATCGAGTAGAGGCCGGTGGTGGTGAGGATGCCGGCGAACAGATCGTTCACCCCCAGGCGGGTGTGGATCAGGCCGGTCACGGTGCCGGCCAGGGCACCGAGGGCCACCGCCACCAGCAGGGCCACCGGCGGCGCCACGTCCTGGCTGAGCAGCAGCGCGGCGCTGCCGCCGCCAAGGGCAAAGGAGCCATCCACCGTGATGTCGGCGAAGTTCAGCACCCGCAGGGTGAGGTACACGCCGAGGGCCAGACCGGCGTAGGCCAGCCCCTGGTCGATGGCACCAATCCAGATTGAAAGCATCGGCGCGCAAGCGTCGCCACATCATGCCGGCGGCGGGCCGCCCAGCACGGTTCAGCGTCAGCTTCGGAACAGCCTGGAATAGAGCTCGGCGTGCTGGAGCTGGGCCAGGCCGGCGCCGACGCCGCCGGACCAGAGGCTGCGGGGATCGGCCGGCGCCAGGACGGCCGCCCGCTCGGCGATCAACGGGGCCAGGGCCAGCTGCAGCCGCTGCCCCTGGGTGGGGCCGAGCGGCACCAGGCGCACGGCGGCGCTGATCTGATTGGCAACCCAGCCGTAGAGGTAGGCCTCCTCCACGGCGGGGGAGGCCAGCTCGAGGCTGCAGGCAGCCCAGGCGAAGGCCGCCGGCCAGGCCAGCGGCGCGCCACCATCCGGCAGCGGACTGCCCAGATCAGCCAGGAGCTGCAGCAGCGACTGCCCCATCTGACGCTGCTGGGCCCGCAGCTCGGGCGCCTCCCGCTGGGCGAGCAACCAGCCATCGAGATCCAGCAGGGCTGCCCGGGCCGCGAGGGCCGGCGGGCTCTCCGGCCCCGCCAGCGCCGCCGCACACCACTGGTCGAACTGCTGCTGCAACCCGGAGAGGGCCGCCGTCTCCACCGCCACGGCACCGCGCTGCAACTCGGCCCGAAGCCAGGCCTCAAGGGCCTCGGCGCTGCCGAGCCGGCCGGCCTGCACAAGCACCTCGAGCCCCTCGGAATAACTGAAGGCCCCCACCGGCAGGGCGGGGCTCACCAACTGGAACAGCCGCAGCCGGGCCGGATCGCTCATCGGTGCGCGTGGCTGTGGCCATCCCCATGGCTGTGGCCGTGCGCCAGCCCGGCATAGGCGCCTGCCTCCGGCCGGAACGGGGCCTGCGTGCACTCCACCTGCAGCCCCCGCTGGCGCAGCAGATCCGCCAGCACGCTGTCCTGCAGGAGCACCAACTGATCGGTGTGCAGCTCCATCGCCACATGGCGGTTGCCCAGGTGATAAGCCGCCTGCAGCAGCGCCAGGGGTTCGGTGCTGCGCACCCGCATCACCGGCTCGGGCGCCGCCTCCACCCGCACCTGCAGCGCACCATCGGCGCTGAGCAACAGCTCACCGGGCTGCAGCGCCTCACCGCGAGGCAGCTGCAGCACCAGGTTCCGGCCACAGGCGCTGCGGCGATGGCCGCGCAGGCTGCAGCGCTGATCGGCCGTCAGCGGCAGCTGCAGCAGGGGGACCGCCGGCGGGCCGCCGCCGCCCTCGTCCAGCGCCAACCGGCGCACCAGCACCACCGCCTCCGCACGATCGCCGGCCACCACCTGCGGCCCCTGCTCCTGCCTCACCTGCCCAGCCTCCCCACGCCGACCCCGGCGCGTCGCAGGCCATCCAGTGTGCCTGCACCATCGGCAACACCGCCGCGGCCGGCCCCCATCCCAGACTCACCCCCATGGTTGCCGCCCGCCTCCACCTCGACACCGCTCCAGCCCAGGCCGCCGCGGGCGCTGAGGGTCCCTGGCGGGGGGAAGTGCGGCTGCAGTTCGAACGGCAGGGCGCCCACACGCGCCATCAGGGCGGTGCCAGCTCACCGCTGAAGCTGATGCGGGCGTTTGGCCAGAGCAGCGGCCACTGCGAACTGCCGATCCTGCACACCGCCGGCGGGCTGGTGGGGGGCGATCAGCTGCAGATCAGCGCCACGCTGGCGCGTGGCAGCCGCGCGCTGCTCACCAGCGTGGCCGCCCAGAAGGTGTACGGCAGCGTGGCCCGCTCCCGGCGGCGGCCCGAGGGCAGCTGGGCGCAGCAGGCGCTCTCCTTCCAGCTGGCAGAGGACAGCGATCTGGAATGGCTGCCCCAGGAGCTGGTGCTCTACGCCGATGGCCTGTTCGAGCAGACAGCGCGGGTGGAGCTGGCCCCCGGCGCCAGCCTGTTGATCGCTGAGGTGGTGCGGCTGGGGCACACGGCGGCCGGCGAGCGCCTGGGCGCCGGCCGCTGGCGCTCGGCCCTGGAGATCCGGCGCCACGGACCGAAGGGTCCGCGCTGGGAGCTGGTGGATCGGCTCGAGCTGGGGGGGGAGGCCCTCACCGGCGCCCATGGCCTCGGCGGTGAGCCGGTGTTCGGCTCGCTGGTGTGGTTGGCGCCGCAACCGCTGTCGCAGGACGCCCTGGCGGAGCTGCTGGTGGACTGCCGCGCCGCGCGCCGCGGCCTGGAGGGGCGGATGGCGATCGGTGCCCTGGAGCAGGGGATCGTGGCGCGTTACCTCGGCGGCTCCAGCCAGGCGGCACGCCACTGGTTCACGCGGATCTGGCGGCACACCCGGGCCGAACGCGGCCTGGCGGCGCCGGAACTGCCGCGGGTGTGGCCCTTCCAGGAGCAGCCGTTC
>JBEGQE010000047.1:0-7622 GCA_041181145.1 Cyanobacteriota bacterium
GGTACACGCCGGCGCTGTCGACGCCGCGCAGGAAGGCCTCGGCGGTGGCGGCGTTGCGGGTGCAGATGGCGTCGGTGTGGCGGGAGCCGTGGCGGGCGATGTGGGCCAGGGCCTCCTCGAGGCTGTCGACCACGCGCACCGCCAGGATCAGATCCGAGTATTCAGTGCCCCAGTCGGCATCGCTGGCCGCTTCCGACACCCCGAGGCCACAGGCGGCCGCATCACCACGCAGCTGCACACCGGCGGCGGCGAAGGCGGGCAGGGCGGCCTGCAGGAACGGCGCCGCGGCCTCCCGGTGCAGCAGCAAGGTCTCGATGGCATTGCAGGCGGCCGGGTACTGGGTCTTGCTGTCGATCGCCACGCGCAGCGCCTGCTCCAGATCCGCCTCGGCATCCACATAGAGGTGGCAGATGCCATCGGCATGGCCGAGCACCGGAATGCGGGTGTTGTCCTGGATGAAGCGCACCAGGGCATTGGAGCCGCGCGGAATGATCAGATCCACCAGGCCATCGAGCTTGAGCAGCGCCAGGCTCTCCTCGCGGCTGGTGAGCAGGCCCAGGGCCTCGGGCGATACCGCGCTGCCCGCCAGACCGCGCTGCAGGGCAGCCAGGATCGCCGCGCAGCTGCGGCTGGCCTCGCGGCCCCCCTTGAGGATGGCGCCGTTGCCGGAGCGGATCGCCAGCGCGGCGATCTGCATCACCGCATCGGGCCGCGCCTCGAAGATCACGCCCACCACCCCCAGGGGCACGCTCAGGCGCTCCAGCACCAGGCCGTCGTCGAGTTCGCGGTGCAGCTGGCGCACGCCCACCGGATCGGCCAGGGCCGCCACCTGACGCACCCCATCGATGGCCCCGGCCAGCTTGGCCGCATCCAGCTTCAGGCGTGCCACCAGGGCAGGCGCCAGCCCTTCGTCCGCCGCGTCCTCCAGGTCGGCATTGTTGGCGGCCACGATCGCGGCGCTGTCGGCCTCCAGGGCATCGGCCATGGCCAGCAGGGCCGAGCGGCGTTCGTCGTCGCTCCGCTGCCCGAGCGCCATGGCGGCACGGCGCACGGCCGCAGCCCGCTGCAGCAGCTCGGGGGAGGGATCGGGAACGCTCACGGCAGCGGCACAGGGCAGAGCCGCATCATCCCAGCCGATCCAGCGCCAGCCGGGCCGCCCCCAGCCGGCCGGCTCCATTGCCCAGGGCGGCGCGCCGCAGCTGCAGGCCTGCGCGGCTCTCGGCCTGCACCCGTTGCTCCAGCTCCGCCTGGGCCGCCGGCAGGAAATGGTGGCTGGCGGCGCTGAGGCCACCACCGATCAGCACCAGCTCCGGGGTGAGCACATACACCAGGGAACTGAGGCCGATCCCCAGCCAGCGCCCGTAGCAGGCCCACACGGCATGGGCCTCGGCGTCGCCGGCGTCAGCGCGGCGGCAGAGCTCAGCCGGATCGAGGGGGGAGAGGCGGCCCAGGCCGGTGATGCTGCAGAACTGCTCCAGGGAGCCGCGGTTGCCGCTGTTGCAGGGCGGGCCCTCGGGATCCACCCCGATCAGCCCCGGTTCCGCAGCCGCTCCGCCGTGGCCGGTGAACAGCTGACCGTTGATCAGCACGCCGCCGCCCACGCCGGTGCCGAGGGTGAGCAGCAGCACATCGCGAAAACCGCGGGCGGCCCCGAGCCAGGCCTCCCCCACCAGGGCGGCATTGCCGTCGTTCACCAGGGTGACGCGCCGTTGCAGCTCGGGCTCAAGCCAATCGGCCAGGGGCACCTGCTGCCAACCCGGCAGGTTGATGCACACCCGCGCCACCCGGCCGGCGGCATCCATCGGCCCCGGCAGGCCGATGCCCACCAGGGGCGCCAGCCGGTTGGGATCGAGCTCGCACACCGCCTCGCTGATCGCCACGCTCACCGCCCCGGGCATCGCCGGCTGGGGGGTGGGCACCTGCAGCTCGGCCAGCAGCTGGCCCTGCCGATCGAAGCGGCCCAGCTTGATGGCGGTGCCGCCCAGGTCGATGCCGATCAGCTGGGTCATCGGGGTTGCCTTGCCGCCTCCGATCCTGGCCCAGGACCCGAAACGGTCTGCCGAAGTGGTACGACACACCGATCGACTGTGGGCGCACTTCAGGAGAGCGCAGCATCCAAGTGCCCGGGCCCCGGCGCCTCAGAAGCGGAAGAGCCTCAGAAGCGGAAGAGCTTCAGAAGCGGAAGAACAGCTGCAGCTGGCTCTGCCAGCGGCCCTCGGTGTCCACCGAGGTCTGCAGGCCGAGGCGGTCGCTGGCCTGATAGCGCAGGGTGAGCTGGGGTGGGATATCGCTGCGGTTGGGGGCCGCCAGCACCGAGAAATTGAAGCGCTCGCTGATGTCGAGGCCGATCTCGGAGCCGAGCACCAGCTGGGAGGGCAGGCGGCGCGAGCGGTTTTCGCTCTCCAACACCTCGGCCGGGGCGAAGTAGGTGGGATAGAGGGCGAAGCTGAGCCGCTGGCCGAAGGCATCGCTGAGGCCGCCGGCCAGGGGTGAGAGCAGCGACTGGCCCAGCACCGTGGCCAGGGCCGCGCCGGCGTTGCCGCCCACCAGGCCCACCAGCGAGTTGCCGCCGATCAGCGCAACCAGCCGCTCCTGCGGCAGCGGCGGTGAGCTGGTGAGGCGAATGTTCTGGGCGAGGCGGTCAGCGGGGCCGGTGGCCTCCAGGCGCACCTTCACCAGCCGCAGCTGGTCGATCGAGCTCACCGGGGCCGCCGCCGCATTCCAGTCGTAGATGGTGGAGCGATCCCCTGTGACGCCACCCACCGCCGGGCTGTCGGACACGCGCGTGCGCAGGGCGATGTCGAGGTAAGGGATCAGCCCAAGGCTCGGGGTGAAAACCGCCACGTTGGCGGCATCGGGATCGAGGCTGAAGTTGGTGGTGAACAGGCCCAGCCGGCCGTTGAGCAGCCGCACCACCCCGCTGGCCCGGATCGAGGGGTCGAGGGGCCCGTTGAGGGTGAGCAGTCCGCCGCTGTTGAAATTGAGCACGTTCGGCACGGTGACGCGCAGGTCGGGACCGAGGACCAGGCGCAGGCCGTTCAGGCTGAGGAAGGGCAGGTTGGGCACGGCCGAGCGCAGGTCGCGGCTGGCGCTGCTCTCCATCTGCTGACCCATCACCAGCAGCGGCTGGCTGAAATCCCACTGCTCCTCCACCAGCTGGCGCACACTCACCGGCCGGTTGGGCTCCTCCTCGGTGGCCAACTGGCCCGGCTGCACGTTCAGGGCCCCACGGCTGAGGCGCAGCTCACCCCCCAGCACCGGCCGCCTCAGCGCTCCGCTCACCAACAGCTCGCCATCCACCTGGGCAGCCAGGCGCGGCAGGCGGAACGGCACCTGGCGCAGGCCGACCCGCAGCAGCCGCGGCGCCTCCTCCGCCGGTCTGGTCAGGGCCAGCTGGCCCGAGCCGCTGAGCTGGCCCTTGGCCCCCACCCGGCCCGAGAGCTGCTGCAGCTCCAGCTCGCGGAAATCGAACAGCACCGTGGCTTCGAGATCGCGCATCGTCTGGCCGGCGAGCTGCACCACGCCGTCGCGCAGGCGCAGGAAGCCGTTGGCCACCGGTTCGGCCAGGGAGCCGCGCACGAGCAGCTGCAGGTCGGCACTGCCGCGCTGCCACTGCAGCCCCGGCCCGCTGAGGGTGGCGAGAAAACGCAGGCCGTCGCCGCGGCTGGCCAGGCGCAGTTCAAGCCCCTGCTGCTCGGGCTGCAGGGGGATGCGCCCGCGCAGGTCCACGCTGTTGGCAGCCGCGCCCCCGCGCAGCGACAGATCCAGCGCGACCGCGCCGTTCTCCACAGCCAGGTCGCCCTTCTCGAGGGCCAGGGGTTCGTCGTCGAGGCTGGCGTCCTGCAGGGCCAGGCGGGCCGTGAGCTGGGGTTGGCGGCGCCGGTCGCCCAGGCTGTAGCGGCCCTCGGCGCTGAGGTTGCCGCGCAGGCCGTCGGGCACCGGCGTGAGCAGGGCCAGCAGGGCCAGGGGAACGTTCTGCAGGCTGAAGCTGCCGCGTCCCAGCCAGAGGGGCCCCTGCAACCGCGCCGTGAGCGGGGCGGTGCGGGTGAGCGGGCGATCGCGCCCCTGTTCATGCCACCAGAGGTGGCCCTTGGCGTTCAGATCGATCGAAAGGCGATCGACGCGGGAGCCCACCAGGGTGAGGTCGGCGTCGAAGCGGCCGTCGAGATCGCCGCTGAGCTGGCGCCGTTCGCTCGTTTCGTTGCGCTGCGCCTCCGCCAGGCGGCGCCGGGCGTCCAGCAGGGCCGCCAGCTGCTCGTTGACGCTGCGGCCGAGCATGTCGATCGCCAGCTCGCCCAGATCGCTGGCCCGGCCGGAGGGCGGCAGCGGTTCACCGCGCCAGCGCAACCAGGCCAGCTGCAGCTGATCGAGCAGGGCCGGGGCCAGATCCCGCCCCTCGAAGCGACTCCAGAGGTCGCCACCCTGCTGGCCGCGCAGGCGGATGCCCACCCGGCCACCGCGCTCAGCCAGCCAGGTGCCCTCGGCGGCGTAGCGGCGCTGGCGGTACCAGCCGCTGGCCTCCAGACTCCGCCCGGGGAGGCCCAGCAGCAGCGGCTGCTGCACTGCCACGCGGCCGCGGATCCAGAGCGGCTGCAGATCGAGCTGGCCGCTGCCGCTGAGCAGCCCCTGCAGGGGCTGCAGCACCCCGCGTGGACCGAGGGCGAAGCGCAGGCCCTCCAGGGGGAAGCGGCGGGCCTGCCAGAGGTAGCGGCGTGGCGATCCGCTGAAGGCCAGCTGCCCGCTCGCCCGCTCCAGCCGCACCCACTGGGGCAGCCAGCGGCGATCGAGGCGGGCCTGGAGATCCGCCGGTGCCGCCGGCGCCTGGGGGTGCAGGGCCAGATCGGCTCCCCCATCGGCGCGGCCGCTGAGGCGGCCCTGCCAGATTTCATCGAGCTGCAGCGGACCCACCCCCGGGCGCCGCACGATCAACTGCAGGTTGGGCCTAAGGGCCGCCAGGGGACCCTGGATCTCACCCCAGGCCTCCAGCTCACCGCGCAGCCGCGAGCCGATCAGGCGGCTGAGCCGCTCGAGCCGGTAGCTGCGCAGATCCAGGCGCAGGAGCAGGGGCCCTGGCCGCAGGCCCCCGGAGGGACCCGCCGCCAGCGGCAGCTGACCGGAGGCGGTGAGGTCTGGAGCCTGCAGGCTCTCGAGCCGCAGCAGGCCGGGCAGCCAGCGCAGGTGCGCCGTGAGCGCTCCCAGCAGGGGATGGTTGGTCTGCGCCAGGTTGAGGTCGAGCTGCGGGCGGTTCCAGCGGCCCTGCAGGCGCGCACTGGCCTGCAGGCGCGGCTCCGGACCCAGCAGCGGCAGCAGCGGACGCAGCAGCTGGCGGCCCGGGCTGAGGCGGCTGGTCTGCAGCTGCAGCTGCGGCCAGAGGGGGCCGGAGGCCTCCAGGCTGGCGTCGCCGCGGCGCAGCAGTAGCCGGCTCAGCCGGGCCTGGGGACCGGCCTGGAAGCGCAAGGCCACCTGCCCCTGCAGCAGCACGGGCAGGGGGGGCTGGTTGGGGATGCGCAGGCCCTGCAGGCTGCCCTGCAGATCCAGCAGGGGCCGGCGCCAGGGGCCGTGCAGCCGGGCCGTGAGCCGATGGCCGCGGCGCGACTCACGGGCCTGCAGCTGCAGCTGCAGATCCCCCTGGCGCGGACCGGCCAGGCCAACGGATCCGGCCAGGCGGCCACGCCAGTCGCCCATGGCGAGGGCGGCGCCATCGAGCTGGAGCCGATCCTGCTGGCAGCGCAGCGGCAGGGCAGCGGCCTGCAACGGCGCCGGCAGCACCGCTGCCCGCCAACGCAGATCGCGCAACTGCAGCTGCCCCTGGCAGCCCTGGCCATGGCGCAGGCGCAACTGGCCCTCCAGCTGCCCCTGCAGGCGGCCGATCAGCTGCTGCTGCAGGCCCGCCGGCAGCAGCGGCAGCAGCGGGGCGGCCGGCAGGGCGCGGGGCAGGAGCTGCAGCTGCCACTGGCGGCGTTGCCAGTTGGCCTGCAGGCCCACGCCCAGGCTGCCGCCGGCGGCCGGCCGGGCCAGGCCGTGCAGGCTGAGGCTGCGGCGCCGCAACTGCAGGGCCGCCTCCCCCTCGAGCCGGAGGGCGATCGGCGCACCGCTGGCCGGATAGAGGCGCACGGATGCCGGCCGATCCAGCTGGATGCGCAGGCCGAGCCGGGGCGGTTGGCGGCCGGGGGGAAGCCGGCCCAGCTCCCAATAGGCACCGCGGCTGTTGCGACGCAGGTCGGCCCGGGCATCGCGCACGCGGATCTGCAGCACCCAGGCCCGCTCCAGCAGGCTGCGCAGCGGATCGAAGCCCACCGCCACGGCGGAGGCCTCCAGGGTGGAGGGGTTGTCGGGGGCGGGGCGGAAACGGCTGGGGCCGGCCGTGAGGCCCCAGGGACGCAAGCCGGTGTAGGGGCCGAGTTCGAGCGGGTGGCCCATCACCCGGCCCACCTGCAGCTGCAGCCAGGGGCGCAGGCGCCCATAGAGGGCTTCGCCGGCGCGGTCGAGCGCCCACCACAGCCCGCCGGCGCCGAGCAGCAGGCCACCGCTGGCCAGAGCCACCAGCGGCAGGGCCGGGCCCAGGGCGCGAAGGGGGCGTCTGGGTCGGCGGGTCGGGGGGCCCGTGGCTCTCGGAAGCTGGTGAGGGCGCACTATATGTGGGTTTTCCGGCGAGACCGAGGCCCATGCGCGCTGATCCCCTGCTGCTCTCAGCCGGCACCTGGCTGGGCATCGCCGGGGCGGCGCTGCTGCTGATCACCGTGCTGGGCTTCCTGCTGCGTTGGGGGATCCGCTTCCGCCTGGTGGGCGTCACCAGCTTCACGGTGCTGCTCTCGCTCTCCTGCCTGGCCTTCGCCGTGAGCTACGCCCCGCGCGATCGGGTGGAGGGCGCGGTGAGCGTGCCGGTGGTGTTCGACAACGGCTCCGACCTGGTGATCGCCGCCGCACCGGCCGATCTGCCTGAGGCTGCCTTCCGCCCCACGGTGGAGCAGGTGGCCCGCAACCTGCGCGGCAGCGGCCGCCACGGCGACAACGGCCAGGTGCATGTGCGGCTGCGGCGGGTGGATCCCGTCTCGCCCGGGGTGGACCGTCCGGTGATCGTGGCCGCCGCCGACCGCAGCCTCGCCACCGGCGCCGTCACGGTGCTGCCCTGAGGCCCGCGGCATCCCTGCCCTGGTCGCCGCTGTGAGCTCGCCCTACCCGCTGCCACGCCACTTCGCCCGCGAGCAGGCGGTGCTGCAGCAGGCGGGCGTGGAGAGCTGGCCGCAGCTGGCGGCCCTCAGCGACGCCGACCTGCGCCGGCTCGCCAGCCGCGGCGGCGCCCTCGAGCGGCAGCTGCGCAAGCTGCGCGGCCAGGCGCAACTGGTGAGCGAGCTGGGGCTGGAGCCGGCGGAAGCCGCCCTGCTGCTTTATGCGGGCATCGCCAGCAGCCGAGGCCTGGCCGCGGCCTCCCCCCAGCAGCTGCTCACCCAGCTGGGGCGCCTGGAGCGCTCCCTCACGGGCATGGCCCCACCCCGCATCGACGCCCGTTGGGTGCGGCGCTGGATCCTGGCGGCCCAACGGCAGCAGGCGGGCGGGGGGCCAGCGGGGTCCGGTCGCTCCGGGAACTGACCCCTGGGCGGCGGCAGCCCGGCGGCACCCCC
>JBEGQE010000048.1:0-12186 GCA_041181145.1 Cyanobacteriota bacterium
ACGAACCCTCCCGCTGGGATCGTGAGCCTTCCCCCCAGCCGTCCCGCTGGGAGCCCGATCAACCGAGCCGCTGGCAGCGGGAAGCCGACGAGGACCGCCGCTGGGACCGTGCGGCTGCCCCGGAGCGGCGGCCAGGGCCCCAGCCGGCGTCGGTGCGACCGGCATTCGACGACGACGATCCCTGGGCTGAGGTCTGAAGGCAGTGACCTCCAGCGTCACCCGCGCAGCGGGCGTGAACCACTGGGCCGTCCTCGGCCTCCAACCCGGTGCGGATGCGGCCAGCCTGAAGCGGGCCTTCCGCCAGCTGGCACGCCGCTGGCATCCGGACCTCAACGGCAACGACCCCCATGCCGAGGAGCAGTTCAAGGCGGTCAATGAGGCCTATGCGGTGCTCAGCGATCCCCAACGCCGCCAGCAGTGGGAAGCCGGCTTGGATGGTTCGGCCGCTGCCGAGGCGGGGCTGGATCCCTTCGCCAGCGGCTTCCCCTCCTTCGACGACTACATCGAAGCGCTGTTTGGCCGCGGTCGTCGCGCCAGTGGAGCGGATCGACGCAGCCGCCCCGACCCGGAAGGCGACTTCGCGCGCGCCGATGGGTTCGGCAGCCCCGACCCCGCCTCCGACCGTCCAGCGGATCCAGCGGCGACGCGAGGCGGCGATGTGACCGCCTCTCCCCCGCCGCCGCCGCCGGTGACCGCCAGCGGCAACTGTGAAACCCTGGTGGAACTCACCCCCGAGCAGGCGCTGCAGGGCGAGCGTGTGGAGCTGGAGCTTCAGGACGGGACCACCGTGGAGGTGTGGACCCCACCCCTGGCCGGGGACGGTTGGCGGCTGCGCCTGGCGGGTGTCGCCCCGGGCGGTGCCGACCACTTCCTGCAGCTGCGGGTGCGCACCCCGGAGGGATTGCGCATCGATGGCCTGCGTGTGCACTACCAGCTGGAGATCGCTCCGGCCGACGGCGCCCTCGGCTGCACCGCCGTGGTGCCCACCCTGGCGGGACCGGTGCAGCTGCGCGTGCCGCCAGGGTCGTCGAGCGGCCGTCTGCTGCGCCTGCGCGGCCGAGGGCTGGAGTGGGCCGGGCAACGGGGCGACCAGCTCGTGGAGGTGCGGCTGGTGGTGCCCCAGGCCCTCACCGATGCCGAGGAGGCGCTCTATGGCCGCCTTCAGCAACTGGCAGCCGAGATCGAGCAGGGCAGCCGTTGAGCTGTCTGGGTGGGCGGCTGCGGTGATCGATGAGACACTGTGCCTCGTCGAAGCCTCTGACCATGGCGGTGCACGTGCTGCTCTTCGATGCGGGGAGCGAGAACGAGGGCATTCATTCCCTTGAGCTCAATGGCACCACCGTGGTGCTGCTGTTCGAGGACCGCGACGATGCCGAGCGCTATGCCGGCCTGCTCGAGGCCCAGGACTTTCCAACCCCCACGGTGGAGGCGATCGAGCGGCGCGAGATGGAGGAGTTCTGCACCAACGCCGGCTATGAGGCCCGCTTCGTGCCCGCCGGTTTCCTGCCGCAGACGGCCGAGGACCGCCTGCTGATCGCGCCACCGGAGAAGAACATGGACGTGACGACCTGGCGCGAGCTGGACGAGGCCAGCTCGCCCGATTCCGTGGCCCCGGCCTCGGCCACCGCCGCCGATGGGCCGATCAGCAGCGGCAACGCTGAGCTGGAGGCCTTCCGCCGGCGCCTCGAGGGCCTGCTGTGAGCCCCGCCGCCAGCGGCTCCGGGGAGGTGCGTCGCGGACACCTGCTCACCGAGCAGGCCAATCCCCTCAGCACCGACCTCGACACCCTCAGCACCGCCGCGCTGGTGGAGCTGTTCTGCGAGGAGGACCGGCGACCGCAGCAGGCCGTGGCAGCCGCGGCTCCCGCCCTGACGGCGGCGGTGGAGGCGATCGCCGAACGCCTGGCTGAGGGCGGCCGCCTCTTCTACCTGGGGGCCGGGACCTCCGGCCGTCTGGGGGTGCTGGATGCGGCTGAATGTCCGCCCACCTTCTGCAGTGATCCCCAGCTCGTGCAGGGCGTGCTGGCGGGCGGGGCACCTGCCCTGCTGCGCAGCTCGGAGGGCCTCGAGGACCTGCACGCTGCGGGTCGCTCTGATCTGCAGGAGCGTGGCTTCGGTCCCGGCGATGCCCTGGTGGGGATCGCCGCCGGTGGCACCACGCCCTATGTGCATGGCGGCCTGGAGCATGCCTGTGCCATTGGCGCCCTGGCCATCGCCATGGCCTGCGTGCCCTCCGAGCAGGTGCCCATGCCCTGCGACATCGACATCCGCCTGCTCACCGGACCGGAGCTGCTCACTGGCTCCACCCGTCTCAAGGCCGGCACCGCCACGAAGATGGCCCTGAACATCCTCAGCACCGGCGTGATGGTGCGCCTGGGCAAGGTCTACGGCAACCGCATGGTCGACGTGTCGGTGTCGAACAGCAAGCTCGAGGACCGCGCCCTGCGCATCCTCGAGGACCTCGGCGCCATCCCCCGCGAGCGGGGCCGCCAGCTGCTGGCGGCCAGTGGCGGCTCGGTGAAGCTGGCGCTGCTGATGGGCCAGCGTGGCCTGAGCGCCGCTGCAGCCCGGCAGCGGCTAGAGGCCTGCGGCGGCCAGCTGCGCCAGGCCCTGGCCGCCGGCTGACCTCACTCGGCGAACGGGCCCCAGTAGGGAGCCGTGAACAGATCCAGACGGCGGCGCGTGGGGGCCGGCACGTGCTCCTTGGGTGTCATCAGGGCATCCCGCAGGGCGGTATGAGCTGCGCTGGTGGGGCGTAGGGCCGCCACGCGCTCGGCGGTGGTGCGCACGATCTGGGTTGCCAGCTCGGCGTTGGCGCGCAGGTTGGCGATCACCATCTCCACGGTCACGCTGTCGTGGTCGGCGTACCAGCAGTCGTAGTCGGTGGCCATGGCCAGGGTGGCGTAGGCGATCTCCGCCTCACGGGCCAGGCGGGCCTCGGTGTGGTTGGTCATGCCGATCACCGTGCACCCCCAGCTGCGGTAGAGGTTCGATTCGGCACGGGTGGAAAAGGCCGGACCTTCCATGCAGAGATAGGTGCCACCGCGGTGCAGGCTGCGGCCGTCGGGCATCAGGCTGTCGGCTACGTCGGCCAGCAGGCGGCTCAGGCCTGCGCAGAACGGATCAGCGAGGGAGACGTGGGCCACGGCACCGGCGCCGAAGAAGCTGAGCGGCCGCTGATGGGTGCGATCGATGAACTGATCGGGCACGACCATGTCGAGCGGCTTCACCTGCTCCTGCAGGGACCCCACCGCCGAGGGCGACAGGATCCAGCGCACCCCCAGAGAACGCATTGCCCAGATGTTGGCCCGGTAGGGCACTTCCGTGGGCAGGAACGCGTGATGGCGGCCATGGCGGGCCAGGAACACCACCTCCATGCCGCCGAGGCGGCCGAGGCGCAGGCTGTCGGATGGCGCGCCGAAGGGGGTCTCGACCGTGATCTCACGGATGTCCTCGAGGCCCTCCATCGCATAGAGGCCACTGCCGCCGATCACGCCCAGCCGGGCTTCGTGGAGGTTCACCGCACCGCTCAGGGCCATCGCTGTTGTTCCGCTGCATCCCTTCTACCGGACGCCCATACTGAACCGGTTTGCATTCCCTCCCCGCCGTGACCAAAGCCGTGATGGAGACCGACGCCGGCACGATCGACCTGGAGCTGTTCGACGCCGACGCCCCCAACACCGTGGCCAACTTCGTGAAGCTGGCCAAGGACGGCTTCTACGACGGCCTGGCCTTCCACCGTGTGATCCCCGGCTTCATGGCCCAGGGCGGTTGCCCCAACAGCCGTGAAGGCGCCCGTGGCATGGCTGGCACCGGTGGCCCCGGCTACCAGATCGACTGCGAGATCAACAACCAGAAGCATCAGGCCGGCACCCTCGCCATGGCCCACGCCGGTCGCAACACCGGTGGCTCGCAGTTCTACATCTGCCATGAGGCCCAGCCCCACCTCGACGGCGTGCACACCGTGTTCGGCCACACCGGCAACATGGATGTGGTGATGGCGCTGAAGAACGGCAGCCGCATCAACAAGGTCACCATCGCCGACTGACCGACCAGCGCCCAACGCTGACCCCGCCAGGGGTCAGCTCCAGCGCAGCAGGGTCGCGCTCTCCAGCGGCAGATCAACTCCGGCGATGCGATCGGCGCGCAGCTCCACCAGGGGGCGGCGCTGGGCCTCCAGGGTGTTGCTGGGGTGGTTGGTGCGCTGGGCATCGGCCGCCAGCAACAGGCTGACGCTTTGGGTGCCCTGCCAGTGGGCCATGCGCCGCAGTCCCTGATCGAGGCGCTCGGCATCGCCGCCGGCCACGACCACCGCCAGGTGCGGCTGATCGAGCAGGGCAAGCACCCGCGAATGCTCCTCCCGCTCCAGCTGCAGGCCATGCTCCTCAGCCCACTGGCGCAGCTCCTGCAGCTGGGCCACGAGGCCGCTGCCAGGGGCACCGTCCCCACCCTTGCCGTCGCCGTTGCCGTCGCCGTTGCAGGCCGCTTCGGGGTCCTGGGCTTTCCAGGCCAGCACCGCCGCCGGACCCGTGCCAGCCGCGGCTGGCGCCGGCTCCATCAGATGCCCCAGTTTGGCCTGTTTGGTCTGCAGATAGCCGGCGTTGTGCTGGCTGGGATCCATCACCAGCGGCACCCGGTCCTCCACCTGCAGGCCGTAGCCCCCCAGGCCGGCGATCTTGCGGGGGTTGTTGGTGATCAGCCGCAGGCGATGCACCCCGAGATCACTGAGGATCTGGGCGCCCACGCCGTAGTTGCGCAGGTCGGCCGGGAACCCGAGGCGCTCGTTGGCTTCCACCGTGTCCAGGCCGCCGTCCTGGAGTGAATAGGCGCGCAGCTTGTTGATCAGGCCGATGCCGCGCCCCTCCTGGCGCAGGTACACCACCACGCCTTCACCCTGGGCCTCGATCATGCGCAGGGCGGCCTCCAGCTGGGGCCGGCAGTCGCAGCGCAGCGACCCGAAGGCATCACCGGTGAGGCACTCGCTGTGCACCCGCACCAGCACCGGACCGGCCGCCTGCTCCGGTTGGCCCTTGACGATCGCCACATGCTCACTGCCATCGAGCTCATTGCGGTAGCCGATGGCGCGGAACTGACCGAAGGCGCTGGGGAGGGAGGCTTCCGCCTGGCGCCGCACGAAGCGCTCGGTGTCGAGGCGGTAGCGGATCAGATCGGCGATGTTGATCAGCCGCAGGCCGTGCTGGCGGGCGTAGTCCACCAGCTGCGGCAGCCGCGACATCGACCCATCGGCGTTCTGGATCTCGCAGATCACACCGGCCGGATAGAGGCCCGCCAGCCGTGCCAGGTCCACCGCCGCCTCGGTGTGACCGGCGCGCTTAAGCACTCCCCCCTGTTTGGCGCGCAACGGAAAGATGTGGCCCGGCCGGCGCAGGTCGGCCGGGCGGGTGGCCGGATGGATGGCCACCTGGATCGTGCGGGCCCGGTCCTCGGCGGAGATGCCGGTGCTCACACCGTTCTCCGGGCCGGCATCCACACTCACCGTGAAGGCGGTCTGGTTGCTGTCGGTGTTGCGATCCACCATCAGCGGCAGATCTAGGGCATCGAGCCGCTCGCCCTCCATCGCCAGGCAGATCAGGCCCCGCGCTTCGGTGGCCATGAAGTTGATCTGCTCGGGGGTGGCGAACTGGGCGGCGCAGATCAGGTCGCCTTCGTTTTCGCGGTTTTCGTCGTCGACCACCACCACCATCTCGCCGTTGCGGATGGCCGCCAGGCCATCGGCGATGGTGTCGAACTGGAAGTCCGGGTTACTCAGGGGAACAGGCCATCAGGCCGATGCACTGGCACTTTTATAGAGCCCGGTACGATCCGGGGTTCCTGACAGCCGGGCATGGCCAGCAAGCGCGTTGCGGTGATCGGAGCCTCCGGCTACGGCGGCCTGCAGACCCTGCGCCTGCTGCAGGGCCATCCCGAACTGGAGGTGACCTTCCTCGGCGGCGAGCGCAGCAGCGGCAAGCGCTGGAGTGAGCTCACCCCGTTTCTGCCCCTGCCAGGCGATCCGGTGGTGCAGACCCCGGATGTGGAGGCGATCGCCGCAGCGGCCGACCTGGCCGTACTGAGCCTGCCCAATGGCCTGGCCTCGCGGCTCGTGCCGGGGCTGCTGCAGCGGGGCGTGAAGGTGGTGGACCTCTCGGCCGACTACCGCTACAGCTCCCTGGATCAGTGGAAGGAGGTGTACGCCAGTGAGGCGCGTGACTTCCCGCGCAGCGATGCCGATCTGTGCGCCGAGGCCGTCTATGGACTGGTGGAGTGGCAGGAGCAACGAATCCGCGAGGCGCGGCTGGTGGCCGCCCCTGGCTGCTTCCCCACCGCCAGCCTGCTGGCCCTCACTCCGTTCCTCAAGCAGGGGCTGATCGAGCCCGGCGGGATCGTGATCGACGCCAAGACCGGCACCAGCGGCGGCGGCCGCGCCGCCAAGGAGCATCTGCTGCTGGCCGAGGCCTCCGAGGGCGTGGCCCCCTATGGCGTGGTGGGCCACCGCCACACCAGTGAGATCGAGCAGCTCTGCAGCCGCACCGCCGGTCAGCCGATCCAACTGCAGTTCACGCCCCACCTGATCCCGATGGTGCGGGGCCTGCTGGCCACCGTGTACGGGCGTCTGCGCGATCCCGGCCTCACCGGCGAGGACTGCACCACGCTGCTGCAGGCGGCCTACCGCCATGCACCCTGCGTGCGTGTGCTGCCGCTCGGCACCTACCCCTCCACGAAGTGGGTGCGCAACACCAATGCGGCCGTGCTGTCGGTGCAGGTCGACCACCGCACCGGCCAGCTGATTGTGATGAGCGCCATCGACAACATGGTCAAGGGTCAGGCCGGCCAGGGCGTGCAGTGCCTCAACCTGATGGCCGGCCTGCCGGCTGAAACCGGCCTGCCGCTGCTGCCCTTCTATCCCTGAAGCCCCAGACGCTGCGCCGCCAGCTGCACCGCCAGGGGCAGGACGCGGTGCTCCTGGGCGTGGATGCGCGCCGCCAGGCTGTCGCGGCTGTCGGCGGCATCCACCGGCACGGCCGCCTGCACCAGGATCGGGCCGGTATCCACCTCCAGACTCACCAGGTGAGCGGTGCAGCCGCTCAGCCGCACGCCGGCGGCCAGGGCCTGCTCGATCGCCCGAGCCCCACGGAAGCTCGGCAGCAGCGAGGGGTGGATGTTGATCAGCCGTTCAGGGAAGGCATCGATCAGCGCCTGGGAGACAATGCGCATCCAGCCGGCCATCACCACCAGATCGACGCCGGCGGCCTGGAAACTGCCGATCACGGCGCGATCCAGCGCCTCGCGGCTGCTGTGGCGGCGGTGATCGTGCAGGTGGCAGGGAATGCCGAGGCGTTCCGCCCGCTGGGTGGCTCCGCAGCCGGGATTGTTGACCACCAGCAGCGCCACCTCGGCGGCCAGGCTGCCGTTGCGGCAGGCCTGTACCAGCGCCTCGAAGTTGCTGCCGCTGCCGGAGGCCATCACCCCCAGTCGCAGCCGACCGCCGGCCGGTGCCGCCACTGGTGACAACGGCCACTGGACGGCCCTGTCGAGGCCGCTAGGGTCAGCGAAAGCGGGGGTGTCGCCATGTCCCATCTCTCCATCCTGCCAACGGTGCTGCGGGACGAGACAGTGCTGGCGCGGGCTCTGCGTGATCTCGGACTCGAGCCCCTGCCGGGGGGTGAGCTGCAGGGCTTCGCCGCCGAGCGGCAAGCGGTGACGCTGCGGGTGCAGTTGCCGGAGGGTCTACAGGTGGGCTGGCGTCGCCAGGCCGACGGCTGCCTGGCCCTGGTGGGGGATCTGCAGCGGCTCGCACGCTCCCGTTCGGTGCAGCAGCTGATCGGCCGGATCACGCGCCACTACGCCGCCCATCAGGCCCTGCAGTCGGCTCGTCGCGAGCTGCCGGGCGCCAGCGTGGCGCTCGTGGTCTGAGCAAGCCGTGATCGCGATCCAGCTCACCATCGCGGAACCCGGCAATCATCTGGTCTCCGTGGAGATGCGCCTCCAGCCCCGCCTGGCCCGGGTCTGTCTGCAGCTCCCCGGTTGGACCCCCGGCTCCTACCTGATCCGCGATTACGTGCGCAACCTCGAGGGGCTCGAGGTGCACCAGGGCGAGCGGCGGCTGCCCCTCGATCCGCTGGCGCCGGCCTGCTGGCGCCTGGAGGCCGATCCCGATGGCCCCGAGCTGGTGGTGCGCTACCGGATCCTGGCCACTGAACTGTCGGTGCGGACCCCCCACCTGGATGACCAGCACGGCTTCCTGCCCCTGGCCGCCCTGGTGCTGGAGATCGAGGGGGAGCGCTGGTCGCCCCATCGGTTGCGTTGCACCCTGCCAGCGCACTGGCAGGCCTTCTGCCCGCTGCCGGGCGATGCCTGTGCCGGCGGGGTGCTGGCCCAGAACCTCGATCAGCTGCTCGACAGCCCGCTCGAACTGGGCCCCCACCGGCAGCACAGCTTTGCGGTGGCCGGGGTGCCCCACCGTTGGGTGACCTGGGCCGGTGGGCCCGAACAGGCCCAGTGGCTGCTCGATCGCCATCCCAGCCTCTGGCAGGACGTGGAGCAGGTGTGCCTGGCCTGCTGCCGGCTGATGGGTGTGGAGCGTCCCGCTGCCTCGCACTATCTGGTGATCCTGCATCTGCTCGATGAGGGCTATGGCGGCCTCGAGCACGACGATGCGATGGTGCTCGTCTACGGCCGCCGCAACCTCGAGAAGCCGGATGGCTACCGCCGCTTTCTGCAGCTGGTGGCCCATGAGTACCTGCACCAGTGGAATGTGCGGCGGTTGCGCCCGGCTGAGCTCACCCCGATCACCTACCACCAGGCTGTGCCGGTGCCCACGCTCTGGTTCGCCGAGGGGGTGACGAGCTATCTCGATCAGCTGCTGCCGCTCAGCGCCGGGCTGAGCAGCGAGGAGCAGCTGCTCGACGACCTCGGCGCCGACCTGAGTCGCTACCGGCTGACACCCGGCCGCAGGGTGCAGAGCCTGCGTAGCAGCGCTCAGGAGGCCTGGGTGAAGCTCTACAAGGCGGATGCCTACGCCGCCGACAACCAGATCAGCTACTACCTCAAGGGGGCGGTGATCGCCCTCTGTCTGGATCTGCACCTGCGGGCCCAGGGCTCCTGTCTGGCGGCTGTGCTGCAGGAGCTCTGGCGCAGCCTTGGCCGCTGGGGACGTGGCTACAGCGGCGCTGATCTGATCGCCGCCTTCGCACGCCACGCCAGCGATCTGGCCGTTCTGCTGCCGCAATGGCTCGAGTCCGTGGACGATCCGGATCTCGATGGCTACCTCAGAAGCATCGGCCTGCGTCTGGAGCCTGTGATGGCGCCTGTCCCCTGGAGTGGCGTGAGCGTGGCGGTTGAGGGGGGGCGCCTGCTGGCCCGGCGCGTTCATCGCGGCAGCCCGGCCGAGCAGGCGGGGCTGATGGTGGGCGATGAATTGATCGCCATCGATGGCCAGCGCCTGGCCGACCCCGACGACCTTTCGGCAGCCCTGCGGCCCGGTGTTGTGCAGGAGCTGCTCACGGCCCGTCGGCGCCAGCTGCGGCCCCTGCAGTGGTGCTGCGAGCCCCCCCAGCCCGAGAGTCATCGCCTGGTGGCCGATCCCGGGGCCGGGGCGGAGGCACTGGAGCGGCGCCGCCTCTGGCTGCAGTTGCTGCCGGTTGCGCAGTGCCGCAGCCCCGAGGCTGGAGCATGGTGATGCGCCCCCTGCTCGGTGAGGGCTGGCGGCGCCAGCGCCAGGTCTGGCTGGCCAGCGGCCTGCTGGGTGGCACCCTGTTGATCGGGATGATGGCGCTGGTCACCCAGCAGCTGCTGCGCGACCGCGACAAGACCAGCCTTCGCCGCCCCGCGCCCGGGCCCCGGGCCCCGGCACCCCCGGCCCAGGAGACCTGGGTCAGCCCGCTCAGACCCCAGTGCAGCACCAGCGATCCGGCCCTCCGCCAGCGGCTGCTCACCCTGCAGCAGAGCCTGCCCCAGCGCCTGCAGCGGCTGCGCATCGACCCCAGCAACTACGGCCCGCGGCTGGCCCGCGATGCCTATGGCCATTCGATTGCCAGCACGCCGCAGCTGGTGGTGCTGCATGAAACGGTGTACGGCCTGAACTCGGCGATCAACACCTTCACCACCCACCATCCCGATGATGCCGATCAGGTGAGTTACCACATGCTCATCGGTGAACGCGGCCAGATCGTGCAGGCCCTGGATCCCGCCCGACGGGCCTTCGGCGCCGGGTATTCGGCCTTCCGCGGCCGCTGGGCCGTCACCAATCCCTCGATGGCCGGTTCCGTGAACAACTTCGCGCTGCATTTGAGCCTGGAGACACCGCTCGATGGCGAGGACGATGCCCCCAGCCACAGCGGTTACAGCGCCGCCCAGTACGACGCCCTGGCGGTGGTGCTGGCCGACTGGATGCGGCGTTTCGCCATTCCCTACGACGCGATCACCACCCACCGGCACGTGGATCTCGGGCTGGAGCGGGCCGACCCCCGCAGCTTCGACTGGGGCCGGCTGCAGGTGCGTCTGGCCGCCCTGGGCGCGCTCTGTCGCTGACGACAGGACGCCGGATCATCGGATCCGGTGACGCGTCGGTCAGATCAGGGGGGAGAGGGCCTGGCGGCGTTGGCCGTAGATCAGGCCATGCAGCTCTGGATCCTGCATATAGCGAAGGATCCGCGCGGGGTAGTCGAGCTTGCCGTTGTGCAGATAGGCCAGGGTGGCGGCCGTCTTGGCATGCAGCGGAGTGGTGCTGACGTTGAAGGTGCTCGAGGCCGGACGGTTGAGGGTGGTGAGCAGGCGGGCCATCTTCCCGGCCAGCAGAGTCACGTTGCGGTCGGGGTCCAGCAGCTGCTCGCGGGCCAGCTGCAGTTCCGCCGGGGTGGCGTGGTCGCTCAGCAGCCCCTGCTTGACCATCTCGCTCAGGCCTAGCTGGGCCGGCCCATGGGTGCTGAACAGGCCGGAATGGGCAGCCAGGGGCAGGTCCTCACCGGGCTTGGCGTGCTGCATCTCATCGAAGAGAATCGCCGCCAGCAGCATCGGGTTGACCCCCGTGCGGCGGCTTTCGCGCAACACCGCCGGCTGCAGCTCCTCCAGGCGGTTCACGGTGTGGCTGCGCAGCGGGGTGAGCTGATCCATCCCCTTGGTGAACAGCTGGGCCAGCCGCGGCTGAGGGCCGTGCACGCCGAAGCGCCGCTGCAGTTCACGCAGTTCAGCGGGCGTGAAACTGGCGGGGTTGGGGTGGACCGCCTCGCTGATCAAGCCCTCACCTTGCCCGCTGGCCCGCCCAGGGATGAGCTGCCGCCCAGCCAGCTGGTGATCGGCCGCCAACAGAGATCCCGCGACGGCGGCCAGCGTCAGCCAGAGCCGTGGGCGCCTGCTCAGGGCCTGAAGGCGTCGGAACGGGGCCAGGGGATCCCAAAAATAACTTGCATGAAACTTTAAGACCGAAATCAGATTTGCCGATCGGTCCGGGATCCGTTGTGTGACCGTCCACACAGTCCTGGCCCTGCGGCAACGGTTTTCCGCCTGCGGCGCTGAAAAGGGTTTCCTGGGGAGCCATGGAGCGCATAGCGTCAGCTCGCCAGCCACGCGCCCGGTTCATGGTTCCGCTTTCCGCCGTTCCCGGACTTGATCCCCAGGCGCAGTGGCAACGCTTCTGCTCGCTCCTCTGGCACAACCCCGCCATGGGCTTCTGGCTGGATGTGAGCCGCATGGGGCTGGATGGGGCTCAACTCGAGGCGTTGCGACCCCGTTTCGATGCCGCCTTCACGGCGATGGCCGCCCTTGAGGGTGGGGCGGTGGCCAACCCCGATGAGCAGCGCCAGGTGGGCCACTACTGGCTGCGGACGCCCGAACTGGCCCCCGATGCCGGCGCCGCCGCCCACATCCGCGCCGAGGTGGACCGGATTGAAGCCTTCGGCCGCGACGTGCTGTCCGGGGCCCTCGCGCCTGCCCCGGGTCACCGCTTCACCGATGTGCTCTGGATCGGCATCGGTGGCTCGGGCCTCGGGCCGCTGCTGATGATCCGTGCCCTGCAGGATCCCGGCTCCGGCCTGCCGTTCCACTTCTTCGACAATGTCGACCCCGACGGCATGCGCCGCACCCTCGCCAGCCTTGGCGATCGGCTGCGCAGCACCCTGGTGGTGGTGGTGAGCAAGTCAGGCGGCACGCCTGAGCCCCACATCGGCATGCTGCAGGCCCGGCTGGCGGT
>JBEGQE010000049.1:0-12129 GCA_041181145.1 Cyanobacteriota bacterium
GCACAGAGACCGCCTTCCCCGGGCAGCACCCGCACCTCGCCATCCACCTCCGGCGCGAAGCGGGCGCAGCGGCCGATCATCTCGCCCGTGCTGGGGTTCTCCTGTTCGATCAGTACATCGACGATCCGCCCCACCCAGGCGGCATTGCGCGCGGCGGCGATCGGCTGCTGCAGGGCCATCAGCCGGTCCTTGCGCTCCTGGGCCGCCGCGGCGGGCACCTGGTTGGGCAGTTCAGCGGCGGGGGTGCCCTCCTCCGGCGAGAAGGTGAACACGCCCACGTGGTCGAACTGCTGCTCGGCCACGAAATCGAGCAGGTGCTGGAAGTGCTCCTCGGTTTCGCCGGGGAAGCCCACGATGAAGGTGGTGCGCAGCACCGCATCGGGCAGCTGCTCGCGGATGCGGGCCAGCACGCCGCTGGTGACATCGGCCTGCCAGGGCCGGTTCATGGCGCGCAGCACCTCGGGGTGGCTGTGCTGCAGCGGCAGATCCAGATAGGGCAGCACGTTCGGGACCTCCCGGTAGGCGGCCAGCACCTCAGGGGTGAGGCCGGTGGGGTAGGCGTAGTGCACGCGGATCCAGGGGATCTCCACCTCGCCCAGGGCCCGCAGCAGCTGGGCCAGCTGTGGTTTGCCCGCCAGATCGAGGCCGTAGTTGGTGGTGATCTGGCTGATCAGCACCAGCTCCTGCACCCCCTGGGCCGCCAGGGCCTCGGCCGCGGCCACGAGGCTCGCGATCGTGCGGGAGCGCTGGTCGCCGCGCAGGTGGGGAATGATGCAGAAGGCGCAGCGGTAGTCGCAGCCTTCGGCCACCTTCAGATAGGCGATCGCCTCGCTGGTGGTGCGGTAGCGCGGCAGGTGCTCATCGCCCACGAAGGTGGGGGTGGCGCTCACCTGGTTCACGCGCTCACCCGCCTCCACCCGCTCCAGCACGCTGACGATGTGCTGGTAATCACCGGTGCCCACGATCGCCTTGGCCTCCGGCAGGCTCTCGAGCAGCTCCTCCTGGAAGTGCTGGGCCAGGCAGCCGGCGATGATCAGTTCCTTGCCCTGCTCCGCCAGCTCCACCAGCGTGCGCACCGACTCCTCGCGCGCCTCCTGGATGAAGCTGCAGGTGTTCACCACCACCACGTTGGCATCGGCCTCATCGGCGCTGACGCCGTAGCCCGCCTCGGCCAGCAGGCCGAGCATGTGCTCGGTGTCAACCCGGTTCTTCTCGCAGCCGAGGTGGGCGAAGGCAATGGTGGTCTTGGGGCCGGCGTTCATCAGCGCTGCTTGCGGGCGGGCCGCACGATGGGCCAATCCATCACCCTACCCAGCGGTTTCGCCGGCAGACCCGGCGGCGGCTGCCACAATCGGGCCAGTCTTCGCGCCCTGCCGTGACCTCCTCCCGCCTCAGCGAGCGCCTCGCCGGCCAGCGTCGCCGGCCCGATCAGGGCCGGCGCTGGGTGCGGGTGGTGATGGCCGTGCTGGCCACGATCGGCGTGATCGACACCGGCTCGATCACCCTGCATAAGTGGGGGCTGTTCGGTGAGCTGAGCTGCAGCAGCACCGGCCTGTTCGGTTGCAACGGCTGCGAGAAGGTGCTCTCCAGTGCCTGGGGCAGCCTGTTCGGCCAACCCCTCTCGCTGTTTGGCTGCCTGGCCTACGCCGCGGTGCTGCTGCTGGCGGTGGCGCCGCTGGTGCTGCAGGGCGAGGCGCGCGTGGCCCTCGGCCAGCGCAGCTGGTGGGGCCTGTTCCTGCTCAGCACCGCCATGGCGGTGTTCAGCGCCGTGCTGCTGGGGGTGATGGCCTTCGGCATCCGCGACTGCTGCCCCTTCTGCATCCTTTCCGCCGGCCTCAGCTCGGCCCTGTTCGTGCTGAGCCTGATCGGTGGCGACTGGGACGACCGCGGTCAGTTGCTGTTCCGCGGCCTGATCACGGCCCTGCTGGTGGCGGTGTTGGGCCTGGGCTGGGCGGCGTCGGTGGGCAAGCCCGCCGCTCCTGTGGGTCAGGGCGTGGCCCCGGCGGTGCTGGCCCCCAGCACCCCGGCCAAGATCGCCCTGGCGGAGCACCTCACCGCCAGCGGTGCCCGCATCTACACCGCCTACTGGTGCCCCCACTGCCATGAACAGAAGGAGCTGTTCGGCAAGCAGGCCACCGAGAAGCTCACCGTGATCGAGTGCGCGCCCGATGGCCGCAACAGCCAGAAGGCCCTCTGCGACAGCAAGAACATCCAGGGGTTTCCCACCTGGGAGATCAACGGCGAGCTGGATTCGGGCGTCAAGCCCCTGGCCAAGCTGGCCGAGCTGAGCGGCTACAAGGGCCCGGCTGATTTCTGATCGCCCGCGGGGTCGGCTGATCGCGCCGATCAGCCCCCCACCGGCTCGGTGCTGATGCGCTGACCCCGCCGTTGCAGGCTGTGGCGGCACCAGAAGGGCTGGGCCGCCGGTGCGTCGAGCCGGAAGTGGCCGCCGCGGCTCTCCTGGCGGAACAGGGCCGCCTCCAGCAGCAGCTCCGCCAGCACCAGCCGCTGGCCCAGGTCGTGGGCGGCGCGCAGCCAGGTGGCGGATCGACCGTCCAGCTCCAGCGGCACGCTGCCGGGCTGCTGCGCCAGGTCCTGCAGGCCCGTGCAGGCGGCCAGCTCGGCCGCCTGGCGCCGCACCGTTTGCAGGCCCTGGCGCAGGGGCAGGGGTTGGCGCTCCACCCCCGCCACCTGCCAGCACAGCTCACGCAGCCCGTGCTGCCGCTGCCGCAGCAGCTCCACCGGCAGCCGCGCGGCCCCGGCCGGTGTCCAGGGCTGGGGGGGGCTGGCGGCGGAGGCCGTCGCCGACGGGGATGCGGCACCGGGGTCCGGCGCCAGCTCCAGCTGGCGCAGCTGGCGGGCAAACACCAGGCACTCCATCAGCGAGTTGCTGGCCAGGCGGTTGGCCCCATGCACGCCGCTGCTGGCCACCTCGCCCACGGCGTAGAGCCCGGGCAGGGTGGTGGCGGCCTGGAGGTTCGTGCGGATGCCGCCCATCCAGTAGTGGGCGGCCGGTGCCACGGGGATCGGTGCGCTGGTGGGCTCCAGGCCCAGGTCGCGGCAGCGGCCGAGGATCGTGGGGAACTGGCGCTCCAGCCGTTCCACACCCACCGGCCGCAGATCGAGCCAGAGGTGGGCCAGCTGCCGCTCCCGCATGCACTGCACCAGGGCGCGGCTGACGGCGTCGCGGGGGGCCAGGTCGGCGCCGGCCAGCTGGGCCACCGGGCTGTCGCCGCGCTCGTCCACCAGCCGGGCTCCCTCACCGCGCACGGCCTCGGAGATCAGGAAGTGCGGGGCCCCCGGCAGCATCAGCGCCGTGGGGTGGAACTGCACGAATTCCAGATCGCGGATCACCGCCCCGGCCCGCCAGGCCATGGCGATGCCGTCGCCGCTGGCCTGGGGCGGGTTGGTGGTGTTGGCGAACAGGTGGCCGCCGCCGCCGGTGGCCAGCACCACGGCCCGGGCCCGCAACCCCCGCAGGCGCACCCCATCGAGCACCTGAAGCCCGCAGCAGCGGCCCCCCTCCACCAGCAGCTGCAGGGCCAGGACGCCCGTGCGCCGCACCAGCCCCGGGCGCGCCATGACGCGGCGCTCCAGGGCATCCACCAGGGCGCCGCCGGTGCGGTCCTGGGCGTGCAGCACACGCCGGTGGCTGTGGGCCGCTTCGAGGGTGGTGCTGAGGGCGTCGCCGTTGCGGTCGAAGTCCATGCCCAGCTCAAGCAGCCGCTGCACGCAGGCGGGAGCCTCCCGCACCAGCAGATCCACGGCCGCCGGATCGCACAGCCCGCCGCCGGCGCGCAGGGTGTCGTCCCGGTGCGAGGCGAAGCTGTCCTCCGGCCGGGTCACGGCGGCGATGCCGCCCTGGGCCCAGCGGCTGGCGGAACGGGGCGTGCTGCTCTCCTTGCTCAGCAGCAGCACCCGCAGCCCGGCGGGAAGCTCCAGGGCGGCCATCAGCCCCGCCGCTCCTCCGCCCACAACGATCACGTCCCAGTGGCAGGGCAGGTCGGGCATCGAGGCGGAGCGGGCGGCGCCAACAACAAAGCCGCCGGCTTGGCCTGATGGCCTGCACCAGCGGCTGGAATTTAGGGTCCCGGGGCTTCAGGCTCCGGGTGCGGCGGGATCAGCGGTACTGACCGTCGTTGATGCGGTCGAAGCCCTCATTCAGGGCGATCGAGGCCGGGGTCACGGTGAAGTTGTCCTTGTACTTCTCCACCAGCTCCTTCTGACGCGGGGTCAGATCCAGCTGGAACAGGTCGTCGACGCTGGTGTAGGGGCCACCCAGCACGATCTTGCCGGCCAGGGTGGGGTACATGCCGGGGAAGGCCTGGAACCGCCGCACCGAGCAGTTGTTGAGGTCAATCTTGTCGCCGCGCTCGGCGATCTTCTCGTCGGCGACGTTGCGCAGCTCAGCAGCCTGAGCGGCGGGGGCAACCATCAGTCCGAGCAGCAGGCCGGCCAGCAGCACTCCACTCATGAGCCACGAAACCAGCCGTTTCATCGAACACTCCGTTTGATCGAAGACCACGCAGGGGAAGAGCCCACCACGGGAAGAGGCACTTAAGGGCTGCTGTGCAGCCAGCCCCGCAAACCTACAGGTGAGGCGACGGATCCCTGCAACCGGCGCCACAGGCTTTTGCAGTTCTTCAGATCAGGCCGCTGAGCTGCGGGGCCCAGAGGGCGGCAGCGAGGAACAGCCCGTCCACCGCCAGGGTGGTGGCCACCGCGGAGGCCCCGAGCCGCCAGGCCGGATCCGGGTGGTTCCAGTAGCAGCGGCACAGGGCCGTCAGGGCCGTGCCCGTGAGCAGGGTGACCGCCAGGGGCAGGGGCTGCAGCACCCCGAGGGCCGCCTGTTGCAGCAGGGCCGGGGCCTGGTCGATCGGTGCCTGCAGCACCCCGGTCCAGCGGGCCATCACGCCGGTGATCGCCATCACGGCATCGGTGCAGGCGGTGCCCAGCAGGGAAGCGAGGTAGAAGCTCGCCGCCAGTCGCCAGCGGCCGCGCAGGCCGCCGAGGGCCAGCGGCAGGGCGAAGGCCTCGATCGGCAGGTGCCAGAGGGGATGCAGGCGGAACCAGCCCCAGAACAGGCAGCCCCCCAACCAGCTGCCGCTGAAGCCCACCAGCAGGGCGCCGAGGGTCTGCCAGCGGGGGCCGCGTTGGGATTCCAGGGCCAGGGCCAGCATCAGCAGCGGCGCCGTGAACAGGGCGGCACTGAAGGGGGCCAGCCGCACCCAGGGGGCCTGCAGGAACACGGGCAGGGCCACCAGCAGGGCGCCGCCGATGGGGAGCAGCCCGCCGTTCGGGCGCGCGCTGGCGCTGCGCGTCCGCAGCGGCCGGATGCCGCTGCCCAGGGGCCCCGCCAGCGGCGGCGGTGACGTCAGGCTCGGCGGGACCCCGATCACCCTGTTGTGAAGAAAGGTGTTCAACCTTAAGGGAGTCGCCGCGTCGGGCCGCTGTGGCCAGGCCGGCCCCGCCGCCATAGGGTCGGGCGATCCTCTCGCCAGCCGCCATGGCCGTTCCGGCCTCCCCTGAGTCGCTCGGCTTGCTTGAGGCCTGCTGGCGCTATCTGGTGCTGGGGGTGGTGCAGGGCGTCACCGAGTTCCTGCCGATCAGCAGCACCGCCCACCTCAAGGTGGTGCCGGTGGTGCTCGGCTGGGGGGACCCCGGCGTGGCGGTGACCGCCGTGATCCAGCTCGGCAGCATCGTGGCCGTGCTCGGCTACTTCCGCCGCGACCTCCAGCAGGTGGTGGCGGCCACGCTGCAGGCCCTGCGGCAGGGCAGCTGGCAGGCCCCTGAGGCCCGGCTCGGCCTGGCGATCGTGCTGGGCACCGTGCCGATCCTGCTGGCGGGTCTGGCGATCAAGCTGCTGGTGCCCGATTTCGACCATTCGCCGCTGCGCAGCCTGCCCTCGATCGGCGTGGTGTCGATCGTGATGGCCCTGTTGCTGGCGGTGGCCGAGCAGCTTGGGCGCCGCCGCCGCCGCCTCGACGACGTGCGCATCCGCGATGGTGTGTTGGTGGGCCTGGCCCAGGCCCTGGCCCTGATCCCCGGCGTGTCGCGCTCGGGCAGCACGCTGACGGCGTCCCTGTTCGATGGCTGGAACCGGGCCGATGCGGCCCGGTTCTCGTTCCTGCTGGGGATCCCGGCGATCAGCCTCGCCGGCCTGGTGGAGCTGAAGGCCGCCTTCAGCCAGCCCACCAGCGTTGGCCCCCTGCCCCTGCTGGTGGGTGTGCTGAGCGCGATGGTGGTGTCATGGCTGGCGATCGCCTGGCTGCTGCGCTTCCTGCAGAGGCACAGCACCTGGTGGTTCGTGGGCTATCGCCTGGTGTTCGGCCTGGCCCTGCTGCTGGCGGCCGGCCGGCTCGCTGCAGCACCAAACTGAAGGCAGCTTTCGCGTTCAGCGCCGCCGCCCGTGTGGAAGGAACCCTCAGCCGGCGTGGTGCTCGCCGAACTGGATCCGGCGGCCCGGCTGCCCCAGCCGGCGGAGATCACCTCGGTGGAGCCCGGCTCGATCGGCGATGAGCTGGGCCTGCAGCCCGGCGATCGGCTCCTGAGCATCAACGGCATCCGCCCCCGCGATCTGATCGATTTCCAGATGCTCAGCGGTGAGGAGGAGCTCACCCTGGAGGTGCAGGACCCCGACGGCACGGTCCATGTGGTGGAGTTCGAGAAGGATGCCGACGACGGACTGGGGATCGGTTTCAGCGAGGCCCTGTTCGACGGCCTGCGCCAGTGCAACAACCATTGCCCGTTCTGCTTCATCGATCAGCAGCCCCCGGGGCACCGCCGCAGCCTGTATCTCAAGGACGACGACTACCGCCTCAGCTTTCTCTACGGCTCCTATCTCACCCTCACCAACCTCACGGCCGCCGATTGGCAGCGCATCGAGGAGCAGCGCCTCTCGCCGCTGTTCGTGTCGGTGCACGCCACCGATCCCGAGCTGCGCAGCCGCCTGCTGGTGAACCCCCGGGCCGGGCTGATCCTGGAGCAGCTCGCCTGGTTCCAGCAGCGCCGTCTGCAGATCCATGCCCAGGTGGTGGTCTGCCCCGGCTACAACGATGGCCCGGCCCTGGAGCGCACCCTGGGTGATCTGGCCCGGTTTGCCGCTGGCGATTGGCCTGCGGTGCTCTCAGCGGCGGTGGTGCCGGTGGGGCTGACCCGCTACCGCCCCGAGGGCGATGGCCTGCAGCCGGTGGATCCCGCCTGTGCCCGGCGCGTGATCGCCCAGGTGGAGCCCCTGCAGGCGCGCTTCCAGGCCGCGCTGGGCAGCCGTTTCGCCTGGCTCTCCGACGAGTGGTACCTGATCGCCGGCTTGCCGCTGCCCGTGCGCGCCGCCTATGAGGATCTGCCCCAGGAGGGCAACGGCGTGGGCAGCATCCGCGCCTTCCTGGAGGCGATGGACCTGGCCACCGCTGATCTGCCCGCGGCGCTGCCGGCGCCGCGGCGGGTGAGTTGGGTGGTGGGCCAGCTGGTGGCCGCGGCGCTCCAGCCGGCGGTGGATCGCCTCAATGCCGTGCGGGGGCTGGAGGTGCTGCTGCATGGCCTGCCCAGTCCCTACTGGGGGCAGGAGCAGGTGGTGACGGGGCTGCTCACCGGCTCCGATCTGCTGGAGGGCTTGACCGGCCGAGACCTGGGCAGCGAGCTGTTGCTGCCAGCGGTGATGCTGCGCCAGGGGGAGCCGGTCTTCCTCGATGATCAACGGCTTGAGGATGTGGCCGCCCGGCTGCCGGTGCCGCTGCGCCTGGTGCAGGGGGCAGATGACATCGTGGCCGCGTGCCTCGGCAATCTTGACGCTCCTCCCTAAGCTCGGCCCGGGTTATTGCTTGGGCAGAGGATTCAGTGGCACGCATTGTCAGGGCTTGTCTTGCAGCGATGGGTGCCGGCCTGATTCCCTGGACGGGTTCAGCCTGGGCCGCTCCGCGCACACCGCTGGCGGCGCCGGCGCCGGCTCCGGCCGCTGCCGCCCCGGCACCCCTGGCCAGCTCCGTGCCGTTGATTGATCCGCCGCCCGTTGCCCTGCCGCTGGCCCCCCAGGTGATCGGTCCGCGACCGAAGTCGAACCCCACGGTGTTGCCGCCGGCCTCCACCCGCCTCGATCCGGCCCTGCAGCGCCTGGCCGCCCCCGCCACCCTGGCGCTGCCCACCAAGGTGGATCAGGTGCGGATCCAGTCCCTGCGGCCCCTGTCGCTGAAGGATGTGGAGAACCTGGCTGAGGTCAACAACCCCAACCTCAAGGCGATCGCCAGCCAGGTGGATCAGGCCCAGTCCAACCTGCGGGCCCAGCTGGCCTCCTGGTACCCCAATCTCAACCTCAACGTTTCCAATTTTCCCGCCTACACCGGCGGCAACCAGCGCAGCACCAACGGCGCTGACACCCTCACGGTTCCGAAGGGCACCAAGCAATACACCTTCACCAGCCGCTGGGACATGGGGGCCGCCCTCACGGCCCAGTGGGATCTGATCAATCCCCAGCGTGTGCCCCAGGTGAGCGCGGCCCGCGATCAGTTCGAGCAATCCAAGAACCAATACCTGATCGCCCTGCGTGAGCTGCGTCTGCAGGCGTCACAGGCCTACTTCCAGCTCCAGCTCAGCGACGACCGCGTGCGCATCGGCCAGGAGTCGGTGCGGGCCTCGCTGGTGAGCCTGCGCGATGCCAAGGCCCGCTTCCAGGCCGGCGTGGCCACCAAGCTCGAGGTGCTGCAGGCGGAAACGCAGCTGGCCCGCGACCAGCAGCTCCTCACCGACGCCCTCAACGATCAGTCGCTCGCCCGTCGCGACCTGGCCCGTCTGCTCGATCTGCCCCAGAACATCACCCCCACGGCCAAGGAGCCGCTGCGGCCCATCGGCATCTGGACCCCTTCGCTCTACGAGAGCATCGTGGCGGCCTACGCCTTCCGCGAGGAGATCGACAACGCCATCCTCGATATCTCGGTGTCGAACAGCCAGGCCAACAGCGCCCTCGGATCCGCTCAGCCGTTCCTGAGCCTGTTCGCCTCCACCACCGGCTTCCGCTACCAGGGCAATGAGCAGGTGATCGTCGACCTGCCCGGCACCAGTGGCTGGGCGGTGGAGAACAGCTTCGGCCTGAACCTGCGCTGGAACATCTTTGATGGCGGCGCCGCGCGGGCCCAGTACCGCCAGGCCAAGCAGCAGGCCCAGGAGAACGCCTTCCGCTTCTCCCAGACCCGCGACGACGTGCGCTTCGAGGTGGAGCAGAGCTTCTACAACCTGGGTCGCGCCAACCGCAACATTCAGACCACCTCGCGCGAGGTGATCTCCTCACGCGAGGCCTTGCGCCTCTCCCGCCTGCGCTTCCAGGCCGGTGTGAGCACCCAGCGGGAAGTGGTGGACAGCCAGCGCGACCTGACCCAGGCCGAGGTGCGTTACTCCCAGGCCCTGGCCGAGTACAACACCAACCTGGCTGAGCTGCGCCGTCGCACCGGCCTCGATCAGGTGGCCCTCTGCCCGGCGGTGAACCTGCCCGCCGGCAAGCCCAAGGCCGATGTGGATGTGCCGGTTCCCCCGGAACCGCTGCAGCCCGCCTGCCAGGCCTCGGCCGTGGTGGAGGGCAAAGCGTCCTAACGTCCGTGATCAGCTGAAGCTCTGCAGCTGACTCTCCCCCTGCCCCGCCTGCTGCGCCTCGGCCTCTTCCAGGGCTGTCTTGGGTGCCTGGCGGTGATCTTCGCCGGCCTGCTCAACCGGGTGATGCTCAGTGAACTGGGCTTCCCGGGTCTTCTCGTGGGTGGAGCCCTGGCCTTTGAGCAGTTCATGGCGCCCTCGCGCATCCTGTTCGGCCAGGTGTCCGATGCCCATCCCGTTGCGGGTCGGCACCGCACCCCGTACATCTGGCTGGGCACCGCCCTGTTCTCCGGGCTGGCGGTGCTCTCGATTCCGCTGATCTTCCGCCTGCATGCGGCCTTCGGCACGGGGCAGGTCTGGTCGATCGGCCTTGGCATCGCCGCCCTCTGTGGCCTGTTTGCGGTGTATGGCCTGGCGATCTCCCTGGCCACCACCCCCTACCTGGCCCTGGTGATCGATCTCACCGATGAGCAGGAGCGCCCCCGGGCCGTGGGCCTGATCTGGTGCCTGCTCACGGTGGGCATCGTGGCCGGTGCGATCGCCACCGCCGTCAGCCTCAAGGGCCTTGATGGCGTCAGCGATCCAGCTTTGCTGCAACCCGCCCTGCTGGGCTTCATGGCCCGGGTGGCGGTGGTGGTGATGCTGCTCACCCTGGTGGCCACCTGGGGCCAGGAACCGGCCGCCTCGGCCGGCCGCCCCGGCCGCAGCCGCTCCAGCGATCGCGACGATGCCATCAGCCTTGGCGATGCCTGGGCCCTGATCACCTCCAGCCGCCAGGTGCTGGTGTTCTTTGCCTTCCTGCTGGCCTTCACCCTGGCGCTGTTCCTGCAGGATCCGATCCTCGAGAGCTACGGGGCGGACGTGTTTGCCATGCCGATCGCCGCCACCGCCTCTCTCAGTGGGGTGTGGGGTGTGGGCACCCTGCTCGGCTTGCTGGTCGCCGGCTTCTGGCTGGTGCCACGGCTGGGCAAATTCGCCTGTGCCCGCCTGGGCTGCCAGCTGATCCTGGCCTGTCTGCTGCTGCTGGTGCTCTCGGGCATTCCCGCCCGCACCGATCTGCTGCGCCTGGTGCTGTTCCTGTTCGGGCTGGCTTCAGGCATCGGCACCAACAGCACCCTGGTGCTGATGCTGGATCTCACCCTGCCCGAGGCCGCCGGCACCTTCGTGGGGGTCTGGGGTTTGGCCCAGGCCCTCTCCAGGGCCCTGGGCAAGCTGCTGGGCGGGGGCCTGCTCGACCTGGCCCGACGCGTGCTGCCGGAGGCCTTGCCCTACCTCCATTTCGCGGCGGTGTTCCTGGTGGAGGCCGCCATCGCGGCGGTGGCCCTGCTGCTGCTGCGCCATCTCAACCTGCGCCAGTTCCGAGAGGACACCGGCCGCCACCTGGATCGTGTTCTTGCCACGGAGCTCGGATGACCCTCGCCACCCTTGCCATGCCCGAGGGATTGGAAGCCCTCGGTGAGCTGCTCGACCAGGTGGCGGAACGCCAGCGCCAGGATTTCGGCCAGCTCGATTCCGAGGCCAAGGCCGACGGCAGCCTGATCACCGCCTGCGACCGCTGGAGCGATGCGGTGTTGGTGGAGGGGCTGGCCCGCCTCTATCCCGGCGAGGGTGTGCTCAGCGAGGAGGGCAGTCAGCGGGTTCCCAGCAGCGAGGCCTTCTGGGTGGTGGATCCGTTGGATGGCACCACCAATTTTGCCGCCGGCATCCCCTACTGGGCGATTTCCCTGGCTCGCTTTGAAGGTGGTGTGCCGGTGCTGGCGGTGCTGGATGTGCCGCCACTGCGGCAGCGCATCGTGGCGATCCGTGGCGGTGGGGCCTGGCGCAAGGACAAACGGCTCGCGCCGCCCTCGGCCCGCACCCAGGTGGCCGGCTGCGCCTCGCTCTGCAGCCGCTCGATCGGTGTGCTGCAGAAACTGCCGCGGCAGCGCTTCCCCGGCAAGATCCGCCTGCTCGGCGTCGCCAGCCTGAACCTGGTGAGCGTGGCCATGGGACAGACCGTGTCCGCCCTCGAGGCCACGCCCAAGATCTGGGATCTGGCGGCTGCCTGGCTGGTGCTTGATGAGCTGAACTGCTCGATCCGTTGGTTGCAGCGGGATCCGGCCCAGCTGCACCCCGGTGAGGACCTGGCCCAGGCCGACTTCCCCGTGCTGGCGGCCCGGGATCCCGAAACCCTGGCCACCTTCCAGCCCTGGGCCGATGCCCTGATCCAGAGCGCTTGACAAGGCAGCGGTGTCCGGTGCTACCTTTTTCTACTGCGAGCGCGGGAACGCGTTTGCGGCGAATGTCTGGAGGGCGAGAGCCCGGAAGGATGTTTGAGGGTGCCTGAAGGGGCGCCTGCCTGAAGCGAGGGCCCGGGAGACCGGTGCTGTAGGTTCAGGGAGCGGCTGCGAGGCCGCGAGTGCAGGAGCCGCGAGGCTGTTGTGCGAGTCGTGGCTGAGAGGCTGCGAAGGAACCGAAAGGCCGGTCCGCCGGTGCTGTAGGTTCAAGAGGCGGTCGCGAGGCCGCGTTACCGAGAGCGAAACCCGAGAGGGAGGTAGCGATCGGAGCACCTGG
>JBEGQE010000050.1:0-6644 GCA_041181145.1 Cyanobacteriota bacterium
TTCATGGCCAAGGCCGAACTGTTCCGGATCCCGCTGCTGGGGCCGATCATCCGCGCCTGCGGTGCCTATCCGGTGGCCCGCGGCGCCAGCGACCGCGAAGCGATCCGCACCGCCACCGACCGCCTCGAGCAGGGCTGGGCCACGGGCGTGTTCATCGATGGCACCCGCCAGGCCGATGGCCGCGTCAACCAGCCCCAGCCCGGCGCCGCCCTGCTGGCGGCCCGAGCCGGCGTGCCGCTGCTGCCGGTGGCGATCATCAACAGCTACCGCGCCTGGGGCACCGGTTCCCGCCGGGCGCGGCTGGTGCCGGTGCACATCCGCATCGGCACGCCGATCCCGCCGCCGGCCTCCCGCCGCCGGGTAGACCTCGATGCCGCCACCGCCGCCTGCCAGGCTCAGATCAATGCCCTGCTCGATCAGGGCCTGATCAGCGCCGGGACACTCCCTCCAGCAGCGGCGCGAAACGCTCTGCCGCCCACGCCCTGAGATCGCGGCCGGTCACCACCCAGAGGGCCGCCCGCAGGCCATCGCCCCACACCTTGCGGCGCCCCTCCGGATGGCAGAGCTCGCCGCAGGGCACCGACACCGGCGTGAGCGTGATGCCGCGGCTGCCGGCGACCAGACGGCCCACCAGCAGGGCTCGGTTCATGTGGTCGCTGCTGGTCACCAGCAGCACATGGCGCACCTTGGCGCGGCGCAGCTCATCCACCACCGAGGTGAAGTTGCTGAGGGTGTCGGTGGCGCGGTAGTCGAGCTGCACGCGCTCCTGATCCACACCCTGCTGGTCGAACTGCCAGTGGGCGTACTCCGGGTTGCTGCCGCCGCTCACCAGCACCGGCAAGCCATCGCGCCGGGCCAGCTCACCGGCCACCCGCTCGCGCTCCACATCGCCGCCGAGCACCAGGATCAGCTGCGGCGGCGGCGGCACGGGCTGCCACAGGCCGCGCGAGAGCCAGAGCAGCGCCGCGATGCCCGTGCCGGCCGCCAAGCCGAACAGCCGCGGCCCCAGGGGGCGTCGCCGCCGCGGCGAACCCAATGGCGGACGCCGGCGGCGCCGGGAGGCCCGCCGCGGCGGCGCGGGGATCGGCGCGGTCACAGGCCCTCCACCGGGCTGGTGGGATAGAGCGGCAGCACCGGCCCCCACGGCCCGTCATGGCCGGCGGCATGGGCGAGCTGGCCGAGGGCCAGCAGCTCGCGCACATCCGCCTCGGGCTCCACCAGGGCGGGAAAGGCCGCCCCCGCCGCCGGCAGCGCCCCTTGCCAGGGCAGCGGTTCCTGGGGGGGGAAGAGGCGTGGGGCCTGGCGTTCGGCGATGCCGCCGAACGCCTGGGGGTCGGCGGCGTAGGCCGCGGCCACGGTGCCGCGCCGGGGCAGGTCCTGATGCAGCCAGAAGCCAGCCCGGGCGCCGTCGGCCGCCAGGGGCCCCGTGGGACCGGCCAGGCGCCGTGCCATCAGCAGGTAGCTGCTGAAGCCATGCAGGGGAATCGCCAGCTGCTGGGCCAGGGTGCGGGCCAGCACCACCGTCAGGCGGGTGCCGGTGAAGCCCCCCGGGCCGGTGGCCACCACCAGCCGCACCAGCCGCGGCCACTGCGCCGCTGGCAGCAGCTCCTCCAGGCACGGCAGCAGCGCATTGGAGAGGCGCCGACCGAGCGGGAAGGCCGCCACCTGCGGCGGTGGAACGGCATCACCCACCTCCGCCGGCAGAGCTTGCACGCCCACCCCCAGGGTGTCGCTGGAACTGTGCAGGGCCAGCAGCAGCGGCGCTTCGACGCTCATGTGGGCACCGCCAGCCCGGGGCAGAGGCGCCGCCAGCGGCCGGGATCGGCGCTGAAGCTGGTGCAGGCCTGCACATCCCACTCCACCCCCACCTGGCCGCCGGGCAGGTCGCGCACCTGAACGTGGATCCGCGGTTGCTCCGGACGGAACAGCGGTGTGGGGCAGAGGTGGGGAACGCCGTGCTGACGCTCCACCGCGTGGTAGGCCTGGCACTGGTCCACCCAGCGGCAGTCCACGCAGATGCACATGGCCGGCGCCGGAGCGGATGGGTCCATTGTGCCGCCTGCGGGGAGCAACGCTCCCGGGTCCGCCGGGGTGGCCGCCCCAGCTGCACCAGCCGCCCGCCTGGCCTGGCAGCGGCTGGCGCCGCAGCGGTGGCCGCTGCCGCGGGAGGCCTTCCCGGCCGGCACGGCCCTGGTGGGCGGCGCGGTGCGCGACGCCTTGCTCAACCGGCTGGGCGAGCGCCCGGACATCGACCTGGTGCTGCCCGGCGACGCGGTGGAGCTGTGCCGGCAGCTGCGGCGGCGCCACGGCGGCAGCGCCGTGGTGCTCGATGCCGAGCGCTCGATCGCACGGCTGGTGATCAACGGCTGGACCCTCGATCTGGCCCGGCAGGAAGGGGGGAGCCTCACGGCTGACCTGCACCGGCGCGACTACACGATCAACGCCATGGCCCTGCCCCTGGCCGCAACCGATCAGCTGGTCGACCCCCTGGGCGGCAGCGCCCACCTGGCCCGGGGCGCGCTGGTGGCGGTGTCGGAGGCGAATCTGCTCGACGACCCCCTGCGCCTGCTGCGCGGCCTGCGGCTGGCCAGCGAACTGGGCTTCCAGCTCGAGCCGCAGACCCGCGCCTGGATCCACCAGCACCACGGCCGCCTGGCTGCGGTGGCGGGCGAACGGGTGCTGGCCGAACTGGAGAAGCTGGCCGTCGCCCCCGAAGGAGAGCAGGGACTGGCGGAGGTGCAGGCCAGCGGCCTGCTGCTGCCCTGGCAGCGGCGCGCCACCGTCAGCGGCGACACAGACCCGGGCGTGCCCCTGCGGCAGCTCACGCCCGCCCATGCGGCCGCCCTGGGCCTCAACGCCACGGAAACGGCCGCCGCCCTGCCGCTGGCGCGCCTGGCGGCGCTGTTGGATGGCGGTGCCCTGCAGCAGCTGCGCAGCAGCCGGCGCCTGCAGCAGCGGGTGGAGCGCCTGCGCCACTGGTGGGAGCAGACCGGCGCCAGCCCTGAGCCGCTGCCGGAACCGCAGCGGCTGCAGCTGCAGCGCCAGCTGGAGGAGGACCTGCCAGCCCTGCTGCTCAGCTGGCCAGCGGCGGCGGCGGCCGACGCCGCCCACTGGCTGCAGCGCTGGCGCGACCCGGCCGATCCGCTATTTCATCCACGGCCCGCGATCGATGGCGGCCGGCTGCAGCGGGAGCTGGGCCTGGCCCCCTCCCCGCAGCTGGGCCAGCTGCTCGAGCAGCTGATGCTGGAGCGCGCCTTCGGCCGGATCCACGGCCCGGAGGAGGCCCTGGAGGCTGCACGCCGGTGGCTGGATGGTCGCCCCGGGCCGGCGGTGGCCGACGGCCGGCGTGATTAAATACACCCGCAAAGGCGTTGTTCAACGACCTGATCCAGCGCCAGTTAGGGCACCCCTTGAACCCAATCCCCAGGATTCGCCGAACCGGCACCTGCATTGGCGTTCTGTTCAGCATGTTGCACACGGAAGTCGGGAAATCGGCAAGCCGCGTCCATCCCTGACCCCGACCGGCCAGCACACCCCCCTCCATTCGCGTCCGATCCCATGAGCGTCCGTCTGTACGTCGGCAACCTGCCCCAGAGCTTTGATGCCAAAGAGCTCGATGCCCTGTTCGCCTCGGTGGGCGAAGGCGTCCGCTTCAAGGCTGTGCAGGACCGTGAGACCGGCGCCGGCCGCGGTTTCGGCTTCGCCAACGTTGACGACGAGAAGCTGGCCGATGCGGTGATCGAGCAGCTCAACGGCCGCGAGTTCGCCGGCAATGCCCTGCGCATCGAGCGCTCCGAGCGCCGCGATGAGCGCCGCGGCAACGACCGCCGCCCTGGCTCGGCCATGGCCGCCCCCGGCTCGGCCCGCAAGGCCGTGAATAAGGTGGTGCACCGCGACAGCGTGGACGAGGGCGCTCCCGACCCCCGCTGGGCCGGTGAACTGGCCAAGCTGCGCAACCTGCTCGACAACCAGAAAGCCGCCGTCTGATCAGCGGCCACGGCCGACTGCCATCATCGGAACCGGGCCCCGCATTCCATCGCGCTGAGCAAGCCATGCAGGCGTTGAGCTGGAGCTGGCGGGGCCACACCATCGGCTACACGGTTGAGGAGCCCGCCCCAGGGCTCCACCCGAGCGGCCCTCCGCTGCGGAGGGCCGTTCTCTGCATCCATGGCTTCGGTGCCTCCAAGGGCCACTGGCGCCACAACCTCCGGGCCCTGGCCAGCGATGGCCCCAGCCCGCCGACGCTCTACGCGATCGATCTGCTCGGCTTCGGCGACAGCAGCAAGCCGGTGTCGCAGCTGAGCGGCGAAGCCCCCCTGCCAGGAGCCGTGCGCTACGGCTTCGACCTCTGGGCCGAACAGGTGGTGGCCTTCTGCGCGGAGGTGATCGGCGCCGGCGTGCCGCTGCAGCTGATCGGCAATTCGATCGGCGGTGTGGTGGCCCTCAACGCCGCTCGGCTGCTGCTGGAGTGCGGCCAACCGCCGCAGCAGCTGCTGCTGCTCGATTGCGCCGAACGGGAACTCGACCTCAAGCGCCTGCCGGAGCAGGCCTGGCCCGCCCGTGCCGGCCGGCCGCTGCTGATGGCCCTCGTGCGTCAGCGCTGGCTGGTGACCGGCCTGTTCCGCTGGCTGGCCCGGGCGGCGGTGGTGCGCCAGGTGCTGCTGCAGGCCTACCCAAGCGGCCGCCATGTGGACGCGGAGCTGGTGGAGCTGCTGCTGCGCCCCACCCGGGATCCCGGAGCCCCCGAAGCCTTCCGCGGCTTCGTGAACCTGTTCGACGACTGGCTTGCTCCCCAGCTGCTGGAGCGTCTCAGCGCCGCCGATCCCCCCGTGCCGGTGCGGCTGCTCTGGGGCGAGGCCGACCCCTGGGAGCCCCTGGCCGAAGCGCGCCGCTGGCGCGATCGGTTCCGCTGCGTGCAGGAGTTGCGCGTGCTGCCGGGCCTCGGCCATTGCCCGCACGATGAGGCCCCGGAGCAGGTGAATCCGATCCTGCAGGCCTGGCTGGCCCTGGGCTGGCCCGAACCACTAGCCCCAGGGGCCTGATCAGCGCGCCTGGGCGATCACGAAGGAGCGCGGCAGGTCAAGCATCTTGCCGGAGGTGGGCACATAGGCCCGGTGGTTGAACACGTCGTAATCGAGCTCCTCGATCACATCGAGAATGCCGCGGTAGAGCCGCAACGACGCCCACACCGGCCAGCGGGCATCCGGGGCCAACCAGCGCACGCCCGCCTCGGAGCGGGCGAACCAGTCGCGGGCGCGGGCCAGCTGGAAGCGCATCAGTTCGCGCCAGCTGTCGTTGAGCACCCCATCGAGCAGCTCGGCTTCGCTGTAGCCGAAGCGGGCCAGATCCTCCTGGGGCAGATAGATGCGGCCACGGGCCCGATCTTCGCCCACATCGCGCAGGATGTTGGTGAGCTGGTTGGCGATGCCGAGGGCCACCGCTGCCTCGCTGGTGTCGGGGCGCTCGCTCCAGGGGGCGGAGGTGTAGGCGGGATCGACCCCCATCACCTCCTGGGTCATCAACCCCACGGTGCCGGCCACCCGGTAGCAGTAGAGATAGAGCTGATCGAAGTCGGCGTAGCGGGTGGTGGTGAGATCCATCCGCATGCCCTCGATCATGTCGAGATAGGGCTGCAGAGGCTGGGGGTAGCGCTCGATCGTGTCGCGCATCACCAGATCCAGTCCATCGCGCACCTCCCCCTCGAACAGGGCCCGGGTGCGCTGCTCCCAGGCATCGAGCCGAGCCGCCAGCTCCTCCACGGGCCGGGCCATGGCCTCCGGGCTGTCCATCAACTCATCGGTGCGGCGGCACCACACGTAGATCGCCCAGATGGCCCGCCGCTTGGCGGGCGGCATCAGCAGCGTGCCGAGATAGAAGGTCTTGGCCCACTCGGCTGTTTCACGCCGGCAGGCTTCGTACGCCTGCTCCAGCGTGGGCAGCGCAGCGGGGGCTGGGGCAACGGCCACCGGCTTCAGGCCACCACGGCGACCTTGCCATCGCCCGCAGCAGCGGCCGCCAGCGGCGACCCATTGATGGCCGCGGCGCACTGCTTGCCGCTGAGCACCGCGCCCTCCATCGAAGCCAGGTAGCGCTGCATCGTGTAGCAGCCGGCCAGGAAGAAGTTGGCGATCGGCGAGGCCTGATCGGGGCGCAGCTGCTGGCAGCCGGGCACGGTCTTGTACACCGAGAGGGGCGTCTTCACCACGATCGCCTTGCGCAGCTGGGCCTGGTCGTCGCCCGTGAAGTGCATCGGGAACAGGCGCTTCAGCTCCTCCATCGTGGCGGCCACGATCTCGTCATCGGAGCGGCCGATCCAGTCTTTCGCGGGAGCGAACACCAGCTCCAGCATCGAGCGCTCGGGATCCTCGTACTCGCGGCAGGTGTTGCTCATGTCGGCATAGACGCTGAGCAGGGGGCTGCGGCTGAACAGCAGGTGATCGATCTCGGTGAGCTTGCGATCAAACCAGAGGTGGATGTTGATCACGGGCACACCATTGAGCCCATCCAACTTCTGGAAATAGGGCAGCTGACGCCAGGGCTCAGGCAGCAGCAGTTTGAAGGGATCCACCGGCAGGGCGCTCACATAGGCATCGGCCTGCAGGGTGGTGCCCGGCTTGCCCTTGATGCCGCCGATGCGGAAGCCG
>JBEGQE010000051.1:0-9412 GCA_041181145.1 Cyanobacteriota bacterium
GAGCCCACCCTCTGGCATGCCCTGCTCTCGCCCTACCTCAACCTCGGCCTGCTGCATCCGCTCGAGGTGATCCGCCGGCTCGAGCAGGCGGGCCTGGAGCAGGGGGTGCCGCTGGCCGGCCTGGAGGGGGTGATCCGCCAGATCCTCGGTTGGCGCGAATACACCCATGGCCTCTACCACTGGTTCGGGCCGGAGTACGCCAGCCTTAACCACTTCGGCGCTGACGCCCCGTTGCCGCCCTGGTTGGAGAGCCTCGGCGGCAGTGGCCTCCGCTGCATCGACACGGTGCTGGCGGAGGTGGCCGAGCGGGGGTACGCCCACCACATCCAGCGGCTGATGGTGCTGGCCAACTACGGGCTGCTGGCCGGCCTCGACCCGCAGGCCTTCACCGCCTGGTTCCACCGCCAGTTCATCGACGGCTACGACTGGGTGATGCAGACCAACGTGATCGGCATGGGTCTGTTCGCCGACGGCGGCCGCCTGGCCAGCAAGCCCTACGCCGCCAGTGGCAGCTACATCCGCCGCATGAGCACCTACTGCCAGGGGTGCCGCTTCGATCCCCGCCAGCGCAGCGGCCCGCGCGCCTGCCCATTCAACAGCCTCTACTGGGACTTCCTGGCGCGCCACGCGGAGGGCCTGCGCCGCAACCCACGCATGGCCCTGATGATGCGGCAGCTGGATCGGCTGGCACCCGAGGAGCTGGCGGCAATCCGCGCCAGTGCCGCCGCCCACCGGCGCAGCGCCCGGCCCTCCAGCTCCGACTCCGCGCCGGCGACGGTGGCCAACGCAGCACCGGCGACTTGACAGGCCGACCGCCGCAGCGGATCCTGAAGCCCCCAGATCTGGTTGCATGGCCGCTGAACACACCACCCCTGGTGCCACTGTCGGCGTCTCTGCGGCGGAGGGGGTGGAGGTGCGGCTGCCGCTGGCCCTGGCCGAGGCGATGGATCGCTACCTGGTGGGTCGGCCCCAGCTCGACGCCAGCCGCCTGCTGCAGACCGCCCTGGCCCAGTTTCTGGTGCAACAGGGCAGCGCCCGCCCTGAAGTGCGCGAGCTCTACCTTGATGGCCTGTTCAGCTCCGGCCTGTGATGACCCTGGCGGTCCTGCCCCCCGAGGCCTACCTCTGGTTCAAGACCCTGCACATCGTTGGGGTGGTGGTGTGGTTTGCCGGGCTGTTCTACCTGGTGCGCCTGTTCATCTATCACCGTGAAGCCGAGGAGCTGGAACCGGCCCTGCGCACCGCCTTCCAGGCCCAGTACGCCCTGATGGAGCGTCGCCTGGCCAACATCATCACCACCCCCGGCATGGTGGTGGCGGTGAGCATGGCTATCGGCCTGCTGGTGGTCAACCCGGCCTGGCTGCAGCAGGGCTGGATGCACGCCAAGCTCGGCTTCGTGGCGGCACTGGTGCTCTACCACCTGTTCTGTTACCGGCTGATGGGTCAGTTGCAGGCCGGCAGCTGCAGCTGGAGCCCCAAGCAGTTGCGCGCCCTGAATGAACTGCCCACGCTGCTGCTGGTGGCGGTGGTGATGCTGGTGGTGTTCAAGAACCAGTTCCCCACGGGCGCCGCCACCTGGTTCCTCGTGGCCCTGGTGGTGTTCATGGCCGCATCGATCCAGTTCTATGCCCGCTGGCGGCGGCTGCGGGCGGAACGCGAGGCCGCGGCGGCTGCCGGCTGAGCCATGGCTGTCAGCGCCAGCCATCCGCTGCGGTCGTTGCTGGCCGAGGTGCACGCCGGCAGCTGCCCCGGCGAGCTCAATTTCCACTGTCACACCACCTGCAGCGACGGCAGCCTCAACCCGGAGGGTCTTGGCGCCCAGGCCCTGGCCCTTGGCTTGCGCCATCTGGCGGTGACCGATCACCACAGCACGGCTGCCTTCGCACCGCTGCAGGCCTGGCTGGAGGATCGGCTGGGCGCCGGCGAGGCCGCACCCACCCTGTGGAGCGGCATCGAGATCAGCTGCCTGCTCGAGGGCTGCCTGGTGCACGTGCTGGCCCTCGGCTTTGAGCCTGGCCATGGGGACCTCGATCCCTACTGCCAGGGCCAGGCGGCGGTGGGGCCGGCCCTGCAGGCCGCCGAGGTACGGCGTCGCATCCATGGGGCCGGGGGGTTGGCGCTGCTGGCCCACCCGGCCCGCTATCGCCTGCCCTTCCAGCGCCTGATCGCCGCAGCGGCGGCGCTGGAGTTCGATGGGGGCGAGGCCTATTACGACTACACGATGCAACCGCGCTGGCAGCCCACGCCTCTGGTGTGCGACGCCATCGCCGCCCAGCTCAGTGATCTGGGCCTATTGCGAAGTTGCGGTACGGATACCCATGGTCTGGAGCTGCACGGCCGCTAGGGTTTGCCCAGATTTCGTTCTCCCTCGTTGATGGGCCTGTTCGATCGTCTCCTCGGTGGTTCGAAGTCGGCACCTGCGACCGGCCCGGCCAAACCCGCCCCGAAGGCGGAGGCCTTCTTCCTTGACGCCGATTCCTCCAGCTCCATGGGCAACGTGGAGTTCATGCGGCGCTCGAACACCATCCGCCACACCTTCCCCGGCACCGCCAGCAGCCCCGGCGGCAAGGAGCTGGTGGAGGAGGTGGCCTCGATGGAATCCCGCCTCGAGAAGGTCACTCCGGGCCTTGGTGGCACCGTGGAGCAGGAATCGGAGATCAACCTCACCGGTGGTGTGCCCAAGCCGGTGAAGAAGACCTTCGCCGAGCAGATCAGCCGCGCTGAGCTCGATCAACGCATGAAGGGCTCCGCCGTGGGCGTGAACGTGCCCGGCGGCCCCGCGGCCATCAAGAAGGACAAGGAGGCTGAGGGCGCTGCCCAGGCTCAACCCCAGATCACCAATCAATCCAGCGCCAAGCCTGGCGATATCAGCGCCTTCAAGGGTTGGGCCAAGGAGATCAACGGCTGATCAGCCCTCCACCAGGGCTTCCGCTTCGAGGACCAGCTGGCGCAGGGGCTCCAGCTGGTCCTCGTTAGCATCGGCCCAGAGGCCACGATGGTGTGCCTCCAACAGACGCTCGGCCATGTCGCGCAGCGCCCAGGGATTGTGGCGGCGCAGGAACGCCAGCACCGTGGGATCGGCAAGCCACTGCTGGCTGATGGCGCCATAGCTCCAATCGGGCACCCGGCCCGTGCTGGCGTCGTAGGCGAACAGATAGTCGAGGCTGGCGGCCATCTCGAAGCCCCCCTTGTAACCGTGCCGCTGCATGGCCTCGATCCAGCGCGGGTTGAGCAGGCGTGAGCGCAGCACCTTGTCGAGCTCGCGCTCGAGCCGATGCAGTCGCGGCCGCTGCTGGCGCGAATGGTCGCCGAACCACAGCTGCGGGGCCGTGCCCCGCACCGCCTCCACGGCGGCGCTGAGACCGCCCTGGAACTGGTAATAGTCGTCCGAGTCGAGCAGGTCGTGCTCGCGGTTGTCCTGGTTGTGCAGCACCACCTGAACCGCCTGCAGGCGCTGTTCCAGTCCGGCCCGGTCCGCGGCCACCGCCAGGCGGCCCCCCTGGCCATCGCTGCCCCCGAGGCCCTCGTAGCGCCAGGCGCTCCAGTTCAGAAAGGCCTGGCCCAGGTCCGCACGGCTCTCCCACTCGCCGCTGTCGATCAGGCCCTGCAGCCCGGCGCCGTAGGCCCCCGGCGCTGATCCATAGACGCGGAAGGCATGCCCCTCCCGGTCCGCCGTGGCCGCCAGGGGGTTGTCGTGCTCGGATTCGGCGCTGGCCGCCGCAACCAGGGCCGTGGCGCGGTTCATCCAGGCCACGAGCTGCGGGAAGGCGTCGCGGAACAGGCCGGAGATGCGCAGGGTCACATCCACCCGCGGACGGCCGAGCAGGGCCAGTGGGATCAGCTCCAGGTCCACCAGCCGCCGGCTGGGACCGTCCCACACCGGCCGCACGCCGAGCAGGGCCAGGGCCTGGGCGATGTCTTCGCCACCGTTGCGCATCGTGCTGGTTCCCCACACCGAGAGGGCCAGCTGGCGCAGGAGCTCGCCCTCCTGTTGCAGGTGCAGATCCAGCAGCAGCTCGGCGCTGCGCCGTCCCAGATCCCAGGCCGCCTCGGTGGGCAGGGCCCGCAGGTCCACGCTGTAGAAGTTGCGTCCGGTGGGCAGCAGGTCGGGTCGGCCGCGGGTGGGCGCGCCGGAGGGTCCCGCCGCAATCCGACCGCCGGCGACGGCACAGAGAAAGGCGGACCGTTCGGCCACGCCACAGCGCAACAGGTCCGGCACCAGCTGGCCGGCCAGTCGCTCCAGCACCGCCTGGGTGCAGGGCCCTGCGGCGGAGGCGGGCCCGGCGGCGGTGTCCGCGAGCGCCAGCAGGTCGGCGCAGAGTCGCAGGGCCTGGGCCTCCAGCCAGGCCACCGCGTCGCCCACATGGCGGCAGGGGGTCAGGCCTGCGGCCCGCAGGCGCTGCTGGTCGTCGGGGCAGAGCGGTTGCTCCTCTGCATCGGCCCAGGGGTCGAGGCTGAAGCCGTGGTCACGCGCCAGGGCCTGGGTCAGGCCCGGCCCGGCGCTCTGCGGCGCCCGGGCCAGGCAGGCCAGCAGCTCGGCCAGGGCCGCTGGCTCCGGCAGCTGCCCGAACCGGTGCAGGCCGGTGCGGATCTGGGCCTCCTTGAGCTCGCAGAGGTAGCCGTCCGCGGCATCCAGGGGGTCCCTGCTCGCCTGCTCGCCGTCACCATCCGGCAGCTGCAGCGCCGCCAACTGCTCCAGCACCGCGGCGCGCAGGGGTTCGGCCCGGGCGGATCCCAACTGGGCGGCCTCCCAGTACTCATCGATCTGAGCCTCCAGAGCCCGCAGGTCGCCATGCAGGCCGGCCCGCCCCAGCGGCGGCGTGAGGTGATCGAGGATCACCGCCTGGGCCCGGCGCTTGGCCTGGGATCCCTCCCCCGGGTCGTTGACGATGAACGGATAGACGTGGGGCAGGGGGCCCAGGGCCCACTCGGGGTAGCAGCTGCTGGACAGGCCCAGGCCCTTGCCCGGCAGCCATTCCAGGTTTCCGTGCTTGCCCACATGGCAGACGAGCTGCACCCCGTGCACCGCGCGCAGCCAGAGGTACTGGGCCAGGTAGCTGTGCGTGGGCGGCAGGTCCGGAGCGTGGTAACTGAGCGCTGGATCACGGTCGTAGCCGCGGGCCGGTTGGATCAACACCACCACGTGGCCGAAGCGCAGGCCATGGATCGGGAAGCCCGCCGCCTCCAGCGATGGATCACTGGCCGGTGGGCCCCAGCGCTCCTCCAGCTGACAGCGCCCCGCCTGGGGCAGCCCCCGATACCAACGTTCGTACACCGGCAGTGGCAGGTGGGCCAACGGCGGGCGGTGGCCGCTTTCGGGATCGTTGCTGCGGCGTTGCAAGAGCTGCTGGATCAGCGCCTCACCGTCGGCCGGCAGCAGGGCCGGGTCGCCCAGGCCATAGCCGGCCTCCGCCAGCCAGCCGAGCATCGCGGCGGTACTGGCGGGCGTATCCAGCCCCACGCCGTTGGCCAGGCGGCTGTTGCGGGTGGGGTAGTTGGCCAGCACCAGCGCCAAGCGCCGCTGGGCCGTGGCCGTGCTCCGCAGGCGGCACCAGTTGGCGAGCAGCTGCGCCACCCAGGCCAACCGCTCCGAATCCGGCTGGTAGCGCTGCAGGGCGGTGGCCAGGCGGGTATCGGCCGCCACCACCTGCTTGAAGGCGCCAACGCGGGTGGTGATGCGCCCGTCGAGTTCCGGCATGGCGATCTGCAGGGTGAGATCGAGGGGTGCCAGGCCGAGGCTGCTGGCCTGCCAGCTGGCCCGGTCCTGGGTGCTGCAGAGCAGCTGGAACACCGGTACCGCCAGGGTGTCCCACAACGGCGCCCCCAGGCCCGCCTCCTCCAGCTGCACCGAGGCAAAGGACGTGGTGCAGAGCACCGCCTCAACCCCCTCACGCCCAAGCAGGTCGGCCACACCGCGCTGCACGGGCGTGCTGCGCAGACCGCTCACCCACAGGGCCCGCGGTGCCAGGCCCTCCTGTCGCAGGGCCTGGAGCAGGGCATCGGCCAGGGCCAGATCGCCGCTCTGCAGCAAGGCCCGGTAGAGCACCACCCCCACCCGCGGGCCGGGTTCATCGCGCCAGTCGTGCGCGGCGGGATCCGCCATGGGCTGCAGCTCCGGGGGCTGCAGGGCCCCGCTGGCCAGCAGCTGCCGCAGGCTGTTCAGCACCGCCGTCCAGTTGGCGGCACCGCCCTCGCGCAGGCAACGGCTGCAGGCCAGCGCGAAGGCAGGCGGCAGCGTGCCCAGGGGGCTCAGCGCCTCATCCTCCTCCGCCGTGCCGGCCAGCACCAGCAGATGGCGGCCCGGGCGGGTCTCAGCCCACGCCCGCAGCTGCTCCAGGCCGTAGCTCCAGTGGCCCCGCCCACCCAGCAGCCGAACCACCACCAGCCGTGTCGGGCCGAGGCTGGTGCGCAGCCAGTGGTCGAGCACGGCCGGGTGCTGCAGGGCCGCCAGGTTCAGGCCCCGCAGGCCCTGGCCTGGCCCGAGGGGGTCCGGCTGGTGGTCGAGCACGGCCGCCAGGGCGGCCAGATCGGTGTCGGCACTGCTGAGCAGCACGGCGGCGGCCGGGTCCTGCTCGATGAACACCACGCCGTCGGAAGGGCTGGCGGAGCCGGGAACGGCGGCGAGGCGATGCATGGGGCCATCTTGGCGAGCGGCGCCCGGGCCCACGGCAGTGAGAAGATCAGCTGCAGCAGTGGCCGCCACGCCCCACCGACCGATGCATCAGTTCCTGCCCTACGCCTGGTTCGGTGGCACGTGCGTTCCCTTCGCTGAGGCGACCCTGTCGGTGGCCACCCACGCGCTGCATTACGGCACCGGGGCCTTCGGTGGCATGCGAGCCCTGCCCAACCCGGTCGATCCGAACGAGATCCTGCTGTTCCGGGCCGACCGCCACGCCCGCCGCCTCTGCCAGAGCGCCCGCCTGCTGCTCACCGAGCTGAGCGAGGAGACGATCCACGCCGCCATCCACCAGTTCCTGCAGGCCAACAAACCCACCTGTCCGGTGTATCTGCGGCCGTTCGTGTACACGAGCGACCTCGGCATCGCCCCGCGGCTGCACAACATCGAGACCGATTTCCTGATCTACGGCCTCGAACTCGGCGACTATCTGTCGCCCGAGGGCGTGAGCTGCCGCATCAGCTCCTGGACACGCCAGGAGGACCGCTCCCTGCCCCTGCGCGGCAAGATCAGCGGCGCCTACATCACCAGCTCCCTGGCCAAGACCGAGGCCGTGAAGAGCGGCTTCGATGAGGCCCTGCTGCTCAACAGCCGCGGCAAGGTGAGCGAGGCCAGCGGCATGAACCTGTTCCTCGTGCGCGACGGCGTGCTGATCACCCCCGGCGTGGATCAGGACATCCTCGAGGGCATCACCCGCGCCAGTGTGCTGGAGCTGGCCAAGGCGATGGGCATCCCCACCCTGGAGCGGCCGGTGGACAAGAGCGAACTGTTCATTGCCGATGAGGTGTTCCTCAGCGGCACCGCCGCCAAGGTGACACCGGTGCGCCGGGTGGAGAACACCGATCTCAGCGGCGATCGGCCGGTGATGAACGCCCTGCGCGACCGCCTCACGGCCATCACGGAGGGCCGCGATCCCGAGTATGACCACTGGGTCACCCGCGTGCGCCTGAACGGTTGATGCTGGCCACCCAACGCATCGGTTTCCTCGAGCGTCTGCACAGCCCCGAGCGGCCGGTGCTGGTGTTCGATGGAGCCACGGGCACCTCGCTGCAGCAGATGAACCTCACCGCCGAGGATTTCGGCGGTGCGGCCCTGGAGGGTTGCAACGAGCAGCTGGTCTTCACCCGTCCCGATGCGGTGCAGGCGGTCCACCGTCAGTTCCTGGAGGTGGGCTGCGATGTGATCGAAACCGACACCTTCGGTGCCGCCTCGATCGTGCTGGCGGAGTACGACCTGCAGGAGCAGGCCTTCGCCATCAACAAGCGGGCCGCCGAGCTGGCGCGGGAGATGGCCGATGCCTACTCCACACCCGAGAAGCCGCGGTTCGTGGCTGGCTCGATGGGCCCCACCACCAAGCTGCCCACGCTGGGGCATATCGACTTCGACACGATGAGGGACTCCTTCGCCGAGCAGGCCGAGGGGTTGATCGCCGGCGATGTCGATCTGTTCATCGTTGAAACCTGCCAGGACGTGCTGCAGATCAAGGCAGCACTGCAGGGGATCGAGCAGGCCTTCGCCCGCACCGGCCAGCGCCGGCCGTTGATGGTGAGCGTCACGATGGAAACCACCGGCACGATGCTGGTGGGCTCGGACATCGCCGCGGTGGTGGCGATCCTCGAGCCGTTCCCGATCGATGTGCTCGGCCTGAACTGCGCCACGGGGCCGGAGCAGATGAAGGAGCACGTGCGCTACCTGAGCGAGCACAGCCCCTTCGTGGTGAGCTGCATCCCCAACGCCGGCCTGCCGGAGAACATCGGCGGCGTGGCCCACTACCGGCTGACGCCGGTGGAGATGAAGATGCAGCTGCTGCACTTCGTGGAAGACCTGGGCGTGCAGGTGATCGGCGGCTGCTGCGGCACCACGCCGGCCCACATCGGCGCCCTGGCGGAGCTGGCGGCGGAACTGAAGCCCGCCAAGCGGACGGTGCGCACTCCAGCGCTGCGGGCCAACCCGCTGGATCCGCGGCCGCTGCTCAGCTACGAACCGGCAGCGGCGTCGATCTACGGCACCACGCCCTACCTGCAGGACAACTCCTTCCTGATCATCGGCGAGCGGCTCAACGCCAGCGGCAGCAAGAAGGTGCGGGAACTGCTGGCGGAGGAGGACTGGGATGGCCTGGTGGCCGTGGCGCGCGGCCAGGTGAAGGAGAACGCCCACGTGCTCGACGTCAACGTCGACTACGTCGGTCGCGATGGTGAACGCGACATGCACGAGCTGGTGAGCCGTCTGGTCACCAACGTCAACCTGCCGTTGATGCTTGATTCCACCGAGTGGCAGAAGATGGAGGCCGGCCTGAAGGTGGCCGGTGGCAAGTGCATCCTCAACTCCACCAACTACGAGGACGGCGACGAGCGCTTCTTCAAGGTGCTGGAACTGGCCCGCGCCTACGGAGCCGGTGTGGTGGTGGGCACCATCGACGAGGAGGGCATGGCCCGCACCGCGGCGCGCAAGTTTGCCATCGCCCAGCGCGCCTACCGCGATGCCTTGGAGTTCGGCATCCCAGCCCACGAGATCTTCTACGACCCCCTGGCGCTGCCGATCTCCACGGGGATCGAGGAGGACCGCGAGAACGGACTGGCCACGGTGGAGGCGATCCGCCTGATCCGCCAGAACCTGCCCGGCGTGCACGTGGTGCTCGGCGTGAGCAATGTGAGCTTCGGTCTGTCGCCGGCGGCGCGGATCGTGCTGAACTCCGTGTTCCTGCACGACTGCTGCCAGGCCGGCATGGATGCGGCGA
>JBEGQE010000052.1:0-18101 GCA_041181145.1 Cyanobacteriota bacterium
CGCGCCCGTCCGGCGAAGGGATTCAGCCCTCTTCGTCGTCGTAGCCGCCGCGCTGATCCTGGGCGCCGTGGCGACCCTCATTGATGGCATCGGCCAGGCGGCCGAGCACCAGCTGCACCGAGCGCACGGCGTCGTCGTTGCAGGGGATGGGCACGTCGCAGAGGTCGGGATCGCAGTTGGTGTCGAGCATCGACACCAGGGGGATATCGAGCTTGCGGGCCTCGAGCACGGCGTTGGTTTCGCGGCGCTGGTCCACCAGCACCACCACGTCGGGCAGACGGCGCATGTTCTTCAGGCCGCCCAGGTACTTCTGCAGGCGCTCCAGTTCACGGCGGAGCACAGCCGCTTCCTTCTTGGGGCGCATGGCGATGGCACCGGAGGCCTCCATGCGCTCCAGATCCTTGAGGCGGTCGATGCGGGCGCGCATCGTGGTCCAGTTGGTGAGCATGCCGCCAAGCCAGCGCTGGTTCACGTAGGCGGCGCCGCAACGGCTGGCTTCGAGGGCAATCACCTCAGAGGCCTGCTTCTTGGTGCCCACGAACAGGAAGCGCTTGCCGCTGCGCGCGGCACTGCGCACCCACTTGTAAGCGTTGTTCATGCAGACGGCGGTCTGCACGAGATCGATGATGTGGACCCCGTTGCGCGCGCAGTAGATGTAGCGCGACATCTTGGGGTTCCAGCGGCGGGTTTGGTGCCCGAAGTGGGCACCCGCCTCCATCATTTCGGCGAGGGTGACAACAGCCATGTTGAGTTGAAGGGTTTCGGGTTCGCCTCCACCTGCCAGGGACACGGCTGCGGCCTGGGCCGCGGGTCCGGTCACCCGAAACGTGCAGGTGTGCGGAGTGAAATGGACCTCGGCACCCTATCAAACGGCCTGCGCCGGAACGGCTGCCCTCAGGCGAGCCCGGCGGCCCGCGCCTCGGCGTAGAGGGCGCGCACACCGATGCGGTTCAAGGGCAGACGCAGCAGCTCCATCGCCAGGCCCGGCTTGCCGCGCCGGATCAACCAGACCAGCAGAGGCCGCAGGCTGCGCTCGTTCAGCAGACCACCGGCGGTGAGCAGCTCCCAGAGCAGACGATGCAACCAGGTGAACTGGATGATGAACCGCACCCGGCGGGTGGGGTGCTTGCGGTAGAAAACCAGACCCATCTTGGCCCGCTCCCCCTCCACCGCGATCAGGCGCGGAACCTGTTCCAGGCTCAGGGGTGGATGCCAGTGGTAGCCCACGGCCTCCGGGCAGCGCACCAGCACCACGCCCATGCGCCGCAGGCGCTCGCCCAGTTCCAGGTCCTCCCAGCCGTAGAGGCGGAAGCGGGTGTCGAACAGACCGCTGCGCTCCAGCACCTGGCGATCGATCGCCACGTTGCCGGTGGCGAAGTAGGCCCAGGAGAGATCGCGCAGCTTGTGCGGTTCGCTGGTGGGATTCTCGAAATTGGCGGTGTTGATCACCGCGCCATAGGTGAAGCAGAGGCGATCCCCACGCTCTCGCCAGCTGGCCTGCAGGCGGCGGGCATGGCTGATCAGGAACGACTCGGTGACGACCAGATCGCTGTCGATGAACACAATCACATCGCCCCGGGCGTGCTCCACGCCGCGGTTGCGCCCCTCGGCCGGCCCGCCATGGTCCTGCTGCACCAGACGCACGTGCGGGAAGGCAGCGCCATGGGCCTGCAACCAGGCCACCGTGTCATCGGTGGAGCCATCGTCCACCAGCACCACCTCGTAGGCGCTGATCGGGGCCTCCAGCCGCTGCTGCTCCAGGGCCCGCAGACATTTCTGCAGGATCGGCAGACGGTTGTAGGTGGGGATGACGACGCTCAGGAACATGATCCGTTCCGCGCGGTTCGCGGGGCAAAAAAACGGGGATCCCTCAGGATCCCCCAGGGGGCCGTCTCAGCCCGGATGGCAGGGCCCTGGATCAGTCGGCGGCGCCGCCGTTGTTGGCCGTGCCGGTCACACCGTTGCCGGCACCTTCACCGCGACCGTCGTTGCGCAGCTTGCGCTTCTTGAACTTGCGGGCGTAGGCGCGGTTGCGCTCCTGCTTTTCCTTCTTGAGGTTGCGGCGCTTGGCCATGGAGGCGATCAGGGATCTGGGAGATTCCTCACCTTACCGAACGATCGCCTGCCACCAGCTGGGGAAGCGCATCTTCCTGCAGACGGCCGTCCTCCATCCGCACCAGCCGATCGGCGATATCGAGGATGCGCGGGTCATGGGTGACCATCAGCACGGCGCAGCCCTGCTCGCGCGCCAGGCGCTGCAGCAGCTCCACCACCTCCCGGCCGGTGCGGGAGTCGAGGGCCGCCGTGGGTTCATCGGCCAGCAGCAGACGGGGGTGGGCCGCCAGGGCCCGGGCGATCGCCACCCGCTGCTTCTGGCCACCGGAGAGATCGTGGGGCAGCTTGTGCAGCTCATCGCCGAGGCCCACCGCCCGCAACCACTCGCGCGCCTGGTCGCGGCGGGCGCGGTACCCCAGGCCAGGCAGCAGATCGGAGCCCATCTGCACGTTCTGCTCGGCGGTGAGGCAGCGCAGCAGGTTGTGGCCCTGGAAGATCATGCCGATCGAGCGGCGCAGGCGCTGGCGACTGCCGCGGCTGGCTCCATGGAGCGGCTGGCCGAGCACCCGCACCGAGCCCTGCTGCACCTGGCGCAGCGCCCCCACCAGGGTGAGCAGGGTGGTCTTGCCACAGCCGGAGGGTCCGGTGAGCAGCACCACTTCACCGGGCGCCACCTTCAGGTCCACCCCCTGCAGCACCTGGCGGCGGGTGGAGCCACCGCCGAACCAGTGGCTGAGCCCCTCAAGCTCGATGGCCAGGCCGTCGCCGGCCGACGGCTCGCGCAGGATCGTCATCAGAAGATCTCCGCCGGATCGGCATCGCCCAGCTTGCGCATCGCCAGGGCGGCGGAGGCCATACACATCACCAGGATCATCGTGAACACGGTGGTGGCGCGGGTCGTGTCCATCGCCACGGGGAGCTGGGTGGCGCTGCGCACCAGGGCATAGAGGCCCTGACCGGCCGCGTAGGCGGGGAGGTAGCCGAAGGCGGCCAGCAGCAATCCCTCCCGGGCCACCACACCCAGCAGGGTGGGCAGCCGGTAGCCCATTGCCATCAGCGTGGCGTATTCGGGCAGGTGGTCGCTGACATCGGAATAGAGCACCTGGTACACGATCACGCAACCCACCACGAAGCCCATGGCGGCGCCGAGGCTGAAGATGAAGCCGATGGAGGTGCTGGAGCGCCAGTAGTCCTGCTCGAAGGCGATGAAGCCCTGCTTGCTGAGCACGCGCACGTCGTTGGGCAGCATCCGCCTGAGCCGTTCCTGCACCGCGGCGGCATCGGCACCCGGCTGAAGGCGGATCAGGCCCACCTCGATGCTGCCCGGCGGGGTGTCGGGCATCAGCTCCAGGAAGGTTTCCCGGCTCGTGAGCAGGTTGCCGTCGGCGCCGAAGGAGGTGCCCAGCCCCACCAGGCCGGCCACGCGCACGCGCTGGCCGCTGATCTCGCTTTCCACCGTGCGGCCGGCCTTGAACCAGTCGGCCACCGGACCGAACTCCGGCCGCGACTGCTCATCGAACAGCACGCGCCCCTTCTGGGTGAGCAGGCCGGCCTTCGGCGCCAGGGTCGGATCGGTGAACAGGGGATCACCCGGCTCAAAGCCCAGGGCCAGGATCGAGCGGGTGCCGCGGGTCTGGGGGTTGCGCCAGAGCAGCAGGCTCCAGCGCACCGGCGTGATCCCCTCCACCTCCGGCACGGCCATGGCCTGCACCAGCCGCCGTCCGGGGAACCCCGCCATCGCCACCGAACTGGTGGAACGCGGGCTGATCAGCACCAGGTCGGCATCGAACAACCGGTGAACCGTGACGCTGGCATCAAACAGCCCGTCGCGGAACCCGAGCTGCATGAACATCAGGATGCCAGCGAAGCTGATGCCGGCCAGGGCCACCGCCAGCCGCACCGGCTGGCGGGTGAGCAGCAACCAGGCCAGGGGAATGCGGCGCGCCTGCCAGAGCGAGCCCAGACGGCGCCAGGCACTCACGGGTTGAAGCGGGCGATGATCTTCATGCCGGCCAGATCACGCACCCGCTCGGCATCGGTGGGATCGAGGGCCAGGCGCACCTCCACCACGCGGGCATCGGCATCGCCGGTAGGGTCGGTGGAGAGCACGTTGCGCTGACGCACCTGGGGCGAGATGCGCAGCACCCGGGCCTGCAGCTGGCCAGCCATGCCCCCGTTCTCGCTGGTGAGGCGCACCAGCTGGCCCACACGGACGCGGTTGATGTCGCTCTCATACACCTCGGCCACCGCTTCCATCCGGTCGGTGGCGCCGAGCTCCAGCACGCCGGAATCGCCGGGACGCTCACCGGGGCGAGCGGTGATGCGCAGCACCGTGCCGTCGATCGGCGCCCGCAGTTCGCTGAGCACCAGGTCGGTCTGCACCTTGGCCAGCTGGGCCCGGGCCTCATTCAGGTCGCCGCGCAGATCGATCAGCTTCATCTCGCGGTTGTCGAGATCACCGCGGGGCGTGGCGCCGCCCTGGGCCAGGCGGCGGTAACGGCCGGTATCGCGCTCGAGCAGGGCCAGCTGCTGCCCGAGGCTGGTGATGCGGGTCTGCAGCAGGCGTCGATCGGCCAGCAGTCCGGGACGGTTATCGAAGCTGGCCAGCAGCTGGCCGCGCTGGACGCGCTCCCCTTCCTGCACCAGCAGGTCGGTGAGCCGCGGGCTGCCGGCCATGCCGATCATCGGCGCCGCCAAGCGGCGCACATCACCGGCGGGCTCCAGGCGGCCCAGGGCCGACACGCCCTCCGCCACCACCGGTGCGCCAGCACTCCGGCCGCTGGCGGCCGGGGCCGTCTTCGGGGCGGGGCGCTGCAGCCCCCGCGCCAGCAGCAGGCCGGCCACCAGCAGCACCAGGGCGCCACCGGCCAGGAGCCAGGGGCGCCGCAGCCCCATCAGCGCAGGGGGGCTGGGTCGTCGAACAGGAGCTCCTCGATGTAGCGGTCCGCCCACTGGGGATTGAACGCTTTCTCGAGGACCCGCCTGGTCTTGTCGTTGCGCTTCTGCTGCTGGCAATACGAGAGCTGACCTTGATGACGTATCACCGTATCGGGGTGGTCGATCGCCTGCGGTACGGCCTCGGCGGCGGCGGCGGCCAGCACCTCCAGGAAGTCCACCACCACAGCGATGAACTGCTGTTCCTCGGCCGCATCGGCGGGCCGGACGAAGCGCACATAGGGGGAGAAGATCGAGCCCCACTCCGGCAGATCGCGCTCCTGGCTGAACGTGCGGCGGGGCAGGGCCTGCAGCCGGTGCAGCACGGCCTCCGGCAGGGCACCGGCCACCGGCGAGAGGTCCACGATCGCGGCCGACACCACCCCACGGCCGGCGACGATGTCGGCCCCGAACACCGGCAGGTCGTAGCGGGGGTCGGGGAAGAACACGCAGTGCAGGATCTGCAGGCCGGCGCCGAGGCGGGCCGTTTCCAGATGGAGCTTGCGCAGGCCGCGGCACTGACGCAGCTCGTTGCGGATGAACAGAGCCTCGCCATCGAGGCTGCCGCTGATCGCCTCCAGCTCCGGGTCCACCGCCAGTGGTGCCAGCTCCGGCAGCCCCTGCCAGCAGGTGCGGATGCGCTCGGCCAGGGCGTCCACCAGCGGATGGATGCCTAGGGCGGCTGAGCTCATGGGATCTCCCGGGGCAACGGACTTCCGATCCTGCCAGCAGAATGCAGTTCAGCCATGCCGCCGAGCCGCTTGCCGCCAACCTCCGGCCCCACCGCCCCGCCCCTGCCGGAACCGCAGCGGCACAGGCTCGGCAACGGCGTGCCGCTGGTGCAGCTGGATCTGCCCGAATCGCCGGTGCTGTGCCTCGATTTCTGGTGCCGCGCCGGCAGCGCCAGCGAGCAGACCGAGGAATCGGGCATGGCCCACTTTCTGGAACACATGGTGTTCAAGGGCAGCACCCGGCTGGCCGCCGGTGAGTTCGACCGCCGCATCGAAGCCCTCGGTGGCAGCAGCAACGCCGCCACCGGTTTCGACGACGTGCATTTCCACGTGCTGATCCCCCCCGACGGGGCGGCCGAAGCCCTGGATCTGCTGCTGGATCTGGTGCTGCAGCCGCGGCTGGAACCCGCCGATTTCGCCATGGAGCGCCAGGTGGTGCTTGAGGAGCTGGCCCAGAGCGAGGACCAGCCCGAGGAGGTGGCCTTCCAGGAACTGTTGCGCCAGGCCTGCCCCGACCACGCCTATGGCCAGCCGATCCTCGGTCGGCGCGAGGCGCTGGAGGCCCATCGCCCGGCCGCCATGGAGGCTTTTCACCGGCGCCACTACCGCGCTGATCGCTGCTGTCTGGCGATGGCCGGTCCCCTGAAGGGCCTGCGGTTGCAGAAGCAGCTGCAGGAGTCCGGACTGGCCGATCTGGCGGCGGCGAGCGAAACCGCCGCCGTGCGACCGCTGCAGCTGCACCCTGGCAGCACCAGCCTGGAGCTGCCACGGCTGGAGGCGGCGCGGCTGCTGATGGCCTGGCGGCTCCCGGGTGCTGCGGATCAAGACGCCGTGGTGGGCGGCGACCTGCTCACCACCCTGCTGGCGGAGGGCCGCCGCAGCCGGCTGGTGGAGCGCCTGCGCGAGCAGCTGCGGCTGGTGGAGAGCATCGACCTCGATCTCAACGTGCTCGAGTCGGGCTGCCTGGTGCTGCTGGAGGCGGTGTGCGAGCCGGAGCAGCTGCCGGCGGTGGAGCAGGAGGTGCAGCGCCTGCTGCATGAACTGTTGGAGGAACCTCCGGGCGAGGCCGAACTGGAGCGGGCGCGACGGCTGGTGGGCAACGGCTACCGCTTCAGCCTTGAGGCCCCCGGCTCGGTGGCGGCCATGGTGGGCAACAGCGCCCTGTGGGGCCGTGAGCACAACCTCGAGGCACCGCTGAGCTGGCTGCAGCACTGGGATGGAGATCGTCTGAGCCGGGAGCTCATCCCCCAGCTCGCCCCCGAGCGGGCCTTCACCCTGCGGGCCCTGCCGGCATGAGCAGCACCCTCGAGCAGCGGCAGCTTGCCGGCGGCATTCCGTTGTGGTTGCTGCATCGCCCCGGCCCGGCGATCCTTTCGGCGAAGCTCTGGCTGCGGGGCGGCAGCAGCACCGATCCCAGCGGCCGGCGGGGCGCTGCCCAGCTGCTGGCGGGCGTGCTCAGCCGCGGCTGCGGTGAACTCAGCGGCGAAGCCCTGGCCGACCTGGTGGAGGGCCACGGCGCCGGTCTGCGCTGCGAGGCGGCGGAGGACGCCACCCTGATCAGCCTTAAGTGCGCCAGTGATGACGCGGAGCGGCTGCTGCCGCTGCTGCTGCAGATGGTGGACAGCCCCTGGCTGGTGGAGGACCAGATCACCCTGGAGCGCCAGCTCAACCTGCAGACCCTGCAGCGCCAGCGCGAGGACCCGTTCCAGCTCGCCCACGACCAGCTGCGCCATCAGCTCTACGGCACTGGCCCCTACGGCCACGACCCCCTGGGGGTGGAGGCGGATCTCGAGCAGCTGGGACGGCCGCAACTGCTGGAGCAGGCCGCGGCACTGGGCCGCCAGGGCAGCGTGCTGGTGCTGGCGGGGCAGATCCCCAGCGGCGTGGAGGCGATGCTGCTCAGCGGCCTGGCGGCCGGCCACTGGAGCTCCAGTGCGCCACAACGCCAGGAGGGTCCGGCCGGCGCCACGGCGGGCGGCCTCTGCCACTGCCAGGACGACACCGAGCAACTGGTGCTGATGCTGGGCTGCACCACCGTGCCGCTGGGGACGCCGGACGCCCTGGCCCTGCGCCTGCTGCACTGCCACCTGGGGGTGGGCATGTCGAGCCGGCTGTTCGTGGCCCTGCGCGAGGAGCACGGCCTGGCCTACGACGTGGGCGTGCACCATCCGGCCCGGTTGGGGGCATCGCCCTTCGTGATGCACCTCTCCAGCTCCAGCGAGCGGGCCAGCGAAGCCACCACGGAACTGCTCAATGAATGGCAGCGGCTGCTGGAGGTGGCCCTGAGCGCCGAGGAACTGGAACTCGCCCTGGCCAAGTTCCGCGGCCAGGAGGCCCTCGGTCGCCAGACCTGCAGCCAGCTGGCCGATCGCCTCGCCCTGGTGCTCGGCCATGGCTTACCGGCGGACTTTGCCGACCGCTGCCTCGAGCAGGCCAGCCGGCTCACGGCCGCGGATCTGCACGACGTCGCCCAGCGGCTGCTGAGCCAGCCCAGCCTGAGCCTCTGCGGACCGGCTGAGGCCCTCCGCCAGGCGGAGCACGTCTGGGGGCAGCACCCGCTCAGCCGCTGACCCGCTCCAGCTGACGGCTCTCCAGCAGGAAGGTGCCGCGCCGGAAGCGCACCGCCACCTGCTCCAGGGCCCGCAGGCCCACCACCTGACCCACCTCGCCGGCATCGACCAGGTCGGGCGGGCGCAGCATCGGCATCGGGTCGGCGGTCTTCAGGAAGGGCGGTGTCTGCAGCAGACGCACCGCCGTGCCGACGCTGAGCGCCGGTGCGGGGCTGGTGGATTCACTGGCCACGGCAGACAGGGCATTGCACGGCGCCCACTCTCCTGCAGGATGGGGCGACTGACTGAGCAGCTGTGCGCGCCCTAGCCAACTGGAGCGGTGCCATCGCCGGATTGCTGCTGATCCTCACGGGCGGGCTGATCCAGGCGGCCCTGCCGGCCCTGGGACCGGCGGGCTTCAGCGTGATTCCCCTGCCGATCACCCTGCAGGTGCCGGCCCTGCTGCTCACCGCCCTGGTGTGCGGGCCGCGGGCCGCCATGCTGGCGGGGGTGGCCTACATCAGCCTGGGGCTGTTCGAACTGCCGGTGTTCCACGCCGGCGGCGGGCTCACCTACCTGCTCGATCCGGGCTTCGGCTATCTGGCCGGCTTCCTGCCGGCGGCCTGGGTCACCGGCCGGCTGGCCCGGCAACCGGGCATGGATCAACTGCTGAACCTCACGGCCGCCGCGATCGTGGGCCTGGCTGTGCTGCAGCTCTGCGGGCTCGCCAACCTGCTGCTGGGCGGCCTGGTGCAGCGCTGGAACGGGGCCCTGCCGCAGCTGCTGATCAGCTACAGCGTCGGTCCGCTGCTGCCGCAACTGCTGCTCTGCTGCGCCGTGGCCGTGCTGGCCCTGCCGCTGCGCCGCCTGCTGCTGGTGGAAGCGTGAGCACGCCGACCTATCGGGTAGCCCTGGCGGTGGTGCTGATCGATCAGATCAGCAAGGCCTGGGCGCTGCAGCACCTGGCCGGTCGGGGCGTGCAACCCCTGGTGCCCGGCCTGCTGCAACAGCAGTTGGTGTTCAACACCGGCGCCGCCTTCAGCATGCTCAGCGGCAACGCGGCCGCCCTGGGCGCGGTGAGCGCGCTGGTGGCGATCGCCCTGGTGACCTGGATCCAGACCGCCGGCCCCCTGCGGCGGCTGCAATGGCTGGGACTCGGCCTGCTGCTCGGTGGCGCCGTCGGCAACGGCCTCGACCGCTGGCGCCTGGGCATGGTGGTGGACTTCCTCGAACTGGTGCCGATCTCCTTCCCGGTGTTCAACGGCGCCGACGTGGCAATCAACCTGGCCGTGGCCTGCCTGGTGCTTGATGGGGTGCGGCAGTATGGCGCCCGGGCGCGCTGAAGCCCGGCCCGCCTGGCTGCGCTGGGGCGGTGCCGGTGCCGGAGAGCAGCGCCTGACGCTGGTCGGTGGGCTGTACCGGATCGGCCGGGACCCCAGCGCCGAGATCCACGTGGCCGCGGCGGCGGCGAGCAACCGGCATGCGGTGCTGGAGCGCCATGGCGGCCGCTGGCTGCTGCGGGATCTCGGCTCCAGCAACGGGCTGTGGTGGCGCGGGCGGCGTGTGCAGGAGCTGCTGCTGGTCGAGGGCGACCGGGTGACCCTGGCGCCGGGGGAGGACGACGTTCCCTGGCTGCAGTTCGAAGCCGCTGCGGCGCCTGGACGGCGCTGGCTGGGTCGCGCGGGCAGTGCCCTGCTGGCCGCCGGCGCCGCCACGGGCCTGGCCCTGCTGGGCTGGGCCGCGCTGCGGGTGCCGATCCGCGGCGATCTGGCCAGCGTGCGCGGCCCGCTGGTGCTCTACGACCGGCTCAACCGGCCGATGCGGGCCGCCGAATCCAGCCAGCACCGCGAGAACAGCGGGCTGGAGGCCTATCCGCCGGTGCTGGTGCAGGCCCTGCTCGCCAGCGAAGACAGCCGTTTCTGGTGGCATCCCGGCGTGGATCCGATCGGGACCGCCCGTGCACTGGTGGCGAATCTGCTGGGGGGTCGGGTGCTGGAGGGCGGCAGCACGATCACCCAGCAGCTGGCTCGCAGCCTCTACCCCGAGCAGGTGGGCCAGGGGGAAACGGTGGGCCGCAAGTGGCGTGAACTGCTGGTGGCACTGCAACTGGAGACCCGGTTCAGCAAGCGCGATCTGCTGCTGAGCTATCTGAACCGCGTGTACCTCGGGGTGGGCTGGGGCTTTGAGGACGCCGCCCGCGCCTACTTCGGTCGGCCCGCCAGCACACTCCGCCTTGAGGAAGCCGCGCTGCTGGTGGGCCTGCTGCCGTCGCCCAACGGCTACGACCCCTGCAGCCAGCCCGAGGCGGCCCTGGCGTCGCGCAACCGCGTGCTGCTGAAGATGGTCGACAACGGCGGGCTCAGCGCCGAGGCGGCCCGCCGGGCCAGGCGCCGACCGATCGCCCTGGCCGGCACCGCCTGCTCCGGGGGAGCCCGTGCCGGCTCGGATGCGGCTGACGGGCAGCGTCCGGCGCCCTTCTACACCGATCAGGTGCGGCGCGATCTCGACAGCCTGCTCGGAGCCGACGTGGCGGCGGAGGGCAACTTCCTGGTATCGACCCACTTCGATCCGCTGCTGCAGCAGGTGGTGGAACGCCGCCTGAAGGGGCTGCTGGCCGGCACCGCAGCCAGCGTGAGCCAAGGGGCCGTGGTGGTGCTCGATAGCCGCAACGGGGGCATCCTGGCGATCGCCGGCGGCCGCGACTACAGCCGCAGCCAGTTCAACCGGGCCAGCATGGCCCTGCGCCAACCGGGCAGCACCTTCAAGCTGTTCACCTACCTCGAAGCCCTCGAGCGGGGGCTTCAGCCCGGCGATCGGCTGAGCTGCGCTCCGCTCGACTGGGGCGGCCAGGCCTACGGCAGCGGCTGTGGCGGCCAGCTCAGCCTGCGCAGCGCCTTCGCCAGCTCCAGCAACACAGCCGCCCTGCGCCTGGCCCGCCGCCTCGGCCTGGAGGCGGTGGTGGCCAGGGCCCGGGCCCTGGGCATCACCACCCCCCTGGAGCCCGTGCCCGGCCTGGTGCTGGGGCAGGCGGAGGTGCGACTGCTGGAGCTCACCGGCGCCTACGCCGCCGTGGCCAACGGCGGGGTGTGGCATGCCCCCAGCACGATCCGGCTGCTCACCGATGGCGACACCCGCACGGGCTCCGGCCAGGGCGCCGCCCGGCTCACCCCCGGCCGGCGCGTGCTGAGCGCCGCCACGGCCACGCGCATGCAGGAGCTGCTGCAGGCGGTGGTGCGCAGCGGCACCGGCCGTGCCGCCAGCCTCGGGGGCCAGGAAGGGGGCAAGACCGGCACCACCAACGATGGCCGCGACCTGCTGTTCATCGGCTCGGAGCCGCAACGCCAGTGGACGATCGGCATCTGGCTGGGCAACGACGACAACCGCCCCACCCACGCCAGCAGCGCCTTGGCGGCGGGCCTCTGGAGCGACATCATCCGCTCGGCGGGCCAGGGCAGCCTGAGTCCGCAACCCCAACCGCCGATGCCCGACCGCCGCGGAGCGCCCACCCCTTGAAGCTGCCCGGACGGCCCTGGATCTGGCTTGGCGCCGCCCTCCTGGCGGTGGTGCTGCTCACGGCCGTGCTCCAGGCGGTCAACAGCCTGCTCTGGCAGCTCAGCTACCTGCTGCCGAGCTGGCTGGTGGGGCCGGTGACGCTGCTGCTGTTCGGTGGCGGCGCCCTGGTGCTGGCGCGCCTGGCCTGGCCCTGGCTGATCGACTGGCGCCGCGGTGGGGGTCGTCTGGGGGCTGGCCGCAGCACCGGAGGGGCCACGCCGCTGCCGGAGGCTCCGGGCAACCGCCAGGAGGCGGCCCAGCAGAACCTCGAGGCCATCGATGCCCTGCTCAGCCGCATCCGCGATGACGTGCAGCGCCAGGCCCTGGAGCAGGAGCGCCGGCGCGTGGCCGAGGAACTGCAACGCGGCGATCTGGTGCTGGTGGTGTTCGGCGTGGGGTCGAGCGGCAAGACCTCCCTGATCCGCGCCCTGCTCAACGATGTGGTGGGTGAGGTGGGGGCCGCCATGGGCTCCACCGAGGCCTGTCACACCTACCGGCTGCGGCTCAAGGGGTTGCAGCGGGGCCTGCGACTGGTGGATACCCCCGGCATCCTCGAAGCCGGCGCGGTGGGTCTGGAGCGCGAGCAGCTGGCCCGCCGCCAGGCAGCCCAGGCCGATCTGCTGGTGCTGGTGGTGGATGGCGACCTGCGGGCCGCGGAGCTGGAGGTGTTCAGCGCCCTGGCGGATCTGGGCAAGCGCCTGCTGCTGGTGCTCAACAAGGCCGATCTGCGGGGGCAGGAGGAGGAACGGCGCCTGCTGGCGCTGCTGCGCCGCCGCAGCCAGGGGCGCATCGCCCCGGACGACGTGCTCGCCGCCAGCGCTGCGCCCCAGTCGGTGCCACGGCCAGGGGGCAGGCCGCTGCAACCGCCCCCAGAGATCGATGCCCTGCTGCGCCGCATCGCCCAGGTGCTGCACAGCGATGGCGAGGAGCTGATCGCCGACAACATCCTGTTGCAGAGCCGCCGCCTGTCGGAGGCGGGGCGGCAGCTGCTGGGCGAGCAGCGCCTCAGCGATGCCGAGGCGGTGGTGGAGCGCTACGTGTGGATCAGCGCCGGGGTGCTGGCCGCCACACCACTGCCGGTGCTCGATCTGCTCGGCGCGGCGGCCGTGAATGCCCAGATGGTGGTGGAGATCGGCCGCATCTACGGCGTCACCCTCAGCAGGGCCGCCGCCCAGGAGCTGGCGGTGTCCGTGGGGCGCACCCTGGCCAGCCTGGGGGTGATCAAGGGGGGGCTCAGCCTGATCAGCACCGCCCTCAGCCTCAACCTGCCGGCCCTGCTGCTGAGCCGGGCGGTCCAGGCCGTGGGGGCCGCCTGGCTGACGCGGGTGGCCGGCCGCAGCTTCATCACCTACTTCCAGCAGGACCAGGACTGGGGCGACGGCGGCATCCAGGAGGTGGTGCAGCGCCAGTACGACCTCAACCGGCGCGACTCGGCCCTGCGCAGCTTCCTGGCGACGGCCTTCAGCCGCGTGGTGGAACCACTGCAGCGGAAACAGGGGCAGCTGCCACCCAGGCCGGAGCGATGAAGCCCACCAGGGCCTCCGGCGGCGGCGGCTGCAGAGGACCGCGGGCATCGAGCACGGTGATCAGCGCCAGGTAGGCCACGGCGATCGCGATCGAGATCGCGCCGGTCACGATGGCGACCCAGCGGCCACGGGGGGAGGGATCAGTCATGGCTGGGGACGGCGGCGAAAGGGGCGAGGGAGGCCGTCACACCGTCGGCCAGGGCCTGCAGCTCGGCATCACCGGTGTGGGGATTGCCCAGCACCGCCTTGAGATGGTGGCGCCCGGCATGGAGGGGGCGTGACAGCATCAGCTGGCGCTCGAGCAGCTGTTGGCGCGTGCGAGCGCTCCACTGGTCGGCCAGCTGCGGGCTGAGGCCGCGCGGGGTGAAGGCAAGCAGGTGCAGCGGACCGCTGAGCAGCTCCAGCGGCAGGGGCTCCAGCAGCAGCTGCAGGCGCTGGCGGCGCTGCACCGCACCGCTCAGCACCGCCTCGATGCCGCGCAGCCCGAGCTGACGCAGACCCAGCCAGAGCTTGAGAATCTCCGCCGGCCGCGTGCCCTGTAGGCCGCACTCACCGCCATGGGCATCGGCCCAGCTGGGTTCCATGTAGGGCAGGCCTGTGGCAAAGCAACGTGCCAGCGCTTCAGGGCGACGCAGCAGCAGCAGCGAGGAGGTCTTGGTGATGCCGAGCAGCTTCTGGGGATTCACCGTGAGCGAATCGGCCAGACCCAGCTCGGGCACGCGCGAAGCATGGGCAGGCACCAGGGCGAACACCGCACCGATCGCCCCATCCACGTGCAGCCACACCCCGTGCCGTCGGCAGAGGGCGGCGATCGGCCCGATCGGATCCACGGCACCGCGCACGGTGGTGCCGGCCGTGGCCACCACCGCCAGCACGGGCCGACCAGCGGCGGCGGCAGCGGCCAGGCCCTCGTCCAGGGCCTCGACCTGCAGCCGTCCGCCCGCATCCACAGGCAGGGGGCGCAGGGCTCCATCCGGCAGACCCATGACAGCCAGGGCCTTGCCGATCGACACATGGGCATCGGCGCTGCAGAACACCAGGGCGTCCTGGCGCCCCTGCAGGCCGGCCTGATGGCGGGCCACCACCAGGGCCATCAGGTTGCTGAGGCTGCCGCCGCTGGCGGCCACACCGCCGGAGCCCTCACCCAGGCCGAGCCGTTCGGCCAGCCAGGCGGTGAGGCTGCGTTCAAGCCGGCTGAGGCTCGGGGAGAGCTCCTCCGCCAACAGATTGTTGTTCAGGCCGGCGGCGATCAGATCGGCCACCACCGAGGCCGTGAGCGGCGGCGGATCCAGGTGGGCCAGGGCGCCGGGATGGCAGGGGTTGTAGGCCCCGTCCATCACCAGCTGCAGGCTGTCGAGCAGGGCCTGGGGGCCGAGCCCCTCAACGGCGGGTGCCACCTCGGCCAGCACGCTCAGGCTGGGCAGGGGCGGACGGCTGGCGGAGGACGACCACCAGCGCCCGAGCAGGTCGGCCGCCTGGGTGAGGAAGGCCGTCAGGGAAGGATCCTCGATGCCCGGATCGGGGAAGGCGGGCAGGCCAGCCTCATGCTCATGCTGGGGGGCTAGCGCCAAGACCGCGCGACAAGGCCCACCATTCTCCAACCCAGCCCGCACGACCCGGCGGCCGGTGGCAGGCTGAGGGCGTGGCATCCCCCGCATCCCCCGCATCCCCTGCAGTGCCGCTCGATGCCCTCGCCTGGATGGAGCGCCTGCTGCGCCGCGCCGAACGGGTGGGGCAGCAGGGGGAGATCCCGGTGGCCGCCGTGGTGCTGGATGGTGACGGCCGGGCGATCGGCTGGGGCAGCAACCGGCGCGAACGCGATCAACAGCCGCTCGGCCACGCCGAACTGGGGGCCCTGCAGCAGGCGGCGCGGCTTCGCGGCGACTGGCGCTTCAACGATTGCACGCTGCTGGTGACGCTCGAACCCTGCCCGATGTGCGCCGGCGCGCTGGTGCAGGCCCGCATGGGCCGGGTGATCTACGGAGCGGGCGATCCCAAGCGCGGCGGTCTGGGTGGCGTGCTCGATCTGAGCACCGATCCAAGCGCCCATCACGCCATGGAGGTGCGGGGCGGCCTGGAGGCGGAGCGCTGCTCCGCCCAGCTGGAGGACTGGTTCAGGCGGCGGCGGCGGCAGCGACGGGAGCAGCGCTGCGGAACGCCGGCAGCTCCTGCTCCAGCAGATTGAGCAGCCGATCCACGTTCTCCTCGCGGCTGTTGTATCCCATCAGGCCGATGCGCCACACCTTGCCGGCCAGGGCGCCCAGTCCGCCGCCCACCTCGATGCCATGGTTGTTGAGCAGGTGCAGGGTGAAGGCCTTGCCGTCCACACCCTCGGGAATGCGCACCGTGGTGAGGGTGGGCAGGCGCAGCTCGATCGGCACGTGGGGCTGAAGGCCGAGGCGCTCGAGACCGGCCCAGAGGCGTTCGGCGTTGCGGCGATGGCGGGCCCAGACATTCTCCAGACCCTCCTCGGCGATCAAGCGCAGGGCCTCGCGCATGCCGAAGTTCATGTTCACCGGAGCCGTGTGGTGGTACACGCGGTCGCTGCCCCAGTACTGGTTGAGCAGGCTCACATCCAGATACCAGTTGGGCACCTTGCCACTGCGGGCGGCCAGCTTCTCCTCAGCGCGGAGGCCCATGGTGAAGGGGCCGAGGCCCGGTGGGCAGCTCAGGCCCTTCTGGCTGCAGCTGTAGGCCAGGTCGACCTTCCAGTCGTCCAGATAGAGGGGCACCGCACCGAGGGAGGTGACGGTGTCAAGCAGCAGCAGGCAGTCGTACTGGCGGCAGAGATCGCCGATGCCCTCCATCGGCTGACAGACGCCGGTGGAGGTTTCGGCGTGCACCATCGCCAGGATCCTGGGGCGGTGCTCCTTGAGACCCGCTTCGATCTCCTCGAGGCTGAAGGCCTCACCCCAGGGTTTCTCGATCGTGCGCACATCAGCGCGGTAGCGGCCGGCCATGTCCTGCAGGCGCAGGCCGAAGTAGCCCTTCACGGCCACCAGCACGGTGTCACCCGGCTCCACCATGTTGGCCAGGGTGGCTTCCATGGCCGCCGAGCCGGTGCCGCTCATCGGCAGGGTGAGGCGGTTGTCGGTCTGCCACACGTAGCGCAGCAGCTCCTGCACCTCACCCATCAGCGCCACGTAGAGCGGGTCGAGGTGGCCGATCGGTGTGCGGCTCAGGGCCTGCAGCACCGTGGGATGGGCGTTGGAGGGGCCGGGGCCAAGCAGCAACCGATCCGGTGTGGCGATCGGGCCGAGGGACAGACGGTGCCGATCGGACACGGGGGAGGTGAGGGTTGCCAAGGCCTGGGAAGGGTCTGGATTCAGGGAGCCTACGCAGCGATGCGTGGCGGAGGGAGGGGCCTCAGCGGGCGCGGACGTTGGTGTCGGCCAGGCCGCGGCAGAGGTGATCAAACGGGGCGCGCACCACGGCGGTGAGGGCGGCAGCATCGGCGACGCCGGCCTCCGAGAGCTTCTCGCACACCACATCCGCCATCAGGGCAATGCTGCGCACGGTCGGGCCGGTGGGCACACCGAGGCTCTTGTAGGTGTCGTCGAGACCGTTGAGCACCCGCTCATTGAGGATCGTGCTGTCGCCGGCGATCAGGGCGTAGCTGGTGTAGCGCAGGAAGTAGTCCATGTCGCGCAGGCAGGCGGCCCAGCGACGGGTCGTGTAAGCGTTGCCGCCGGGGAGCAGCAGCTCAGGATCGGCCTGCCAGAGGCGCTGGCTGGCTTCGCGGACAATCTCCGCCGCCTCACCGTTGATCAGTTCCACGGCCGCCAGGCGCAGGGCGGATTCACCGAGGTAACCGGAGATGCGCTCGATGGCATCGCGATCGAGATAGCGACCGAGCTGGTCGTAACGACCGATCAGACCGGTGATGGCATCGCGCATGGCGAGAAAGGTTCGACGCACCTGAGCCGGAACGTAGCACCTGCAAACCGCCAGATCCCTTGCCAGAGCCTGCATCTGGCGAAGTTGACAGAAACGGTTACGCAGGGCGTCGATCGGCCACGAACCGCTCTTTTGGTTACAGGCGCTACATAGGCTGCCAGCGTTGATCCGTACGGTCCCGGCCAGCCCGGTTCCAGGCGGGCCCATCCTTCAGCCTCCACCCGACCACGTCATGGCCAAGACCGCCCAGGACGTCCTCCGTCAGATCAAGGACGAGGGCATCGAGCTGATCGACCTCAAGTTCGTCGATCTTCACGGCAAATGGCAGCACCTCACCGTCTGCCAGGACCTGATTGATGAAGCTGCCTTCACGGAGGGCGTGGCCTTCGACGGCTCCTCGATTCGCGGTTGGAAGGCGATCAATGAGTCGGACATGGCGATGGTGCCGGATCCGAACACCGCCTGGATCGACCCCTTCTACAGCCACAAAACCCTCAGCCTGATCTGCTCGATTCAGGAGCCCCGCAGCGGCAAGCCCTACGCCCGCTGCCCGCGCGCCCTGGCCCAGAAAGCCCTGGATTACCTGGGCTCCACCGGCCTGGCTGACACCGCCTTCTTCGGCCCCGAGCCCGAGTTCTTCATCTTCGACGACGTCCGCTACAAGAGCACCAACGGCTCGAGCTTCTACGCCGTTGATTCGATCGAAGCCCCCTGGAACACCGACCGGGTCGAGGAGGGCGGCAACCTCGCCAACAAGATCCAGCTGAAGGAGGGCTACTTCCCCGTCGCCCCCAACGACACGCTGCAGGACATCCGCAGCGAGATGCTGCTCACCATGGGCGCCCTGGGCGTGCCGA
>JBEGQE010000053.1:0-17713 GCA_041181145.1 Cyanobacteriota bacterium
TCCAGCCCCAGCCAGGTGCGCCGGGCCAGACGTCCGCTCAGGCCCCAGCGCCAGCCCAGACGTCGCCGCAGCAGCGCAGGGTAGCGATCGAGGGCCGCAGGCCGACCCTCGAGCGCCTCGAGCAGCAGCGGAGCCAACACCTCACTGCTGCTGAGGGCATGCCGAATGCCCTCACCGCCCAGCAGATTGGCCGTGCTGACCGCATCGCCCAGGCCCAGCAAGCAGCCCCGCCGATGGGGCTCCCGCCGGCGGATCGTGCTGCGGATCAGACCGCCGTGGCGATCCAGCACCGCCGCCGAACCGAGATCCAGGCGCTGCAGCACCGCCTGCAGCAAGCCATGCAGGGGGGGCTGGGCACGCCGGGGATCGTGCAGGCGGCACACCCCCACCTTCAGCCGGCCGCTCTGCATCGGGAACAGCCAGCCGTATCCCTGCGGCACCCAGTCGCTGCCCATCAGGAAGGTGAGCCGATCGGCCCAGGGGCGCCAGCGACTCGGATCCAGCTGCAGCAACCACTCCACACCGCTGCCGCTCACCAGGGGATCGACAGTGCTGGCGGGCTCTCCCAGCAGCGCGCGCGCCTGCCCCGTGGCATCCACCACATAGCGGCTGTGCACCTCGCGCCCCTGACCAGCGGGACCGCGCAGCCGGGTCACGACCCCATCGAGGCCGTGCGACTGGGGCGGCAGCCGCTCAGCCCGCCAGCCCAGCTGCAGCTGGGCGCCGGCCTCGCAGGCCCGCTCCGCCAGCCAGTGGCGCAAAGCGCCGAAGTCGAGCACCGCACCGAGGGGGGGCGCCGCGCTGGGCTGGGGGGAGGGCTCCTCCAGCCGCTGGGAGTCCCAGGCGCGGCGATCGCTGCCCGGGCCCAGCAGCAGCCAGTGGCTCCAGCGCGCCGCCACCACCTGCTCCGGCAGGCCGTACTGCAGCACGGCGCGCCAGGGCAGAGCGGCACTGCTGAAGGCGGCCTGGCGCAGATCAGGCAGGGCGTCGATCAGCAGAACGGAGCAGCCTCTCTCGGCCAGGAGCCGTGCCAGCAGGGAACCGGATGGACCGGCTCCGGCAATCAGCACCTCACAGTGCTGGGGATCAGACACCCACCGGCTGGCGGCGCAGAGCGCCGAAGCGATCGAGGATGCTCTCCACCATCTGCGGCGGCGTCAGACCCAGGGCCTGCTTGCTCTGATCCGGCGTGGCATGGTCCACCAGCACATCGGGGATGCCGATGCGGTGCACGGGAACCAGCACGTCGTGATCGTTGAGGGTTTCCACCACGGCGGCACCGAAGCCACCCGCCAGGCAGCCCTCCTCCATCGTCACCACGCGGCCGATGCGCTGGGCCATCGGCAGGATCAGCGCCTGATCGAGCGGGCGCAGGAAGCGGGCATTGATCACGGCGGCCCGCACGCCCTGCTCCTGCAACAGGCCGGCGGTGGCCATGGCCGGCGCCACCATGGCGCCGTAGGCCACGATCAGCAGGTCGTCGCCATCGGCGAGCAGCTCACCGCGGCCGATCTCCAGGGGCTCCCAACCCTCCTCCATCAGCGGCACGCCTTCGCCTTCACCGCGGGGAATCCGCAGGGCGGTGGGACCGTTGTGCTGCAGGCAGGTGATGAGCATGCGCTGCAGTTCGCCCTCGTCCTTCGGTGCCATCACCGTGAAGTTGGGGACGCAGCGCAGGTAGCTGATGTCGTACTGGCCCTGGTGGGTGGGACCGTCAGCCCCGACGATGCCGGCCCGGTCCATCACGAAGGTGACGGGCAGGTTCTGAATGCCCACGTCGTGGATCAGCTGGTCGTAGGCGCGCTGCAGGAAGGTGCTGTAGATGGCACACACGGGCCGCAACCCTTCGCAGGCCATGCCGGCGGCCATGGTCACGGCGTGCTGCTCGGCGATGCCCACATCGAAATACTGATGGGGACGGGCCTTCTCCAGCAGATCCAGGCCCGTGCCGGTGGCCATGGCGGCGGTGATGCCCACCACACGCGGGTTCTGCTCGCAGATCTTGATCAGCGTCTGGCCGAACACCTTGCTGTAACTGGGCGGCTTGGGCTTGCTCGAGGGGTAGGCCTTACCAGTGGCCAGATCGAAGGCGCTCTGGGCGTGGTAGCCCACCTGGTCCTCCTCGGCGTAGGCGTAGCCCTTGCCCTTGGTGGTGGCCACATGGACGAGCACCGGCCCCTCGTGCTCATGGGCCTGCCTGAACACCTGGATCATGCCGGCGATGTCGTGACCATCGACCGGACCCATGTAGGTGAAGCCCAGCTCCTCGAACACGGCGCCCACCTTGGGCACCGCCAGGCGCTTCATGCTCTCCTTGAGATTCTTCAGCTCGGTGGGCAGCTCACCGTGCATGAAGGGCAGGTGCTTGATCGCCTCCTCGGCGTTGTCCTGCAGGAACTGCAGCGGCTTGCTGTGCCGCATCCGGTTGAGGTGGGTGCTGAGGGCACCCACCGGCGGGCTGATCGACATGTCGTTGTCGTTCAGCACCACCAGCAGGCGGGTCTTGGGCAGGTGGCCGGCGTGGTTGATGGCTTCCAGGGCCATGCCCCCGGTGAGGGAGCCGTCGCCGATCACCGCCACACACTTGAACGACTCGCCGCGCTGGTCGCGGGCCAGGGCCATGCCGAGGGCCGCCGAGATCGAGGTGCTGGCGTGGCCGGCACCGAAGTGGTCGTAGGGGCTCTCGCAGCGCTTCAGATAGCCGGCCACCCCGTCCTTCTGACGCAGGGTGTGGAAGTCGTTGTAACGGCCGGTGATCAGCTTGTGGGGATAGGCCTGGTGGCCCACGTCCCACACCACCCGGTCGTGGTCGAGATCGAGGGTCTGATACAGGGCCAGGGTGAGTTCCACCACCCCCAGGCCGGGGCCGAGGTGGCCGCCGCTGGTGCTCACCACCTCCAGGTGGCGCTCGCGGATCTGGCGGGCGATGCCCTCCAGCTCGGCGGTGCTCAGGCCATGCAGCTGATTCGGATGCGTCAGCTCGCTGAGATGCATGCCCCTGGCCTTCAGTGGGGTTCAGCCTACGCGCAGTGCCAGAGCGGTTGGCGTCAAATCACACCGTTGCCGGAGGGGCCCTGCCGCGGGTTGCCACACTGAGGCCATGACAGAGGTGCCCCAGCCCAGCCCCCAAGGCGCATCCGAGGCCGCAGCGGCCGCTGCCCAGCCGTTCGAATCGGACATGCTGCAGCGCATCCTGCGGGCCCGGGTCTACGACGTGGCGATCGAATCGCCGCTGGATCCCGCCCCGAATCTCTCCCGCCGCCTCGGCAACACGGTGTTGCTGAAGCGGGAGGACCTGCAGCCGGTGTTCAGCTTCAAGCTGCGCGGGGCCTACAACAAGATGGCCGGCCTGAGCCCGGCCGAGCTGGAGCGCGGCGTGATCGCCGCCAGCGCCGGCAACCATGCCCAGGGCGTTGCCCTCGGCGCCCAGAAGCTGGGCTGCCGTGCCGTGATCGTGATGCCGGTCACCACGCCGGAGATGAAGGTGCGGGCGGTGGCGGCTCGGGGTGCCGAGGTGGTGCTGCACGGCGACACGTACGACGCCGCCTGCGCCGAGGCCACCCGGCTGGCCGAGGAGCGAGGGCTCACCTTCATCCATCCGTTCGACGATCCCGATGTGATCGCCGGCCAGGGCACGATCGCCCTGGAGATCCTGCGCCAGTGCTCCGAACCACCGGATGCCATCTACGTGGCGGTGGGCGGTGGCGGCCTGATCGCCGGCATCGCCGCCTACGTCAAAAGCCTCTGGCCGCAGGTGGAGGTGATCGGTGTGGAACCGGAGGACGCCGATGCGATGACGCGCTCCCTGGCCCTCGGCGAGCGCGTCACCCTGGAGCAGGTGGGCCTGTTTGCCGATGGGGTGGCCGTGCGCCGCGTGGGCGAACAGACCTTCGAACTGGCCCGCCGCCATGTGGACGCGATGGTGACGGTGAACACCGATGCGATCTGCGCCGCCATCAAGGACGTGTTCGAGGACACCCGCTCGATCCTCGAGCCCGCCGGCGCCCTGGCGGTGGCGGGTCTGAAGGCGGATGTGGCCCGTCGGGGCCTCAAGGGCCGCACGCTGGTGGCCGTGGCCTGCGGGGCCAACATGAACTTCGATCGGCTGCGCTTCGTGGCCGAGCGCACCGAGATCAGTGAAGACCGCGAAGCGATGCTGGCGGTGGAGATCCCGGAGCGGGCCGGCAGCCTGCGCGAGTTCTGCACGCTGCTGGGCGACCGCAACCTCACGGAATTCAGCTATCGCCTGGCCGATCCCAGCCGCGCCCACATCTTCGTGGGGGTGCAGACCAGCGGCAGCCGCGATGAACAGGACCTGATCCAGGATCTGCGCGCCGCCGGCTTCCCCTGCCTGGACCTCTCCAACGATGAGCTGGCCAAACTGCACCTGCGCCACATGGTGGGGGGCCGCATGCCCAGCGGCACCGGTGAGGCCGCCGGCCACGGGCGCGAGCTGCTCTACCGCTTCGAATTTCCGGAACGACCTGGGGCGCTGATGCGCTTCCTCACCAGCCTCCACCCCAACTGGAACATCTCGATCTTCCACTACCGCAACCACGGCGCCGATGTGGGGCGGATCGTGGTGGGCGTGCAGGTGCCGCCCGAGGAGATGGGCGATTGGCAGAGCTTCCTGGATGGCCTCGGCTATCAGTCCGTCGACGAGACCGACAACCCCGCCTACCGCCTGTTCCTGGGCGAACTGGCCGGTGCGGTGGAGGTTGGGTAACTTGCCGTTAACCGTGCTCAGCGCGCAGCCGATGCCGGTGGATCAGCCCCCCGACAACCTGACAGCCGCCCCCACCGCACGGCCGAGTCTGTCGCTGCCGGCGCGCATCGAGGCGATCCTGTATCTCAAGGGCAAACCGCTCAGCCTGGCTGAGCTGGCCGAGATCGCCGGCATCAGCCGTGATGAGGTGGAGCTGGGCCTGATCACCCTGATGGCCGACTACGCGCACCGCGACACGGCCCTGGAGATCCGCCAGGAGGGTCAGCGCTACAGCCTGCAGCTGCGCGATGGCCTGGGCGAGCTGGTGCAGAACCTGCTGCCGGTGGACCTCTCCACCGCCGCCCTGCGCACCCTGGCCACGATCGCCCTCAAGAAACGGATCCTGCAATCGGATCTGGTGGAGCTGCGCGGCTCCGGCGCCTACGACCACATCAAGGAACTGCTGGCCCAGAACTTCATCGAGCGCAAGCGCCAGAGCGAGGGCCGCTCCTACTGGCTCACCCTCAGCGAGAAGTTCCATCGCACCTTCGCCGTGCGCACCGACGAGCTGGTGAGCCGCAGCCGCGCCGCCAAGCCCGCTGCCCCGGCCAGCGCCACCCCGGCGGCGGAGCCGTCGCTCACACCGGCACCGCTGGATCCCGGCGATGCCGACTGGGAAGCGGCCTGATTCGGGGGCCTTACTGAATCGGGGGCCTTACTGAATCGGGAGCCGTACTGAATACAGTCGGTCGAACGACACGCAGCTCCATGGCCCCCATCCTCGGCGACCTGATCGGGGTTCTGATCCAGACCCTCTCGATCTACACGCTCGTCCTGCTGGTGCGGGTGCTGCTGAGCTGGTTCCCCAATCTCGACTGGAGCAACCCGGTGCTCTCCGGCGTCAGCGCGATCACCGATCCGTATCTCAACGCCTTCCGTGGCCTGATCCCGCCCGTCGGGGGCCTCGATCTCTCGGCGATCGTGGCCTTCCTGGCCCTGCAGCTGATCCAGACCCTGCTGGAGCAGAGCCGGGTGTTCTTCTATCCAACCGTCTACTGAAACCAGGGCGTCCGCAGAGGATCACCCCCCAGCCACCGCCTGCTCCAGCGGCAGCAGGTCGTCGAACTCACCGGCCCGGGTGCGCACCGGGGCGCTGAAGCCACGGGCCTTGACATTGGAGAAGGTGAACGGTCCGGGGGTTCCGGCCGGCACCGCCAGGCGCAGGGCGAACTCCGAATCCCCGGGCTGCACATCGCCGATCGAGCCCACCCGCGAGCGGTTCTGCAGCACCGGCTCGCCGCTGGCATCGAGGATCTGAGCGAACACATCGGTGTCCACCACCGGCTTGCGGCCGGGGTTGGTCACGGTGCCCCGCAGCACGTAGCAACTGGCACCGCTGGGACGCCGCAGCTGCGGCTGGGCGCCGATGTCCTCGGCGGGGCAGGGCTCGAGGCTCACCTCATGCACGCTGAGGGCGGCCGCCAGGGCCGGCGGCGGCCAGCCGATCAGCGATCCCAGCAGGGTGCCCAGGCAGAGCAGAACGGCCAGAGAATGCCGGAGCATGGCAAGGGGGCGGGGAGGAGCTTCATCCTGTCGCCCGGGCGGTCAGCGGTGGTCGCCGCTGCCGCCGATCATGTTGCGCTCGGCGCGGCTGGCCAGTTTGGCCAGATTGGCCTCGGCGATCTCGGCCAGGGCAAAGTCCAGCTCGCTGGCCAGCTGGGCCACGTACCAGAGCACATCCCCCAGCTCAAGCTTGAGGGCTTCCCGCACCTCGGGCGAAAAAGTGCCGCCGTTGTCGCGCAACACCTTCTTCACCTTGTCGGCCACCTCTCCGGCCTCGCCGCACAGGCCCAGGGTGGGGTAGATGGGGTTGCGGCCCACATCCGGGTAGCGGGCCGTGCGCCGGGCTCCCCGCTGATACGCATTGAGATCCATTGCTGCAACAGGGCTGGCGGGCTCCGATGATAGGGTCGGCCAACCTTCTGGCCCTGCCGAATGGCCCTGCCCGATCTCACGCGTCGCACCAAGATCGTGGCCACCATCGGCCCTGCCACCGAGTCGCCGGAGCAGCTGCGCCGCCTGATCGAAGCCGGCGCCACCACCTTCCGCCTCAACTTTTCCCACGGCGACCACAGCGAGCACGCCGCCCGCATCGCCACGATCCGCCAGGTGGGCCACGAGCTGGGCATCCACGTCGGCATCCTCCAGGACCTGCAGGGCCCCAAGATCCGCCTCGGCCGCTTCAAGGACGGCCCGATCACCGTGGAGCGCGGCGAGAGCTTCACCCTCACCTCCCGCGACGTGCCGTGCACCCGCGAGATCGCCACGGTCACCTACGACAAGCTGGCTGAGGAGGTGCTCCCCGGCAGCCGCATCCTGCTCGATGACGGCCGAGTGGAGATGGTGGTGGATCGGGTCGACAAGACCGACCAAACCCTCTATTGCACCGTCACCGTGGGTGGCGTGCTCTCCAACAACAAGGGCGTCAACTTCCCGGACGTTCAACTCTCGATCCGCGCCCTCACCGACAAGGACCGCACCGATCTGGCCTTCGGCCTGAAGCAGGGTGTCGACTGGGTGGCCCTGAGCTTTGTGCGCAACCCCTCCGACATGGAGGAGATCAAGGCGCTGATCGCCTCCCACGGCCACAGCACACCGGTGGTGGCCAAGATCGAGAAGTTCGAGGCGATCGATCAGATCGACGCGATCCTGCCGCTCTGTGACGGCGTGATGGTGGCCCGCGGCGACCTGGGTGTGGAGATGCCTGCCGAGGAGGTGCCCCTGCTGCAGAAGGAGCTGATCCGCAAGTGCAACGGCCTGGGCATCCCGGTGATCACCGCCACCCAGATGCTCGATTCGATGGTGAGCTGCCCCCGGCCCACCCGCGCTGAGGTGAGCGATGTGGCCAACGCCATCCTCGATGGCACCGATGCGGTGATGCTCTCCAACGAGAGCGCCGTGGGCGATTACCCCGTGGAGGCCGTGGCCACCATGACCCAGATCGCCCGCCGCATCGAGCGCGATTACCCCCGCCGCGGCGATGAGAGCCAGCTGGCCTCCACCATCCCGAATGCCATCAGCCAGGCGGTGAGCGCGATCGCCCGCCAGCTTGAGGCCGCCGCGATCCTCACGCTGACCAAGGGGGGCGCCACGGCCCGCAACGTGAGCAAGTTCCGCCCCTCCACCCCGATCCTGGCGATCACCAGCGAGGTGGATGTAGCCCGCCGCATGCAACTGGTGTGGGGCGTGAACCCGCTGCTGGTGGAGGAGCAGAGCTCGTCCACCAGCACCTTCAGCCTGGCCATGGGGATGGCCCGAGAGATGGGCGTCCTTCAGGACGGCGATCTGGTGGTACAGACCGCCGGCACCCTCGCCGGCATCAGCGGTTCCACCGACTTCATCAAGGTGGGCATCGTCTCGGCCGTGCTCTCCACGGGCGTGGGCATCGGCAACGGGTCCGTGAGCGGCCGCGTGCGCCTGGTCGAGAACGCCGAGGCCGCCGCCTCGATCCAGGCCGGTGAAATCCTGGTGGTGCGCGAAACCACCGCTGAGTACGTGGAGGCGATCCGCAAGGCCAAGGGCGTGATCGCGGAGATCGGCGGGGAGGACAGCCACACCGCCGTGATCGCCCAGCGCACCGGCATTCCGGCGATCGTCGGGGTCAGCAACGCCATCGCCAGCCTGCGCCAGGGCGAGATCGTCACCCTGGATCTGCATCGCGGCGAGGTGCACCGCGGCGCCCGCAGCCACAACGGTGACTCCAGCGGCGCCAACCTGTAGTCCCATTCCCCCTTACGCCTGAGCGTCGCCGATGGCCGCCAAGCTTGCCCTGCGTGAAACCGTGGGGATGGCCCTCAACACGCTCAGGGCCAACCGGCTGCGGTCCCTGCTCACGATGCTCGGCATCGTGATCGGCAATGCCTCGGTGATCACCCTGGTGGGCGTGGGCAAGGGGGCCCAGAACCTGGCGGAAGGGCAGCTCAACACCCTCGGCGCCAATGTGCTGTTCGTGGTGCCGGGCAACAACGACAGCCGCCGCCAGGGCATCGACTTCCCCAAGACCCTGGTGCTCGAAGACGCCGAGGCAATCGCCGAGCAGGTGCCCTCGGTGCGGCGCGTGGTGCCGCAGATCACCCTCAGCGCCGTGCTCCAGGCCGGCGCCAAGAGTGTCAGCGCCAGCGTGTCCGGCATCACGCCGGAGTTCATCAGCGTGCGCCGCTTCGACGTGGCCCAAGGCCGGTTCATCGACCAGCGTGACCTGGAGGCGGCCCGCAACGTGGTGGTGATCGGCCCCGATCTGCGCGACAAACTGCTGCCGGCGGGATCGGCCCTCGGCCGCAGCCTGCGCATCCGCGACCAGAGCTTCGAGGTGATCGGCGTGATGGCCCCCAAGGGCGCGGTGTTCGGCCAGAACCAGGACGAGGCGGCCTACATCCCGCTCAGCACGATGGTGAGCAAGCTCTCCGGCCGGGATCCCACCTACGGGGTGAGCCTGAACTTCATCAGCGTCGAGGCCAAGGACGAGGCCAGCACCGGTGCGGCCAAGTTCCAGATCACCAACCTGCTGCGCCAACGGCACAACATCCTGCGCGAGGACGATTTCGCCGTGCGCTCCCAGAAGGACGCCCTCTCGATCGTGGGGACGATCACCGGCGGCCTCACGCTGATGCTGGCGGCGATCGGAGCCATCTCCCTGCTGGTGGGAGGCATCGGCATCATGAACATCATGCTGGTCTCGGTGAGTGAGCGCACCAGTGAGATCGGGCTGCGCAAGGCGATCGGCGCGCGCAGCAGCGATGTGCTGCGCCAGTTCCTGGTGGAGGCCCTGGTGCTCTCCAGCCTCGGTGGGGTGATCGGCAGCGCCCTCGGCCTCTCCGCCGTGGCAGCGGTGGCGGCGCTGACCCCCCTGCCCGCCGCGATCGGCGCCAGCAGCGTGCTGATCACGGTGAGCCTGTCGGGTTCGATCGGCCTGATCTTCGGCGTGCTGCCGGCCCGGCGGGCGGCCCGGCTCGATCCGATCACGGCCCTGCGCAGCCTCTGACCCAGGCCGGCGCCACGCGCACAAGCCCAAAGAAATCCTTAAGAACTCCGATGACCCGTCAAAGGGTGTCGGTTGCCACCAAGGCCGAGGGGAGGGGATGGGTTCATGGGGAGTCGTTTCCAGCCGGCATCACCATTGGCCCAGCTCTCCTGCGGCTACCGCAACAGCAGTGATCGCATGGTGATCGTGCGCTGCATCGGCCCCGAGGAGTTCTTCCTCGAACGGGTGGTCTTCCCGTTCGAGCTGCTCAGCTTCCTGGCACCCGCCGACTCGGTGGTGGAGATCTGGACCCACGGGCTGGGTGGACCGGAACTGCTCGAAAGCCTGGAGGCCGCCGAACTGCTGGTGGAATCCAGCGCGGAGGAGCCCCACCTGAGCCTGGCGAAGCCACCCGGCGGCAACCTGGTGGATCTCGATTGGCAGGAAGCCGTGTGAATCCAGGCCGCCGCAGCGGATGAGGGCGGCTTTACACTTGTTAAACATCAAACGGCACCTCAGGCAGCCATGAATCAGCGCTGGCGCACGATCGCCCTCTGGGTCCTGCCCATCGGCGTGGCCCTCTTCCTCGGCTGGCAGGTGCTCGGCAGTGGCAGCGGTCGCCTGGTCTCCGGCGCACCGGCCGGCCCCACCGTCGCCCCGCGCAACGCCGCCGTGGCCCGCATGAGCTACGGCCGCTTCCTCGACTACGTCGAGGCCGGTCGCGTCACCGCGGTGGACATCTTCGACGGCGGTCGCACGGCCGTGGTGGAGGCGGTGGATCCCGACCTCGACAACCGTGTGCAGCGCCTGCGCGTGGATCTGCCCGGCCTGGCACCGGAGCTGGTGAACAACCTCAAGGCCCAGGGCATCAGCTTCGATATCCATCCCCCCCGCCAGGCACCCCCGGCCCTCGGCCTGCTGGGCAACCTGCTGTTTCCGCTGCTGCTGATCGGCACCCTCGTGTTCCTGGCACGCCGCGGCAATGGCATGCCCGGCGGTCCCGGCCAGGCGATGCAGTTCGGCAAGACCAAGGCCCGCTTCCTGATGGAAGCTGAAACCGGCGTCAAGTTCGACGACGTCGCCGGTGTGGAGGAAGCCAAACAGGACCTGCAGGAGGTGGTGACCTTCCTGAAGACCCCCGAGCGCTTCACCTCCGTGGGGGCCAAAATCCCCAAAGGCGTGCTGCTGGTGGGTCCTCCCGGCACCGGCAAGACCCTCCTGGCCAAGGCGATCGCCGGCGAAGCCGGCGTGCCCTTCTTCTCCCTCTCCGGTTCGGAGTTCGTGGAGATGTTCGTGGGCGTCGGCGCCAGCCGCGTGCGCGATCTGTTCAAGCGTGCCAAGGAGAACAGCCCCTGCCTGATCTTCATCGACGAGATCGATGCGGTGGGCCGTCAGCGCGGTGCCGGTGTGGGTGGCGGCAACGACGAGCGGGAGCAGACCCTCAACCAGCTGCTCACCGAGATGGACGGCTTCGAGGGCAACAGCGGCATCATCATCATTGCGGCCACCAACCGCGCCGATGTGCTCGATTCGGCCCTGCTGCGCCCGGGCCGCTTCGACCGTCAGGTGCAGGTCGATGTGCCCGACATCAAGGGCCGCCTCTCGGTGCTCAAGGTGCACTCCCGCGACAAGAAGCTCGCTGACGACGTGAGCCTCGAAGCCATCGCCCGCCGCACCCCCGGCTTCTCCGGCGCCGACCTGGCCAACCTGCTCAACGAAGCGGCGATCCTCACCGCCCGCCGCCGCAAGGAGGCCACCAGCCTGGCCGAAATCGATGACGCCGTGGATCGGATCATCGCCGGCATGGAGGGCAAGCCCCTCACCGATGGCCGCAGCAAGCGCCTGATCGCTTACCACGAAGTGGGCCATGCCCTGGTGGGCACCCTGGTCAAGGCCCACGACCCTGTGCAGAAGGTCACCCTGATCCCCCGCGGTCAGGCCCAGGGCCTCACCTGGTTCTCCCCCGATGAGGAGCAGATGCTGGTGAGCCGCGCCCAGCTGCGCGCCCGGATCATGGGCGCCCTCGGCGGCCGCGCCGCTGAAGATGTGGTCTTCGGCCACGCCGAGGTGACCACCGGCGCCGGTGGCGATATCCAGCAGGTGGCCTCGATCGCCCGCCAGATGGTGACCCGCTTCGGCATGAGCGAGATCGGTCAGTTCTCGCTCGAGGCCGGCAACCAGGAGGTGTTCCTCGGCCGTGACCTGATGACCCGCAGCGATGGCTCCGATGCCACCGCAGCACGGGTGGATGCCGCTGTACGCCAGATCGTGCAGACCCTCTACGCCGACACGGTGAAGCTGGTGGCCGAGCACCGCGCCTGCATGGACCGGGTGGTGGAGCTGCTGATCGAGAACGAAAGCCTCGATGGCGATGAGTTCCGCGCCATCGTCAGCGAATTCACCACCGTTCCCGAGAAGGAGCGCTTCTCGCCGTTCCTGGCCGAGAGCGCAGCCAGCTGATCGCTGGCGTGATCCCAGTCCAGCAAGCCCGGCTTCCCAGGAGGCCGGGCTTTTTGCTGATCAGCACGATGTCGGTGTCTGGCCGCGCCGGTTGCGGCAGCGCTCCGAGCAGTAGATCACCTGGTCCCACACCTCGGCCCACTTCCGGCGCCATGAAAAAGGCCTGCCACACACCGGGCAGACCTTCGAGGGGCGCAGGCTGGGGGGGAGACCCTTCCCGCCGGAACGGGAGTCGCCACCGGCCCGATCGCGCTGGCGTCCCACCCGAGTGGACCTCAGACCGGGCGCACGGGGCGCTTGTCGATCACCTTGTCGATCAGGCCGTACTCCACAGCCTCCGCCGGCGACATGAAGAAGTCGCGGTCGGTGTCCTCCTCGATGCGGGGCAGCGGCTGGCCGGTGCGATCGGAGAGCTCCTGGTTGAGCTTCTTCTTGAGATAGAGGATCTCGTCGGCCTGGATGCGGATATCGCTGGCCTGCCCGCGGGCACCACCCAGGGGCTGGTGGATCATGATCCGCGAGTGGGTGAGACTGCTGCGCTTGCCCTTGGCACCGGCGCAGAGCAGGAAGGCTCCCATCGAAGCGGCCAGGCCGACGCACACGGTCTGCACATCGGGTTTGATGTGCTGCATCGTGTCGAAGATGCCGAGGCCGTCGTACACCGAACCGCCCGGGGAGTTGATGTACAGGAAGATGTCCTTCTCGGGGTCCTCGGCCTCGAGGAACAGCAGCTGGGCCACGATGCGGTTGGCTGATTCCGCCGTGACCGGCTCGCCGAGGAAGATGATCCGCTCGCGCAGCAGCCGCGAATAGATATCGAACGCGCGCTCGCCCCGACCCGACTCTTCGATCACGATCGGGATCATCGACACGGGCCAGGGCAGCAGCTGGCGGGATCCTACTGAGCTTCGGCCGGATTCAGCGGTCGCCGGGAGCTAGGGTCCCATCACCATCGTCCCAGTGAGCGTGAGCGCCAGCCTCACCGTTGCCGACAGCAAGCGGGCCTTTCACAGCGCCTTCCCCCATGTGATCGCGCCCCTCTACCGCCGGCTGGTGGATGAGCTGCTGGTGGAGCTGCACCTGCTCAGCCACCAGCAGGGATTCCAGGCCGATGGCCTGTTCGCCGTGGGCCTCACCCAGGTGTTCGACAGCTTCTCCAACGGCTATCGACCGGAAGCCCAGCGCGAGCCGCTGTTCCAGGCCCTCTGCGCCGCCACAGGGTTCGACGCCCCGGCCCTGCGCCACCAGGCGGAACAGGCCCGCAGCGGCGTGGGACACCACAGCCTCGACGAGGTGAAGGGCTGGCTCTCCAACCGCGGAGAGGGTGCCCCAGCCCCGATCGCAGGCCTGCTGCAGGGGGTACAACGCCCGGATTTCCACTACTCACGGCTGGTGGCGGTGGGGCTGCTGAGCCTGCTGCAGAGCGCCCAGGGCGCCGAGGCGCTCGAGCCCCAGGCCCTGCGCAGCGCCGCCCATGAGATCGGCGAGGCCATGGGCTTGATCAAGGATCGGGTGGACAAGGATCTCAGCCTCTACGCCGGCAACATCGAGAAGATGAGCCAGGCGGTGGAGCTGATGGAGGAAACCCTGGCGGCGGAACGGCGCCGGCGCGAACGGGCCGAACAGGAGCGCCTGGGCCTGGCGAGCAGCGAAGCGGCCACCGAACCAACCGCCGGCAGCGACGGCAACGCCCCGGCCTGAGGACCGGCGGCCAGTCAGCGCAGGTCGAGCTGACCCACCAGGGCACTCTGCCGTTCACCGGAGCGGCTGCCCTGCGGGCGGCCCTGAAGCTCCAGCTGGCTGGAGCGCCGCAGCACCGGCGGCAACCCCGGTGGGAGCATCCCGGCCGTGGCCATGGCCTGGGGCCGCAGGCGCAGACGCCAGCTGGCCTGCTCCAGCTGCGGGCTGGCCGGAAGGGCCGTGGGCACCGGCCCGAGAAAGAGCAGCAGCTGCTGACGGCCCGGCAACCAGCGCCAGCCACCGGCCAGCACGCCATCCTCCCGGCTCCAGGCGCTGAGGCCCACTGCGGGGTGCGACTCGCGCAGCCCCTGATCACGCAGGGCGGCACTCAGATCCGCCAGCCAGGCATCGAGCACCGTGCGGCTGCCGCCCACCTCGAGCTGCAGCTGCAGGGCCGCCCGGAACGGACCACGGGCCACCGGTTGCAGGCGCAGCTGGAACGGCATCCCCTGCAGCAGCCGCAGCGGTCCCGGCCCGAGGCCATAGGTCTGCGCCAGCGACTGGCGCACCACCGGGCTGGTGAGCAGGCCGCGCAACAGCAGATCCAGCTGGCGGCCCCGCAGCTCCAGCCACTGGCCCTCCGGCAGGGGGTATGGGGCCAGGGGCGAGAGGGCAGGCGGCTCGGCCGCCAGGGAACCCTCGCTGGCATCGGCCTCCCCCTGCCAGCGCAGGGCCGTGCCCTGACTCGCAAGCTGCAGACAGCCCTGCTCGAGCTCCTGGGCCAGGGGTGCCAGCGGACCGAACATCTGGGCGATCGCCCCGGCACTCCAGTGCACGGCCTGGCCCTGCCGCAACTGCTGAATGCAGCGCAGGGCCAGGCCGCGGGGCGGCCGGCGACGCACCTGGAGCTGCTGCTGCAACAGCTGGCGCGCCAGGGGGTCGGGGGCCACCACCAGCAGGTCGTCCACCCGCAGGCTGTTGGCCGGCAGCGGCAGGTGAGCCGGAGCCCGCAGGGCCAGGAAGGCACCGGCATCGCCATGGGCCCCCCAGAACTGCCACCAGAGATGGCGCTGGGAGCTCCAGAGCGTGGCGGCAGCGGCAGGGCCCAGGCGTTGCCGCCACAGCGGTGGCGGCGGCTGGGCCGGCTGAGCGGGGAAGCTCTGCAACAGGGCCGCCGAAGGCAGCAGTCGCTCGAGCCCGGAGGCGCTGCGCCGCGGCAGGGCGATCAGCAGCACCGCCGGAAGCACCACCAGGACCGCGCTGGTGAGCAGGGTGAGCGGGAGCGGCGGCAACGCCGGCCGCCGGAGCGTCAGGCGCATCGGGCCACGGCGCCGTAGAGGGTGGTGCGTCGCCGCACCGGGCGACCCAGGCTGGCGGCGGCCCGCTCGAGCGCCTCGGGCGATTGGGCGCTGCCCCCCTGGGCTCCGGCCATGCGGGTGATCGTCTCCTCCATCAGGGTTCCGCCGAGGTCGTTGCAGCCCCACCGCAGGGCCTCGGTGGCGCCGGCCAGGGTGAGCTTCACCCAGCTGGGCTGGTGATTCACGAACCAGGGGCCCAGCAGCAGGCGCGCCTGGGCACCCAGGGCGAGCATGGCCACCCGATCCGGCTGGTCGCGCCCCACACGCTGGCGCAGGGCCGCCGGAGCGGCGGCACCGATGAAGGGGAGCAGCACGAATTCGCTGAAACCGCTGCGGCGATGCTGCCAGGCGTACTGCTGCAGGGCCACCAGGGTGAGCAGATGGGCGGCACGGTCGGCCGACGTCTCCAGATGGCCGGCCAGCAGGGTGGCGGTGCTGGCCAGGCCGGCCGCATGCACCTGGAGGATCACGGCACACCACTGGCGGGCGGAGAGCTTCTCCGGGCAGAGGCGCTGCCGCAGCGGCTCGCTCAGCACCTCCGCCGCCGTACCGGGCACGGAGCCCAGACCGGAGGGGATCAGCGCCGCCAGCACGGCCTCCAGGCTGATGCCGTCCTGTTCGGCGATGAACAGCAGTTCCTGGGGCGAGAAGGCATGCAGGTGCAGGCCAGGGGCGGCCTCCGCCAGGGCCTGCAGCAGGCGTACGTGGTAGTCCAGGGCCGAGCCCTGCAGCCGGGCCTCCGGGTTCAGGCCGCCCTGCAGGCAGAGTTCCGTGGCCCCCAGCGCCCTGGCCTCGGCCGCCCGTTGCTGCAGGCTGTCAAAACTGTGCCAGTAGGCCCCCTCCTGACCCGCGTCGCGGCGGAAGGCACAGAAGCTGCAGTGCTTGACGCAGTGGTTGCTGAGGTTGAGGTTGCGGTTCACCACGTAGGTGACCGCAGGCCCGACGAGCTGGTGGCGCCGCTGGTCCGCCAGGGCGCGCAAGGCCTCCGAGGGAGGCTGCCGCAGCAGCCGCAGCGCCAGGGACCAGCTGCCTGCGCCGGCGGGATCCACAGCAAGGGCCAGCTCCAGCGACCGTTGCTCAGCCTCAGACCAGGGGGCTTCGGCTTCCAGGAGGGCAGACGGGTCGACCGGGCAAGAGGCTGGATGCGGCTGCACCAGCAACTCCCCGGCCGCCTGCCAGGCCCAGGCGGCCAGGGCCGGGTGGCCGCTGCTCACCGGCGGTTGCGGCCGGAGGCAGCTACGGGCTGCTGACGGCGGCGGCGGTCGCGCCACTCGACCGTGGAGAGGTAGATCACCCCACCACTCACGAACACCAGCAGAGCGGCAGCGGCGATCGCCAGCAGGTTGTTGATGGTCAGGCCACCGACGGCCAGGGCTGCATCGGTCACGGTGAGGTCACGGTGCAGTCAGGGGGCAGTCAACGGGTGGGCACGGCTGTGATCAACAGCGGGTGGGGCCTGACGGACCAGGGGACGAACTCAGAAGTTGAGGGTGCCGTCGCCGTTGCGGCCCCACACCACCATGGCGATCGAGAAGGTGAAGGTGGCTGCCAGAGCGGCCCAACCCAGGGTGATCAGCATGGGAAGCGCGGATGCGTGTGGGCGCACTGTAACCAGTGGTGGAGGCCAGACTGGAGGGCTTGTGATGGTCCGTCGCGCGATGCCCCTGATCCGATCCAGCAGCTCCGGGGCCGGTGGACAGGCGGTGCTGGAGCGACAGCAGCTGCGGGCGCCCTACCCCAACGCCCGTGTGATCGTTCTCGACGACGACCACAACACGTTTCAGCATGTGGTGGAGGTGCTGGTCCAGTACATCCCGGCCATGACGCCGGATCGGGCCTGGGAGCTGGCCCATCGCATCGATTCCAGCGGCGCGGCCGAGGTCTGGAGCGGTCCGCTGGAGCAGGCCGAACTGCACCATCAGCAGCTGGCGGCCGAGGGGCTCACGATGGCGCCACTGGAGCGCTGTTGATGCGCAGCAGCTCCAGCAGGGGCTGGGTGCGCAACCGCTGTTCCTCGGCATCGAGCACGAAACTGAGCACCCGTCCCGCACACAGCACCAGACCCCGCACCCGCCGGTCACCATCGGCGCGCACCGAGACCAGCTCGGCCGGCTCCCCCAGGGTCCGCCGCAGCTCCCGCTGCAACCGCTCGCGCAGGGCAGCCGGTGGCCCCTGGGGCGTGGCGGGGGGAATGCCGTGGGCCATGGGCTCGCTGCCGGGCGGGCCCTCCCTCTTAGCAACGTTTTCTAAGGTTGACCACCACGCGGGCTGAGGGCGGATGGGCCGGCTGGTGATCACCCACAGCACCTACCTGGAGGGGCTGATCCCGGTGTTGAAGCGACTGGCCGCGCACACGGCGATCGACACGATCACACCGGGTGTGATCGCGCGCGTGAAGGGTCGCGCCCCGGAGTTGCGCTTGCGGGTGTCCACACCGATCACCGGAGGCTGGAAGCTGCTGGCCCGCCGCGGCAGCAGCGCCCAGGAGGT
>JBEGQE010000054.1:0-3668 GCA_041181145.1 Cyanobacteriota bacterium
ACGAAAGCCTTGATCTGGTCGAGTTCGCCAGGGCTGAGGTAGCGGGCTTCGGCGTCCGCGTTGATGATCGAGTTGGAGACGATGCTCATGCAGTTCTGCCTCGAAACAAGCGGTCGCCAGAACGGTGACCGATATCCGGTGGGTAAGGGGGAGGTTTCAGCGCTGGTCGTTCGCGGTCCGTCACGCAGGGGTCTGCGGCTGGTCCTGCCTGCCGCACGGATCACCTGCTGCCAGGTGGCCGTTTCGGACGGGCGATGGAAGTGGAGCGACTGAAGGTGCGACAGCAGTGCTGTGCGCCGAGTCATTCTGTGGCAGAGCCCCGCGACGCCCCGGCCACCGGTAACAGTTCTTCACGGCGGCGTCTGTGGCTGAGATCCCAGGCGACAACTGGCTTTTGCCGTGGCGATGACTACGCTGGTTCTGTCTTAGTTGTTAACAGTGAGGCGGCCTGGGTTGCTGGTTCCGCTGTTGTTCAAGATCACAATCTGTTGCCATTCGAGTGACGTTATCCGCCCATGTGAAAGCCCCCTGACCGGTGGCCAGGGGGCAGGGCTGTTCAGGCAGGCACCCGCCCAGGGGGCCTGCCTGGTGTTCAGGGCGGGGTGGTCCTCAGATGGCGCCGCGCAGCGGCGGATTGAGGGCGGCGTTGCCTCCGTAGAGGGCGGCGGTGCGGTTCACGGTCGTCAGCGGCAGGCCGTCGCTGGTGGCCATGCCCCCCAGGTAGGGAACGGTGTCGCGGCCGAAGCGCGAGGCGTATTCCTCGGAATCGAGGATCGCTGCCACGGCGGCGTGTTGGCCGCGTTCGGCGCGGCTGGCCAGGAAGGCGCTGGTTTCAGCCGGCTGTGCGGCCCGGCCCAGCAGGGCCAGGTAGGCGGCTGAAGCAGCCCGCAGCGGCGCCATGCGGTTCAGGCGACGGTTGAACAGTTCGCTGCCGGCCACCCGCGCCACGAATTCAGAGACGCTGAGGGAGCCCTTGCGCAGCTGGGATTCGGCATCCACAAGCTGTTCGGAGGCCAGGGGCTGGCGGCCGAGCAGTTGGCGGTACACCGCCTCGATCGCTTCGGTCTGCTCCGCGCTGGTGGGGCGCATCGAGAGTTTGACAACCGTACCCAGGCTTTGGCGTTTTCCGAAGCCCTGCAGGCTGCCGGGACGCAGCGCCTTGGCCATGGCGGCACCGGGCTGTTCGGCGCCGACGCCGGGGCCACCACTGCCCACCTGGGAGCGCCAACCGCCACCGACGGCCACCGTGGTGGGCCGGATGCTGGGCGCAGGGGCCGTGACGGTGGTGGCGAAGCCGGTGCTGCCGGCACTCCAGTTCGGGCTCACGCCGCCGCCGGGTTGCCAGCGCGGGGCGCTCCAGCGACGGGCCGGGGTCGGCGGAGTCTGGATCGAACCGGGGCCCTGGGGCTGTGCCGCCGCGGGGGCCAGGGTTTCGCCGCCGCTGAGGGTGGCGCTCCAGCCTCCGCGCACCACGGCGGTGCGACCGGGCAGGTTGCGCGGGGTGAGGGTGCCTGAGAAGCGGAAGTCCTCCGGAGGCGTCACCTCCGGTCGGATGCGCGGGGTGGTGTCGGCGTAGGCCGCGGCGTTGAAGGGACGCTTCAGCGCGGGGGCCCGGCGGGTGGTGAGATCGGCCGGGGTGATGAAGCGCTCGTAGGGAACCGTGTCCTCCCCGAACGACTCGCTGTACTCCGGGCTGTTGAGCATGGCGTCGACGACGCCATAGAACCCGGAGCGGGCGGCCACATCGAAGTAGCTGTCGATCTCCCAGCGGCCGAAGGTGGGACGGCCCAGCAGGCGGCGGTGCATGACCTCGATCGCCTTGCAGATGTAGAGGCCGCTCCAGTAGCGGCGCCGGAACGCATCGCTGCGCGCCACCTGGCGGATGAACTCACGCAGGCTGAGATCACCGTTCTCGAGCTTGATCTCCTCCACCTTGTTGTGCTCACCGGCGTAGCCGGTGTTGCCGAGCACCTGCACGTAGACGGCACGGATGACGGCCTGGGTGCTGGCTTCGGTGTTGCGGATGCTGGGCTGGCCGCCGCGGCGGGGCACCGAGGCACCACCGGTGGCGATCTGCTGCAGGCGCACCACCTTCGGGCCCGCCTTGCGCGGGGTGGAGGCGCGGAACTGCGGGCTGTTCATCTGCCCCGGCTGCCGCATGCCGTTGCCCACCAGGATGCGGCGGGTGTCGTAGGTGAAGGGCGCCGGACGGGTGGCCACATTGGCGGTGCCGGAGGGGAAGATCGCGCCGTAGTTGAGGCCGAGCGGATCGTTGCCACCGCCGTAGGGGTGCTGATCAGCGAAGGGCTGGCGATAGCTGGCGTAAAGGGTGACGTACTGCGGTGCCCCCTCGAACGGTGCGCTGAAGCGGAACAACTTGCGGTTGGAGCCCCAGCCGGCGCTCTCCTGGGCTTCCTCACCGATGTCGCGCAGGTAGGGAACGGTTTCCTCACCGAACACCTGGGCGTACTCCATGGTGTTGATCAGCGCATCCACCAGACCCTTGAGGCCCTGGGCGGAAACGATGTCGAAGTAGCGGGTGAACTCTTCGCGGGAGCTGATGCCGCGGCCGAGGAAGTGGCGGAAGGCCAGCTCCACGGCACGGCTGTTGGAGAAGCGGCCGTAGAACTGCTGCTGGTATTCCTTGCTGTGGCCAAGGGCGCGGATGAATTCGCGCATCGAGATGTCGCCCTGGCGCACCTGGGTGGCTTCCACCGGACAGGGCACCTGGCTGTAGGCCTTGGCGATGTCGCGCTCGAACACCTGGCGGTAGGCGGCGCGCACCACCTCGGCCTTCTGGGCTCCGCTCATGCGGGGCTTCATCGTGTAGCGCAGGGCCTTGCCCTGGGCCGCCAGGGCATAGATGGCGGGAAGCTGCAGGCCCTGGTTCTCGGGGCTGCCAAGCCGCTGGCGGGCTGAGGGGGTAGGAACGGCCAGTTCCTCGAGCAGCACGTTGAAGCTGTCGATCAGCAGCTGGCGAGCCTCGGGCAGATCCTTGATCAGCTCGGCGGCGCCGGCGCGCATCTCCTGCAGGGCCACGTTGGTGGCCGCCAGGGAGCAGCCCTTCTCCAGCACGTCGCGCAGGCCGCGGGTGTTGACGCGCAGGATGCTCGGATCACCGGCCACCACGGCGTAGCCCACGTAGCGCAGGAACCAGGCCATGTCGCGGATCGACTTCTTCATCCGCTCGGTGCCGTAGATGGCCACCGAGATCGGCGTGAAGCCGGTGGGGAGCACCACGCGCACGTCGGCGTCACCGCCTGCGCCCTGGAGCAGGCGGCTGAAGGCGTTGCCCTGTTTGGGGGCGGCGGCACCGGTGAAGGTCTGCACCGAGCGCTGGAAGGCGGCCTGATCGGCCGCCAGCGGCGTGGCGCCGGCGCCGGCCGCCGGATTCAGCGGGGCGTCGAGATAGGAGAGCGGGGTGCCACCGCTGAAGATGCGGTTGGCGGCCCGGGCCACGATCGTTTCGGCGTTGGCCGAGAGGCGACGGGCGGCTTCGATGCGCAGCTGGCCGCTCTGGAAGAACGTCACCAGGGAGTTCAGCTCACCCCCATCGGGGAAGCGATCCTGCTGTTCCGCCTGGCGGACGCTGGAGAGCGGCAGGGTGTCGTAGCGCTGAGGAGCAACCCTGCTGCTGCCGCTGCTGGCGGTCACAGTCATGGAGGAGA
>JBEGQE010000055.1:0-21746 GCA_041181145.1 Cyanobacteriota bacterium
CCACCGGCACGCGCACGCCCACATCGTCGCGCTCGCTGCGGTGCTGGTTGAGGCATTCGCGCAGCTTGTGCTGCACGGCGATATCGCTGGCCTCGTCGGCCTGCAGCTCCACCATCAGGAAGCGCAGGTCGTCGATCGTGCGGCAGTCGTCCACGATCAGCTGCACCTGCTCATCGCGGCGATCCACCGACGCCCAGATCAGCAGGCGCGCATCCACCATCAGGTGGTCGGCGAGGCGCGCATAGGTCTTGGGGAAGACCACCGCCTCGCAGCTGCCCGTAAGGTCCTCGAGCTGCAGCACCGCCATGCGATCGCCCTTGCGGGTGGTCACCGGCCGTAGTCCGCTGACCATCCCCACCACGCTGACGCGGGCCTTGTCGGCCTGCTCCTCGAGGCTGCCCAGGCCAAGCGGTGAGAGCAGCTGCAATGGCCGGGTGAGCTGCTTGAGCGGGTGGTCGGAGAGGTAGAAGCCCACCAGCTCCTTCTCCAGCCGCAGCTTCTCGGTGGGTGGGTAGTCGGCCACCGGGGCCGCCTTGGGGGCGGTGCTGAGATCACCGCCGGTGGCGGCTGGGGCCTCAGGCGCGCCACCGCCTCCAGAGCCGCCGCCGGCACCACCGAGCAGGTCGAACAGGTTGCCCTGGCCGCTGGCGCGATCGCGGGCGCGGGAGGCCGCCCAATCCACGATCAGATCCAGGTCGGCCATCAGCTGGGCGCGGTTGGCACTGGGCTCGAGTGCATCGAGGGCGCCGCAATGGATCAGCGATTCGAGCGAGCGACGGTTGAGGGTGGTGCCGGGGATGCGGTCGCAGAGGTCGGCGAGGGAGCGGAACGGACCCTCGCCGCTGCGGGCTTCGATCAGGGCGCGGATGGCGCCATCCCCGAGGTTGCGCACGGCGGAGAGGCCGAACAGGATCCGCTCGCCCACGGGCGTGAAGTCGATGCCGGAGGCGTTCACATCCGGCGGCATCACCTCGATGCCCATGGCGTTGCAGTTGGCGATGTAGCGCTGCACCTTGTCGGTGGCACCGGCATTCACCGTGAGCAGCGCGGCCATGTAGGCCACCGGGTAATGGGCCTTCAGGTAGGCGGTTTGATAGGTCACCGCGCCATAGGCGGTGGAATGGCTCTTGTTGAAGCAGTATTCGGCGAACAGCACCATCTGCTCGAACAGCGCCTCGGCGATCTTCGAGTCCACACCGCGCTCGGTGGCCCCCTTCACGAAGAGGCTCTGGTGCTTCTCCATCTCGCTCTTCTTTTTCTTGCCCATCGCCCGCCGCAACAGGTCGGCTTCACCGAGGGAATAGCCGGCCAGATCCTGGGCGATGCGCATGATCTGCTCCTGGTACACCATGATCCCGTAGGTCTCCTGCAGGATCGGCTCCAGCTTCTGGTGGGCGAAGTCAATCGCCTCGCGGCCATGCTTGCGGTTGATGAACTTGGGGATCAGGCCGGCATCGAGCGGACCGGGGCGATAGAGGGCCAGGATCGAGGAGATGTCCTCCAGGGATGAGGGCTTGAGGTCGCGCACGATCTGGCGCATGCCACTGGATTCCAGCTGGAAGATGCCCTCGAGATCGCCGCGGGCCAGCAGCCCATAGGTGCCGGGGTCATCGAGGGGCAGGGCATCGGGATCCACCTTCTGGCCGGTGCTCTGCTCCACCAGATCGATGGTCTTGTCAATCATCGTCAGGTTCTTGAGGCCGAGGAAGTCCATCTTCAGGAGTCCCATCGACTCCACATCTTCCATGAAGTACTGGGTGATCACCTGGCCGTCGTTGTTGCGCTGCAGCGGTACGACCTCATCGAGCGGATCGGCGGCGATCACCACGCCAGCCGCATGCACACCGAAGGTTTTGTTCGTGCCTTCAATGCGCATCGCCATGTCCACCCAGCGCTTCACCTGGGGGTCGTTCTGATATTTCTCACGGAATTCCGGCGCCGGTGATTCCTCGCCGATCATCTCCTTGAGCTTGGCGGGCTTACCCCGCACCACGGGAATCAGTTTCGCCAATCGGTCGGCATCGCCGTAGGGGATGTCGAGGACGCGGGCCACATCCTTGAGCACCGCCTTCGAGGTCATGCGGTTGAAGGTGATGATCTGAGCCACCTTCTCCTCGCCGTAGCGGCGGGTGACGTAGTCGATCACCTCGCCGCGGCGTTCGATGCAGAAGTCGGTGTCAATATCCGGCATCGACTTGCGCTCCGGGTTGAGGAAGCGCTCGAACAACAGCCCGTTGGTGACCGGATCGATGTTGGTGATCCCCAGGGCGTAGGCCACCAGCGACCCGGCGGCCGAACCGCGGCCGGGCCCCACGGGGATGCCGCTCTCGCGGGCGAAGCGGATGTAGTCCCACACCACCAGGAAGTAGGTGGGGAAACCCATCTGCTCCATCACCTGCAGCTCGAAGGTGAGCCGCTCGCCATACTCCGGCGTGAACGCCTCTCCTTCGGGGAGGTTGAGGCGGGTGCGCAGGCCCTGCTCACTCACCTCGCGCAGGTAGCTCACCGGCGTGTGCCCCTCCGGGATCGGGAAGCGGGGCATCTGGTAGCGGCCGAGGATGTCGTAGTCCTCCACCTTCTCGGCCACCCGAGCGGTGTTGGCGACGGCTTCCGCCACCACCTCCGGTTCCAGGTGATCGGCGAACAGGGCCAGCATCTCCTGTTCGCCCTTGATGTATTCGGTGCCGGTGTAGCGCAGGCGCTTCTCGTCGGTAACGAGCTTGCCGGTGAGGATGCAGAGCAGCGCGTCGTGGGCTTCGGCGTCGTTGCTGGTGAGGTAATGGGCGTCGTTGGTGGCGATCAGGGGGATCCCCAGCTCCTGGGCGATGCGCACCAGTTCCACGTTGACGATCCGGTCCTCGGGGGAGCCGTGGTCCTGGATCTCCAGGTAGAAGTCGTCGCCGAAGACGCCCTGATACCAGCGGGCCACATCCCGGGCCACATCCGGACGGCCGCGCAGGATCGCCTGGGAGAGCTCACCACCGAGGCAGGCCGTGGCCACGATCAGGCCTTCGCTGTGTTGCTCGAGGGTGGGCTTATCGATGCAGGCGCGCGAAAAGATGCCGCGCCCGCGCATGCCGCGCAGGTGGCTGATGCTGGTGAGCTTCACCAGGTTGCGGTAACCGACCGCGTTCTTGGCCAGCACCACCAGGTGATAGCGACGCTCCTTCTTCGGCGGATTGGGGTCATCAAGGCAACCGTTGATGACGTACATCTCGTTGCCGATGATCGGCTTCACCGCGGTGCCCTTGCAGAGCTTGAGCAGCTCGATGGCGCCGTACATCACGCCGTGGTCGGTGAGGGCCAGGGCCGGCATACCCAGCTCCTCGGCCCGCTTCACCATCGCCGGCAGCTGGCTGGCCCCATCCAGGAGGCTGTAGTCGCTGTGGTTATGGAGCGGAACGAAAGCCACAGGCAACAGCGACAGCTGGTGGTCGACCCGTTCAGATTAAGGGCGGACCACCAGATCTAGTGCCTCAGGGCACCAGGGCGGCGGCCGGCCGGTTCTGCATCACCCGGGCCGCCTGTTCGTAGTGCCAGGCCACCTGCAGCAGGCGCTCCTCCTGCAGCACTCCGGTGATCAGCTGGACGCCGATCGGCAGGCCAGACCCATCGAACCCGCAGGGCAGGCTGATCGCCGGCAGACCGGCCATGTTGGCGGGGATGGTGAGCAGGTCGGCCAGGTACATCGCCAGCGGATCCTCGCTGTGGGCGCCGAAGCCGAAGGCGGTGGTGGGGGAGGTGGGGGTGAGCAGCACCTCCACCGTGTCGAAGGCGCGGTCGAAATCGCGGCGGATCAGGGTGCGTACCTGCTGGGCCTTCTTGTAGTAGGCATCCACGTACCCGGCCGAGAGGGCGTAGGTGCCGATCAGGATGCGGCGCTGCACTTCGGCACCAAAGCCCTCGGCGCGGCTGCGGGCGGTCATCTCCGCCAGGCTGCCGGCGGACGGGTCGTCGAAGCTGGCGCGGTAGCCGTATTTCACGCCGTCGTAGCGGGCCAGGTTGGCCGAAGCCTCCGACGGAGCGATCACGTAGTAGGTGGCGATGCCGTCGTTGAAACGCGGGCAGCTCACGTCGACCAGCTCACAGCCCAGGGCCTCCAGCTGGGCGGCGGCAGCCAGCACCGAAGCCTTCACCTCGGGGTCGAGACCCTCGGCCTCGAAGCATTCGCGCACGATGCCCACCCGCAATCCGGCCACGGGCTGCTGCAGGGCCGCGCGGTAGTCGGGCACCGGCGCCCTGAGGCAGGTGGAATCGCGCGGATCGGCGCCGGCGATCACCTGCAGCAGCTCGGCGGCATCGGCCACGGTGGTGGTGAAAGGGCCCACCTGATCGAGGGAACTGGCGAAGGCCACCAGGCCATAGCGGCTGACGCGGCCGTAGGTGGGCTTCAGCCCCACCACCCCGCAGAAGGCAGCGGGCTGGCGGATCGAACCGCCGGTGTCGGAACCGAGCGAGGCCACGCATTCGCCGGCGGCCACGGCGGCGGCACTGCCGCCGGAGCTGCCGCCGGGCACCTTCTCGGGGTTCCAGGGGTTGCGGCTGGGGCCGAAATAGGAGGTCTCGGTGGAGCTGCCCATGGCGAACTCGTCGAGATTGGTCTTGCCCAGCAGCACCGCCCCCGCCTGCCAGAGGCGGTCGGTCACGGTGGACTCGTAGGGGGGCTTGAAGCCCTCGAGCATGCGGCTCGAGCAGGTGGTGGCGATCCCCTTGGTGCAGAGGTTGTCCTTGATCGCCAGGGGCACGCCGGCGAGGGGTGGCAGGGCTTCACCGGCCACCCGCAGGGCATCGATGCGGTCGGCATCGGCCCGGGCCCGCTCCGCCGTCACCTCCAGATAGGCGTGAAAGGTGGGCTCAACAGCCTCAATGCGGCTCAGGTGATGGTCGGTGAGCTCACGGGCGGACACCTCACCGCGACTGAGCTGTTCACGCCACTCGGCGATGCCCATCAACCTCTGGTCCGTTGCTGGGGTCGACGCTATCAGTCAGCGCCGGTGGGCCCGCGCCGACCGGGGCCAGGCCGTTCAGCCGTCGGCCGGGATGGTGAGGGGTTCGGCGCGGCGGGTGCGCAGCACGGTGTGCTCCACCGCGGCCGCCCCTTCACTGCGCAGGTCGGCCAGGAAGGGCGGCAGGGCCTCCTCCAGGCTGGTGCGCCGCACATAGGGGCCGAACCAGTAGGTCACATCCGGCTGCCGGGTTTCCACCCGGGCCCACCAGGCCAGCCCCAGGCCGTTGGCCACGGTGCGGAAGGGCTGAGACAGGCTGCTCATCGGGCCGGTGGGATGTGAGGCCATTGTGGCCGTGGGTGCTCCGAATGGGTGGCCTCAGAGCTGAATGTCGCCCGAGAAGCCGGCCAGCGGATCGGCCGGCAGGCCGAGGCTGAGGTCAACGACCGGCTCTGCAGAGGCCTCAGTGGGCTCCAGCGCTGCCGGTTGGGCCTGGGGGACGCCACCGTTGAGGGAGCCTCCCGCGGCGGGGGCCGGCTCCGGCAGGTCCGCCTCCGGACTCTGCGGCGCAGGGCTGACTGCGGCAGGGCCAGGCTGCACGGCGTCCTCCGCAGCGGACGACAGGTCCGCCGCCCCGTCGGGCTCGCTCGGCTGGAGAGCGGGCGCCGGCAGCTGGGGGCGCACGATGCGCGGGGCGGGGGCCGAGCCGCTGATCTGCTTCATCCAGCCACGGCGAGCGATCTCGTAGAGCACCATCGCCGTGGCCACCGACGCGTTGAGGCTGGGGGTGGCCCCGCGCAGGGGAATGCGCACCAGCTGGTCGCAGTGCTTGCGGGTGAGCATCGACAGCCCGGAGCCCTCCGAACCGGTGACGATCACCAGGGGGCCATCGAGATCGGCCTCACCGAGGGGCACGCTGCCCTCACCCGCCAGGCCGATCACGCGGTAGCCCTCCTCCTTGAGGGTTTCCAGGGAGCGGTTCAGGTTCACCACCCGCGCCACCGGCAGATGCTCGAGGGCGCCGGCGGCCACCTTGGCCACCGAGCCGGTGAGACCGGCACTGCGGCGCTGGGGCAGCACCAGGCCGTGGGCACCGAGGGCCTCGGCGCTGCGCACGATCGCGCCGAGGTTGTGGGGATCGGTGATGCCATCAAGGGCCATCAGCAGCGGCGGTTCACCCAGGCCGCGACAGCCATCGATCAGCGTGGACAGGTCGAGGGTGTCGGCCGCCGCCACCTGCAGCACGATGCCCTGGTGGACGGCACCATCGGTGAGCTGACCAAGGCGGGCCCAGGTGACCTCCTCCACCAGCACGCCGCCGGCCTTGGCCTCCCGCAGCAGCTGCAGGAAGCGGGGCTGGAAGCGCAGCTCCGGGGTGCACCAGATGCGGTGGATCGGCCGGTCGCTCTCCAGGGCCGCCTGGGCGGCGTGGCGCCCCCAGACGAGATCATCGGCCGGGCCGGCCTGGAAGCGTTCGGCCTCACCGACCGGCACCTCCACGGCGATCGGCCGCGAGTCGGAGCGACCGGGGCCCCGCAGGCCACCGCGATCCTCGCGGTTCAACGGGCGGGCATCACGGCCATAGCTGCGGGCCCCATCGCGCTCAGGACGCCGCGACGGCCCACGCCCCTCCCCCAGCTGGGGCCGCCCCAGCGGCCGGCCGGCGCGGAAGGGCGGACGCCCTTCGGCTGCGCTGCTGCTGAACGGCCGACGGCCCTCGCTGCGGCGCGCCTCCGGGCGACGCCCCTCGGCGCCACCACGGCCCTCGGGCCGACCCCCCTCAGAACGGCCTTCGAAGCGGCGCTCCGGACGGCCGCCGGCGGGGCGGAAGCGATCGCCGCGGGGGGCATCGGCGCGGGCGCCCTCGAAGCGGGGGCCGCGGGGACCATCGGGGCGGTCAGCGCCGAAGCGGCGCTGCGGCCGCTCGGCGCGCCCCTCGCGCTCAGGGCCATCCGGACGCCATTCCCCACGCGCCTTGAACGGTTTCGGCCCGCGGAAGGGGCGGCCACCCGCAGCCCCAGAGCCCTGCCCCTGGTCCCTACGACGATCAAAACGGGGGCTCATGGCAGGCAGGCAGATGGGTTATGGGTCGGCGTCCTCGAGTTGATCCAGCAGCTGGGCAAGACGGCTGGGGTTCCGCAGAAAGAGCCAGCCCACCATTGTCTCAAATCCCGTGGCCCGTCCATAGATTCCCGATTCACCGCGGCGGGGACCCCGGCCAGCCCGGTTGCGCCCCCTCCGTACCTGCTCTAGCTCCTCTTCGCGCAGCAGGCCGCGCTGCTCGAGACGATCAAGCGCCGCCGCCTGGGCATCGGCACACACGGCGGCCACCACGGCCCGGTGCAGATCGGCGCTGCGACCGGGCCGGTGGCAATGCCGCAAGCGTTGATGCAGCTCCCACACGGCATCGCCCAGCCAGGCCAGCTGCAGGGGACCGAGCTCCCCCTGCAGGGCCGGCAGGGGCAGGGCCGTCAACCAGGCTTCGCCGGCCTCAGGCGGCGATGGATCCGAGGGCGGTGGGGAGGTCGGGCTGGAGATGGAGGAACTCCTCAAGCCTCACCAGTTTCACGGTCTGCACGACGCGGGCATTGCCCACCACCAGGAACTGCAGGCCCTGGTCGTTGCACTGCTTGGCCATCTGCACCAGCACCCCCAAGCCGGAGGAATCGATGAAATCGATCCGGCTCAGATCGATCACCAACGGCTGGGGTGTGCTGGTCAGATGCTCGTCGATGAAGGCGAGAAACTGCTTGTCGGAATAGGCGTCCAGCTGGCCGGTGAAGCTGAACAGCATGTAGCCGTCCTGCTGCTCAAAGCCGCCGCGCAGGGACACGGTCAATCGCTGCAGATCGGTGATGGCTCCTGCTCCCTCGGCGAGCGCGATCGAAGTGTAGGGACGGTTTCCGGAATGGGAACCGCCGCCGCGGCGATGGGGCGATCTGCAACAGAACCGGGCTCAGCCGCGCCGCTCGGCCATCAGGGCAGCGAAGCGACCGAAGTGGTGATCGGCATCGTGGGGGCCCGGACTGGCTTCGGGGTGGTACTGCACACCGAAGATCGGCTTGTGACGATGGGCCAGGGCGGCCACGGTGCGGTCGTTGAGGTTGAAGTGGGTGATCGCCACCTGGTCGGCCGGCAGGGAGGCGGCATCGAGGGCGAAGCCGTGGTTCTGGCTGGTGATCTCCACCAGGCCTGGGCTGCCGCAGGGGTGGTTCAGGCCGCGGTGGCCGTAACCAAGCTTGTAGGTGCTGCCGCCCAGGGCCAGGCCCAGGATCTGGTGGCCGAGGCAGATGCCGAACACCGGCAGGTTGCGCTGATCCACCAGACCACGGGCCAGGGTGATGCCACTGCTCACCGCCGACGGGTCGCCGGGACCGTTGGAAAGGAACACCCCCTCGGGCTCCAGGGCCAGCACCTGCTCGAGGCTGGCATCGGCCGGCAGAACGGTGATGGCACAGCCGTGGGCCGCCAGGCGCTCGAGGATCGCGCGCTTGATGCCGAAATCAATCGCCACCACGCGGTAGGGACGCTCGGGGGAGGGCTGGCGTCGCTGGTCGAACACGGCCGGGCACAGGGCCGTCCATGCGTAGGGGGCTTTGGTGCTGACCCGCTCGGCCAGGTTGAGGCCCGCCATCGACGGGGCGGATCGCACCCGCTCCAGCAGGTCCTGGGGGCTGCTGCCATCGCTGCTGATGGCCCCGTTGATCGCACCGCCCTCGCGCAGATGGCGCACCAGGGCGCGGGTGTCGATGCCGGCGATGCCCACCACGTTGTGGCGCTGCAGCCAGGCCTCCAGGCTCTCCTCGCAGCGCCAGCTGCTGGCCTGCGGCACGAGCTGGCGGGCGATCACACCGGCCACATGCGGGGCATCGGCCTCCTGGTCGGCGCTGTTGACGCCGGTGTTGCCCAGCTCGGGGTAGGTGAAGGTGACCAGCTGGCCGGCATAGCTGGGATCGGTCATCACCTCCTGGTAACCGGTCATGCCGGTGTTGAACACCACTTCACCGATGGCGGTGCCGCTGGCACCGAAAGCTTCACCGCGCAGCACCAGGCCATCGGCCAGCACCAGCAGGGCGGGGGTGGAGGAAGGAGCGCTCGTCATGCGGGCATCATCCCGCAGGGGGGTGCTCAGGCCAGGGCGCTGCGCAGGGCCTCCAACCGCTGCCAGGCAGCACCGCTGGCCATCGCCTGCTGGGCGAGGGGCACCGCCTCGGGGACGCTGGCGGCCAGGCCGGCGGCCCAGAGCACCAGGGCGGCGTTGAGGGCCACCACATCGCGCTGGGCCGTGCTGCCGCGCCCCTGCAGCACCGCCTCGAGGATGGCGCGGTTCTGATCGAGATCGCCGCCCACCAGGGCTTCCATCGGCGCGGCGGTGAGACCGAGGACCTCGGGCTCCAGCCGCTCGGCACGCACGCTGCCGGCTTCGATCAGCCGCAGCTCGCTGGGACCGGAGAGGGAGGCCTCATCCAGGCCGCCATGGCCGTGCACCACCACACCGCGCTGCAAACCGAGGCGGGCCAGCGCATCGGCCATCGGATCCAGCAGGTGGACACCGCCGACGCCCAGCACCTGGAAATCAGGCCGCAACGGATTCACCAGCGGCCCCAGCAGGTTGAACACCGTGCGCACCCCCAGGGCCCGGCGCAGGGGTGCCAGGCCCACCAGGGCCGGGTGCCACCCCGGGGCGAACAGGAAGGTCACGTTGGCGCCGGGCAGGGCCGCCACCACCCGCTCGGGCGGCGCCTGCAGGTTGAGGCCGGCGGCCTCGAGCACATCGGCGGAACCCACCTTGCCGCTGGCGCTGCGGTTGCCGTGCTTGGCCACGGTGGCGCCACAGGCCGCCGCCACGAAGGCCACCGCCGTGGAGATGTTGAAGGTGTTGGCCCCATCGCCCCCCGTGCCGCAGGTGTCCACCAGGGGCAGCTCCGGCCGTGGGCCGGGCAGGGGACAGGCCTGGCGCAGCACACCGGCCATGGCGGCCAGCTCCTCGCCGCTCGGCTCCTTGGCCCGCAGGGCTGCCAGCAGGGCACCGGTGAGCACCGGCTCGATCGCCTCCTCCAGCCAGCCCCGCATCAGCGCCTCAGCGTCGCTGGCCTGCAGGGAACGCCCCTGCAGCAGCTGCTCGAGCAGGGCAGGCCAGGGGGTGGAAGCAGCCATGGATGCAGCGGAACGGCGCGATGGGGCTGATGTAGCAGAAACGGCCCGGGAAAAACCGGAACCACCAGCGGGCCGGCGCGATCAGGGGCTGTCCTGATCGGCGGTGTCGAAGCCGGAGCCCACGGCCTGGGGCGCCGCCTCGGCGCCGGGGCGGTAACCGGCGGCCCAGATCGCCCGGCAGCGCTGGTTGAGCTGGTCGTGGCTGAGGCCCCAGAGGCGCAGCGTCTTGGCCAGATCGTCCTGGATGTCGTGGGCGCCGGGGAAGCCGGCGTAGCGCATCAGCAGCCGTCCGAGATCCACCAGCTGGGCGTCGCTGGGCTCGCTGGCCGCCAGCAACTGATCCACGAGGTCACGGTCGCTGGCATAGAGCGGATGGGCCTGGGCGCTGGCGGCGGTGGGCTCGGCCATGGCGGGCGGGTCGGGGGTGCTCGCTGCCTAGGTTGGCCTGAACCTGCCGATGTTCATGGCTGCCCTCCGCCTCGGCCTGATCCGGCGCTACCTGCGACCGCACCGGCGCACGGTGCTGATGGGCATCGCCGCCCTGGTGGTGGTGAATCTGCTCAGCGTCAGCCTGCCGCTGCTGGTGCGCGGCGCCATCGACGACCTGCAGGACGGCTTCGCCATCCGCGATCTGCTGCGCCAGGCGGTGCTGCTGATCGGCCTGGCCACCCTGATGGGTGGGGTGCGGCTGTGGTCGCGGATGCTGGTGTTCGGCGTGGGCCGGCAGGTGGAGGCCGACCTCAAGCAGCAGATCTTCAGCCACATGCTGCGCCAGGAGCCGGGCTGGGTGCAGCGCACCGGCAGCGGCGAGGTGATCAGCCGCGCCACCAGCGATGTGGAGAACGTGCGGCGGCTGCTGGGCTTCGCCGTGCTCAGCCTCACCAACACGGCCCTGGCCTACGCCCTCACGTTGCCGGCGATGCTGGCGATCGACCCCTGGCTGAGCCTGGCGGCGGTGGGGCTCTACCCGCTGATGCTGCTCACGGTGCGCCTGTTCGGCGGCCGGATGATGCGCCAGCAGCGGCGTCAGCAGCAGTCGCTGGCCAGCCTGAGCGACCTGGTGCAGGAGGACCTCTCCGGCATCAGCGCCATCAAGATCTACGGGCAGGAAACCACCGAACGGCAGGCGTTTGCCGAGCGCAACCGCGCCTATCGCGACGACGCCCTGCAACTGGCCCGCACCCGCAGCACCCTCTTCCCGCTGCTGGAGGGCATCTCCTCGGTGAGCCTGCTGCTGCTGCTGGCCCTGGGCAGCGGCCAACTGGAGAGCGGGCGGCTGACGATCGGCGATCTGGTGGCCCTGATCCTCTATGTGGAGCGGCTGGTGTTCCCCACCGCCCTGCTGGGCTTCACCCTCAACACCTTCCAGACCGGTCAGGTGAGCCTGGAGCGGGTGGAGGAGCTGCTGCAGCGGCGGCCGCGGATCGAATCACCGCCCCAGCCCCTGGCCGCACCGGCGCAGCCGGCGGCCGCCGGTGCCAGCGGCGCGGCGATCGAAGCCCGCAACCTCACCATCCGCTACGACGGCGCCGAGCGCGATGCCCTGCGCGGCCTGAGCTTCCGCCTGGAGCCCGGCGAGTTGGTGGCCGTAGTGGGGCCGGTGGGCTGCGGCAAGACCACCCTCGCCCGGGCCCTGGGCCGCATGGTGGAGGTGCCCGCCAATCAGCTGTGGATCGACGGCCGCGATGTGACCGCCCTGGCCCTGGCCGACCTGCGCGCCCAGGTGGCCCTGGTGCCGCAGGAGGGCTACCTGTTCACCGCCAGCCTGGCCGACAACCTGCGCTACGGCGAGCCCGGGGCCGACCAGCAGCGGGTGGAGGAGGCGGCGATCCAGGCCCGCCTCGAGGGCGACATCCGCGGCTTCCCCGATGGCTACAACACCCTGGTGGGGGAGCGGGGGATCACCCTCAGCGGCGGCCAGCGCCAGCGCACCGCCCTGGGCCGTGCCCTGCTGGTGGACGCGCCGCTGCTGGTGCTCGACGACGCCCTGGCCAGCGTCGACAACAACACCGCCGCCGAGATCCTGGCCTCGGTGCGCCGCCAGAACGCGCGCACGATCGTGATGATCAGCCACCAGCTCTCCGCGGCCGCCGCCTGCGACCGGATCTTGGTGCTGGAGGACGGCCAACTGGTGCAGCAGGGTCACCACCGCGAGCTGGTGGGCCGCAGCGGCACCTATCGCCGCCTGTGGGAGCGAGAGCAGGCGGAGCAGCAGCTGAGCCGGGCGGCCTGACCCCGGCCCGCTGGCGAGGCTGGCCCGCAGCGATCACACTTGGTGCCGGGCTCCGGACAACCGCGCCCAGCGTCGCTTAGCTGGAGAACACGCTCCAACGACGGCGCCCCCCATGGTCTCCGCACAGCCCGCCGCACAGCCGCCGGCCCCGCTGGCCAGTCAGGCCTATCGCCTGCGCTGCACCCTGACGTTCGGCGACATCTACGGCCAGATCCTGATCTGGATGCTGGTGATCTTCGTGAGCCTGGCGGCCGGCCTGGCCCTGATGGGTGCCAGCAAGCCCCTGTTCGCCCTGGTGGGGGTGGGGCTGATCCTGGTGCTGTCGCTGCCGTTCCTGCTGTTCGCCTTCACCACCACCCTGCTGAACCACATCGCCCTCGAACCGGCCAGCCGCGCTGCCTAGGCTCGGAGGGTTCGCAGAAGCCACGGTGTTCGGACTGTTTCAGGGCATGGCAGGCGGGAAGGGCAGCCTGGTGAGCCGTGAGGCGGCCCTCCCGGGACGCCCCGATCCGATCCCCACCTCCGAGCGCCACGTCGTGCTGGGGACGGCCCTCAAGGCGCCCCTCAGCACCAGCCAGGAGGAGGCGCTGTTCGGCTGCGGCTGCTTCTGGGGAGCGGAGAAGGGCTTCTGGCGGCTGCCCGGCGTGGTCTGCACCGCCGTGGGCTACGCCGGCGGCTACACCCCCAACCCCACCTACGAGGAGGTGTGCTCGGGCCGCACCGGCCACACCGAAGTGGTGCGCGTGGTGTGGGACCGCAACGCCATCGATTTCAGCGATCTGCTCAAGCTGTTCTGGGAATGCCACGACCCCACCCAGGGCATGGCCCAGGGCAATGACAGCGGCACGCAATACCGCTCAGCGATCTACGTGGGCAACCCGGCGCTGCTCAAGCTCGCCATGGCGAGCCGGGATCGCTACCAGCAGCAGCTCAACGCCAACGGCCACGGCGCCATCACCACCGAGATCGCCGAGGGCTTGCCCTTTTATTTCGCCGAGGCCTACCACCAGCAGTACCTGGCGCGGCCCGGCAGCCGTCCCTACTGCTCGGCGCGGCCCAGCGGCGTGCTGCTGGATGGCTTCGACGGGGCCGACTACAAACTGCCCGCCTCGGTGTGGTCGCACTACGACTGGACGATCAGCCACTGCGTGCTGCGCGGCGACAACACACCGATCACGCTGTGAACCGCCGCACCAGGCTGACCGCGCTGCTGGCCCTGCTGATGGCCCTGGCACCGGCCGTGGCCCACGCCGAGGCGATCCAATCGCCCTGGTGGGAGGACTACGCCATCCGCGATCGCTACCTGTGCCGCGGTCAGGGCTCGGTGGTGCTGGAGCGCAACGACGCCCAGGCCGCGCTGATTCAGGGGCGGTACCGCACCACCTTCTTCCGAGAAGCCTCCGACGAAGCGGGGGTGCGGTACAGCGGCAACGGCATGCGCCTGATCCTGATGGGCGATGAACTCACCCTTGAGCGCCTGCCGCAGCGCATTCACTGTCTACGCACCGATCAGGTGTGAACCGCCCGATGCCCATCGAGAGCCGATGACACCCCTTCCCGACCGCACCGTGGTGATCGGCATGCTGGCCACCCTGGGCCTGGTGTTCGCGCTGGTGTTCTGGTTCACGCGCCTGTCCCCCTCCCAGGAACCACCCCTGCTCTGGCGCGAGGCGCCCACGGAGCAGCGGCGGCCGGGGTTGGCGCCGATCCGCACCCCCGAGCGCAACACCCTGCAGGGCGAACTGATCTGAACCGTTGGCCTGCGGGACAATGCCAGCAACCCAGCCCCGCCGGCCGCGTTGGACCCCAAGCCGCAACGTCAACTCCATCCCCTGCCGCGCGGCCTGGTGGAGCTCTACGGCCTGCTGGCCGTGCTGTTCGTGCTGGTGCCGGAATGGATGGCCGGTGGCGCCCTGGCTGGCCTGCGCCAGGGGCGTGAGGGCAGCGAGCTGCCGATGACGGCCGGTGCCTGGCGGCGGGTGCCGGAACTGCGGCTGGCGTCGATGAGCCTGCGCGAATTGCGGCAGTTGGCCCGTGAGCTTCGACTGGCCGGCTATGCGGGTCTGAACCGCGAGAACCTCAACCGCCGGGTGCTGCGCCGCATCCGCGCCAGGGGCCCAAAGGCGCTGTGATAACTTCGTTCTCGCCGGGGCGTAGCGCAGCTTGGTAGCGCACCACTTTGGGGTAGTGGGGGTCGTGGGTTCAAATCCCGCCGCTCCGATTGCAAGATCCAACCGGTCATCATCACCCGCCGAACCGCTCCTCCCCGGGGCGGTTTTTTTTATGCGATGGTCGCGCCCCGACCCCTCACGTCGGCAGACTGGCTTGAGCGGCAGGCGGCGGCATGATCGGGATCGAGGAACTCGATGCCCTCGATCTGATGCTCTGGCTGGGCCGCGGCAGTGATGCGGCTCGCCACCTGGATTGCAACCAGAGCACGGTGAGCCGCCGCTGCAACCACTGCCTGGAGGTCTTCGACCTGCAGCTGCACCGCGATGGCGAGGGCTGGCCCCGCCTCCGCCAGCACGACCTGCTGGAGCTGGAACGGGAGGTGCATCAGCTCTATCGCCTCCGCCAGGGGCGCCAGCTCCGGCTCGATGCCAGCCTGCTGGCGGCACCGCTGCTGCAGGCCGGCGCTCCAGCGGGCTGGATCACCGGCCATCTCGATGGACTGGGCTGGCGGCGGCCGATCCAGCTGCTGGAGGAACGGATCCTCGATGCCTGGATCACGGCCATGGGGCAGGAGCTGGACGCCGTCGCCACACCGGCGCTGGTCTGCATCCCGTTGCTGGTCACCCCCCTGCAACTGGCCGCAACCCCAGACCATCCCCTGCTGGGGCAAGGTGCCCTCGGGCTGAACGACCTGGTCGGCCAGCCACGGCTGGCTCCACGGCGCGGCAGCTATCCCCACACCGAACAGCTGCTGGGCTCCTGGCGGGAGCGGCACCGCCCCCTCACCCTCAGCACCACCAACCCGCGGCGCCGCGAGCGGGGCAGCACGGCCCTCAGCCAACCGGTGCTGCACTACGGCACCCGCTTCAGCCTCGCCCAGCAACCGAGCCTCCGCGCCCTTCCCGTGGAGCTTGGTGTGGAGACACAGCTGAGCCTGGTGATGCGGCGTGATCTCAGCGAACAGCCAGCCCTGCAGATCCTGGTGGAGACCCTGGAGCAACGCACCCACCAGGCGGTCCTGGCCGATCTGGGTGTGCCCGCTCGCCGCTGATGCGCGGCTCACCGCCGTTCAGTCGAACATTCAGTCGAGCCGGGTGCTGACGCCGTAGCAGGCCAGCCAGCGGTTGACCCGCGGCCGGAGCCGTGGCGGCACCTCCTGCAGCAGTTGCGAGAGCTCCAGGGCGCCGAGGCGCCGCAGATCGCGCACATCCACGTGCCAGAGGGCCTCGGCCTCGCGGATCAACCGCGCCCAGGTGCGGGTGTCCTGCCAGCGCTGCACCTGGGTCCGCAGATCGGTGGGCTGAGCCATGGCCTAACCCGCAGGGGGTCGGCTTCAGGATGCCCATGGCGCGGCACGGCACACCAAATTGCCGGTTCCGCTTCCTGTTGCTGAAGACAATCAGGCCGAGCGGCGCAGCGGCGGATCCTCCACCGCCACCACCGGGAAGCTGAGCAGGGCGGCCTCCCGATCCGAGAGCCGCCGGCTCCAGGCACCGCTGATCGGTTCATTCCAGCGAAAGCCGGCCTCGCGCGCCTTGTGGCGCTCCTCGTAGGACAACCGGGCGCGGTAGAGCCGGCGGGGCTCCAGGCCGGCCTGCAGCAAGGCCTCCAGCCCGTCGCAGCGCTCCAGCACCTGGGCCAGGTAGATGCAATCGGTGAGGGCACGGTGGGCGGCCCACACCGGCACCCCATGGGCCAGGGCTAGATCGCGCACCGAGGGATTGGCGCGCAGGCCGCGCTCCGCTGGCCAGCGCAGGTCCTCCATGCTGCACAGCCAGGGCTGGCGGATGGCGGGCAGATCGCCCCGCCCGAACCACTGGCGATCAAACGCGGCGTTGTGGGCCAGAACCACATCCGCCGCCTCCAGCATCGCCTCGAAGCACTGCAGGGCCTGGCGCCAGGGCTGCGGCTGGCGGGTCACCACCGGATCGATGCCGTTGATGGCGCGGGCCGGATTGTGCTCGCAGGGCAGGAGAAAGGAAATCTGGCCGAGCACGGCCCGGTGCGGCACGTCGAACAGCACGGCGCCCACTTCGATGCACCGGTCGCGATCGGGATCCAGCCCCGTGGTTTCGGTATCGAGGATCAACAGGCGCCGGGGACAGCCGTCCGGCGGCTCGGAGGAGACGTCGGGGTCAGGGGCGGGGGCGGGAGCGAGGTCAGGGTCGGGGACTTGCTGCACCGCAACGGGCGCAGCGAGCTCTTGGGTCGGAGCCGCCATGGGCTTCGCCTGCGGATGCACCACAGCCCCAGCGCCGCCGACAAGGCTCAGCAGGTCCACCTGCTCCCAGCTGGATCCGGCGGACCCGGACTTGGCATCGGCTGGAGTGATGGGGTCGGTGGCCATGGTGCGCTGCCCTCAGGGCCATGATCCCAGCCCGTGCAAGGAGCTGCCTAGGGTCTGAACACCTGCACTTCCCCCGTGGCCAAGGCCCTCACCGCCGGTGATCCGGCTCCCCTGATCGCCCTGCGCGATCAGGACGGCGTTGAGCGGCGCAGCGACCAGCTGGGCGGCAAGGCGCTCGTGCTGTTCTTCTATCCCAAGGACGACACACCGGGCTGCACGATGGAGGCCTGCGCCTTCCGGGACAGCCAGGCCGAGCTGCAGGCGCTGGGGGCCGAGGTCTGGGGCGTGAGCGGTGATGACGCCGGCAGTCACCAGCGCTTCGCCAGCCGCCATGGGCTCAACTTCCCCCTGCTGGTGGATGCGGGCAACGGCCTGCGCCGGGCCTTCGGGGTCCCCGGCGTGCTGGGCCTGCTGCCCGGCCGCGTCACCTATGTGATTGATGGCCAGGGCGTGATCCGCCATGTGTTCAACAACCTGCTCGATGGTCCGGCCCATCGCCGCGAAGCCCTCGAGGCCCTGCGGCGCCTCCAGGCCGGCTGAGGGCAGGCACGGCGATGCCCCGCTGGCAGCAGCGCGACGACCTCTGGCTGCTGCAGCCCGATGGGGCAGCGCGGGGGTTGATCGAGTTCATCGGCGGCAGCTACCTGGCTGCCACGCCCCAGCTGAGCTACCGCCGGCTGCTGGAGGCCCTGGCGGCCCAGGGCTGGCTGGTGCACGCCTGGAGTTACGTGCCCGGGTTCGATCACCAGAGCCAGGCCAATGCCGCCTGGCGTCGCTTCCGACGGGAACGCCAGGCGCTGCCGGAGCCGTTCGCCAGCGATCGGCCCCTGCGCCTGGGCCACAGCCTCGGCTGCAAGCTGCACCTGCTGGCGCCGGATGGGGGCCGCGGCAGCGGCGGCCTGGTGGCGCTGAGCTTCAACAACTTCTCGGCGGAACGCTCCGTTCCTCTGCTGGCGGAACTGGGGCAACAGTTCAACTTCCGCAGTGAATTCAGCCCTTCGCCCCAGGAAACCCTGGAGCAGGTGCGGCGCAGCTACCAGCAACCCCACAACCTGCTGGTGCGCTTCCAGCGCGATGGCATCGACCAGAGCCGGCGGCTGCTGGCGGTGTTGCAGGAGCGCCCCGCCGATCACTCCAGCCTGCAGGAGCTGCCCGGTGATCACCTCACCCCCAGCAGCGCCGGCCTGCGCCGGCAGCTGCTCGGCGACTGGGCCGATGATCCGTCACGGCAACGGGCCGTGGAGGAGATCGCCGCGCTGATCGGGCGCTGGCAGGGCGTCAACCAGCGTCAACCGTCAGAATGAAGGATGCGCCGCAGATCCGCAGCGTGGAACAACCGGTGATCGGCGATGGCTGACGTCTCTGATGGTCTGAAATCCGGCTCAGCCGAGCAACCGGAGAGCTGGGTGCGTGTGGGTTCGTCCACGCTCGACGACGACAGTGAGGCCCTTGAGCAGGCCGTGACCGCCCTGCATCTGGAACACGAGCCACGGCTGCTGATCGTCTTCGCTGCGCCGCGCTTCGACCTGGAGACCCTGAGCCGCCAGCTGAGTGAGCGGTTGCCCAACTGCGCCCTGATCGGCTGCACCACCTCCGGTGAGATCGCATCGGGCAGTGCCCATACCCAGTCGCTTGTGCTCTGGGCCCTGGGTGGCAGCGGCGTGCGCGTGAGCACGGGGTACGGCCAGAGCAATGGCCAGAACCTGCGGCAGGCGGCGATGCAGGCCGCCAGCTGCCTCGAACAGCTGGAGCGCCGCCGCAACACGGTGATGGTGCTGCTCTCCGATGGCCTCGGCGGCGATCAGATGGAGGTGGTGCGAGGCGCCTACGACGCCGCCAACATCGATGTGCCCCTGGTGGGTGGCTGCGCCGGCGACTATCTGGCGATGCGGCAGACCCGGCAGCTGCACGGCCGCCACGTGATGAGCGGAGCGGTGGTGGCCGCCGCGATCAGCTCCGACCGCCCCCTCGGCATCGGCGTCAGCCATGGCTGGACCGCGGCCAGCGAACCGATGCTGGTCACCGAGAGCCGCAACACCCTGCTCAGCTCCCTCGACGACCAGCCAGCCCTGGACGTCTACCTCAACTTCTTCGATCCACCCCAGGCCGTGCGGGAGGACCCCCAGGCCTTCGCCGATTTCGCTGCGGTCCATCCGATCGGCATCCGCCGCCGCGACCGCATCGAGATGCGCCACATCACCGGCTTCGATGCCGCCAAACGGGCCCTGGTGATGGTGGCCGAGGTGCCGCAGGGCGCCCTGGCCTTCCTCACCGAGGGGGATTACGGCTCGGTGCTGGAGGCGGCCGCCGAATCGGCCAGCTCGGCCGTGGAGGCGCTCGGTGAGGGCGCGCCGGCCGGCCTGCTGCTGTTCGACTGCGTCTCCCGCCGCTCGATCTTCGGGGAGCGCCATGTGCAGGAGGAGACCGAGCTGATCACGCGCTGCTGCCAGGGTGCGCCGATGGCCGGCTTCTACACCTACGGCGAGATCGCCCGCACCCGCGGCTCCGGCGGCTTCCACAACCAGACCCTGGTGACCCTGGCGATCGGTTGATGGAACCCTCCTGGTCCCTGCACCTGCTGTCGGAAATCCTCTCGGCCTTCTCCACCGACGACCCGGAAAACCTGCGCAACGTGGTGAACCGGGTGGCCGAGTCGGTGGAAGCCGAGGTGGCAGCCATCGTGGGGCCGGAGGGCATCACTTGGGGGATCGGCCTGGCGCACGATGAGCGCGAACGGTTCCGGGAGCTGGCCGCCAGCCGACCGAGTTCTGTCCCCATCGGAGCCGGCACCCTGCACACCACCTGGGCGCCCCTCGGCGCCAGCGGCATGCTGGTGGTGGGCAGGCTGGCCGAACCGTTCGACCTGGAGGAGCGCTCCCTGCTGCGGGCGATGGCGCGCAGCATCGAGCTGAGCCTGCGCATGTTGGAGGCGATCTCGGCGGAACGGCAGGCCCGGCGCGATGCCTCGCACCAGGCCACCCATGACGCTCTCACCGGTCTGCCGAACCGTCTGCTGGTGCTGGAGCGTCTCTCCAGCTGGATTCAACAGCCGCCCAACGACGATGCGGCCGTCACCGCCGTGCTGTTCATCGACATCGACCGCTTCAAGTGGGTCAACGATGCCCATGGCCATGCAGCCGGCGACGAGCTGCTGATGCACATCAGCCGAGCGCTGCAGCATGCGGTGCGCCGCAACGATCTGGTGGGGCGCCTCTCCGGTGATGAGTTCATCGTCATCACCCGCACCGCCAGTGCCGAGGCCGCCTCCGAACTGGCACGGCGCATCATCGCCGCAATCCGCCGACCGATCCGTGTGGCCGGAACAGAACTGAGCCACTCCGCCTCGGTGGGGATCAGCTTCATCACACCCCACGACACCGCTTCCTCGGTGATCGAGAACGCGGACATGGCGATGTACCGCGCCAAGGCCCTCGGGCGTGGGCGCCATGCCCTGTTCGATCCGAGCATGCGGGATGAGGCGCGCCAGCGCCTGGCGATGGAGGAGTCCCTGCGCCATGCCGTGGGCAGCGACGCGATCGTCACCTACCTGCAGCCGATCGTGCTGCTGCAGAGCCGTCAAGTGGTGGGGTTCGAAGCCCTGGCCCGCTGGAACCATCCCCAGCTGGGCCTGCTGGCGCCGGGCAGCTTCATCGCGGCCGCAGAGGACAGTGGCCTGATCGAAGAGATCGACCTGCAGGTGATGCGGATGGCCTGCAACGCCGTGGGCGCCTGGCAGCGGCGGCAGGGCCTGGAGCAGCTGCGCCTGTCGGTGAACGTGTCGGCGCGCACCCTCGGGGCGGCCGATCTGGTGGAGCGCATCCAACCGATCCTGGAGCAGAGCGGCATCGATCCGGCCCAGCTCTACCTGGAGATCACCGAAACCTCCCTGGTGGAGGATATCCAGTCCACCGCCAGCACGATGGAGGGTCTGCGCCAGCTGGGACTGAAGCTGGCGATCGATGACTTCGGCACCGGCTACTCCTCCCTGCTTTATCTCAAGCGCTTCCCGGTGGGCTTGCTGAAGATCGACCAATCCTTCGTGGCCGATCTGGGCCGCGATCCGGAGGATGAAGCCATCGCCCAGGCAATCGTCTCCCTGGCCGGAGCCCTCGGGGTGCGCGTGGTGGCCGAAGGCGTGGAGACCACCACGCAGGAATCCAGGCTGCTCGATTATGGCTGCGACTTCGGCCAGGGCTATCTCTATGGCAGGCCGCAGTCGATTGCTGAAAGCGAACGGCTGCTGCGGCAGCCTGCGGGCGACCCGCTGGCGATCTGACACCTGCGCCAGCGCCTCTCCCCGCTCAGACGCGCAGGGCGTCGAGCACCGAGCGGTCCTCCAGGGTGGAGGTGTCGCCGCTCACCTCCTGGCCGGCGGCCAGGGCGCGCAGGATGCGGCGCATGATCTTGCCGCTGCGGGTCTTGGGCAGGGCATCGGTGAACTTGATCAGATCGGGCCGCGCGATCGGACCGATCTCCTTGCCCACATGGGCTTTGAGCTCCGCCATCAGGGCATCGTCGCCGCTGCGGCCGGCCTCCAGGGTCACGAAGGCCACGATGCCCTCGCCCTTGAGATCGTCGGGGCGGCCCACCACGGCGGCCTCGGCCACGGCCGGATGGCTCACCAGGGCGCTCTCGATCTCCATCGTGCCGAGGCGGTGGCCGCTCACATTGATCACGTCGTCGACGCGGCCCATCACCCAGAAGTAGCCGTCGGCGTCGCGGCGGGCGCCATCACCGGCGAAATAGAGCCAGGAGCCATCGGCTGGCCGGATCTCCTCCCAGTAGCTCTTGCGGAAGCGGTCGGGATCGCCGTGCACGGTGCGCATCATCCCCGGCCAGGGACGGCGGATGGCGAGGTAGCCCCCCTGGTCGGCGCCCTGGGAGTTGCCGT
>JBEGQE010000056.1:0-4802 GCA_041181145.1 Cyanobacteriota bacterium
CCCCGGCAACCACAACGGCATCACCACCCAGCTGGGCGACCAGGGCCTGGGCCAGCAGCCCTGGTGGGTAGAGCAGTGGATGGAGCTGATCAACGGCTACCGCTTCAAAAAACGATTGGAGCGGGCCTGGGCCTACGCCCGCGAAGGCAACGTGCTCTCGATCCGCTTCGAGGGGCGCCGCGTGCACGCCCGCGTGCAGGGCAGCGGCGAAGACCCCTACAAGGTGAAGCTCTGGCTCGACGTGCTCAGCGATGACGACTGGGGTTACGTGCTGGAGGCCCTCGGGCAGAAGGCCCGCTGGTCGGCCCAGCTGCTGGCGGGCGTCATGCCCCAGGACATTGAACGGGCCTTCGCCGCCAGCGGCCGACGCCTGTTCCCGTTCAAGTTGCAGGAGGTGCGCAGCGAATGCACCTGCCCGGACAAGATCAACCCCTGCAAGCACGTCAGCGCCGTCTACTACCTGATGGGCGAGCGCTTCAGCGAAGACCCGTTCGTGCTGTTCCAGCTGCGCGGCCGCACCCGCGCCCAGCTGCTCGCCGACCTGGCCGAACAGCGCCGCAGCCTGCTGGCGCGCAAGGCGAAGGAAGCCCGCGAGGCCCTGGCGGCCCAGGCCGCCGAAGCGGCGACAGCGGAGGGGGGGGGGACTCCAGCCGATGCCCCCCCGCAGCCCAGCGCCGAGGGCGGCCTGCACCAGGCCCCCGCCGCCATCCGCGATCCGAACCGCTGGTGGCGTTACGACACGGCCCTCGATCCGGCACTCGTGGTGATCACCCCGGCCATGGAGGGCGACACCGGCCTCGATGAGGCCGGCCCCCTGCCCCTGGCCGAGGACGGCCGCTTCCCCGAGGCCGCCCGCCACTTCGTGGAGCACCTCAAGGCCCAGAGCGCCGGCTTCAGCTCCACGGCCCTGGCCACCGCCATGGCCGCTGGCAACCGCGAGGGCAGCGGCGACCCCGGCAACGCGGATGGCCACGGCTGATCCAGGCGCCGGCGCCCCCTGGCTGACGCCGGAGCTGCAGGAGATCGCCCGCCGCATCGCCGAGGGCCACCGCCAGGGCTTCGCCCGGCCGCTGCTGGCCTGTGGCGATCCTGCCCACCTGGCCCAGGAGCTGTTCCAGCTGGCCACGGTGGTGCTCGCCCACGACGGCGCCGACCCCGGCGGCGACCCCGGCCCGCGGCTGATCTACGCCAATGCCGCCGCCCTGCGCCTCTGGCGCCGCCCCTGGGCCGAGCAGATCGGCCTGCCTTCGCGGCTCACCGCCGAACCCCAGGAGCGCCCCGGCCGCGCCCGCATGCTGCACAGCGCCCGCGAGCAGCACGCCCTGCGCGGCTACAGCGGCATCCGCATCGACAGCCGCGGCCGCCGCTTCCAACTGCGCAACGCCCGCCTCTGGACCCTGCGCAACGGGGCCGGCCAGCCCTGCGGCCAGGCCGCCGCCTTCGACGACTGGTGGTGGCTCTGAGCGGGAACCAGGCGGGAGGCCGTCCTGCCTACAGTTCAGCGGTCCGCCTGAGCTGCCGATGGGAGCTGCCCTGAGCCCCGATGCTGGCGTGAGCGCCGCACCCCGCCTGAGCCTGCAGTGCGAGCCGATCGGGCCGGACACCACCACCATCCGCTCGCTCGACTGGGACCGCTCCCGCTTCGACATCGAGTTCGGCCTGCGCAACGGCACCACCTACAACAGCTTCCTGGTGCGCGGCGAGCGCACGGCGCTGATCGATTCCAGCCACCTCAAGTTCGAGGGCAGCTGGCTGCCGTTGCTGCAGGGGCAGATCGATCCCAAGGCGATCGATCACCTGATCGTGAGCCACACCGAACCCGATCACTCCGGCCTGATCGGCCACCTGATCGATCTCAACCCCGATCTGGAGATCGTGGGATCGAAGGTGGCGATCCAGTTCCTGGAGAACCAGGTGCACCGGCCGTTCAGGAGCCGGGCGGTGAAGAGCGGCGAGGAGCTGGATCTCGGCACCAACCCCGAGAGCGGCGTGCAGCACCGCTTCGAGTTTCTCAGCGCGCCCAACCTGCACTGGCCGGACACGATCTTTTCCTTCGACCACGGCACCGGCATCCTCTACACCTGCGATGCCTTCGGCCTGCACTACTGCTCCGACGACGTCTTCGATGTGGACCCCGGCGCCATCGCACCGGACTTCCGCTTCTACTACGACTGCCTGATGGGCCCCAACGCCCGCAGCGTGCTGCAGGCGATGAAGCGCATGGATGCGCTGCCGGCGATCAACACCATCGCCGTGGGCCATGGCCCGCTGCTGCGCGAGCACCTGAGCCTCTGGCTCTCGGACTACCGCGAGTGGAGCGAGGGCCGCAGCAAGGGCGAGGCCTATGCCGCCGTTTGCTACGTGAGCCAATACGGCTTCTGCGATCGCCTCAGCCAGGCCATCGCCCGCGGCATCGGCAAAGCGGAGGCCCAGGTGCAGTTGGTGGATCTACGCGCCACCGACCCCCAGGAGCTCAGCGCCCTGATCGGCGAGGCCAGCGCCGTGGTGGTGCCCACTTGGCCCGCCAACCCCGATGCCGACCTCCAGGCCTCGATCGGCACCCTGCTGGCGGCCCTGCAGCCCAAGCAGTGGATCGCCGTGTACGACGCCTACGGCGGCAACGACGAACCGATCGACACCGTGGCTTCGCAGCTGCGCAGCCTCGGCCAGAAGGAAGCGTTCCTGCCCCTGCGCATCCGCCAGGTGCCCCAGGCCGACGACTACCAGCGCTGCGAGGAGGCCGGCACCGACCTGGGCCAGCTGCTCACCAAGGCGAAAACGATCGCCGCCATGAAGGCCCTCGATGGCGACCTCGACAAGGCCCTCGGCCGCCTCTCCGGCGGTCTCTACGTGGTGACGGCCCGCCAGCAGACGGCCGATGGCGAACGCAGCAGCGCCATGGTGGCCAGCTGGGTGAGCCAGGCCAGCTTCGAGCCGCCCGGCCTCACGGTGGCCGTCGCCAAGGACCGGGCGATTGAGGCCCTCCTGCAGGTGGGCGATCGCTTCGTGCTCAACATCCTGCGCGAGGACAACCACCAGCAGCTGCTGCGCCACTTCCTCAAGCGCTTCCCGCCGGGCGCCGATCGCTTCGCCGGTGTGGCCACCCTGGAGGGTGTGGCCGCCGGGGGCCCGGTGCTGGGCGATGCCCTGGCCTTCCTCGGCTGCCGTGTGGCGCAGCGCCTCGAGGGGCCCGACCACTGGATCATCTACGCCGAGGTGGAGCAGGGCAACGTCTCCGACACCGAGGCATCCACGGCCGTGCACCACCGCAAGGTAGGCAACCACTACTGAGCACCAGCCCCGGCGCATCAACCCCGACGAACCCGCCCCCGAACCAGACCCGGAACCAGGCGTTCAGGGGCGCTTCCTACAGTTCCAGCTTCAAGCCGCAACGGCGAGGCATGGGCGCGACAGAGGCGGAACGGCGGGTGATCCAGATCGAGCTCGAGCCGGGCCTGATCTGCCTGCGCGGCCTGAGCCCGCGGCGGCTGCGCTTTGAACTGGAGTACGGGCTGGAGCGCGGCACCACCGCCAACAGCTTTCTGTTCACCGGCCCCACCCCCCTGCTGGTCCACCCCCCGGGGGCCTCGTTTGAGCAGCCCTTCCTGGAGGCCCTGGCGGCGCTGGTGCCGGCTGACCAGGAGCTGCAGGTGGTGGTGGGGCATGTGAACCCCAACCGGGTGGCCCTGCTGCGGAGCCTGGCGCGCCGCTGGAGCCAGCTGCGCCTGATCGCCTCGAACCCGGCGGCCCAGCTGCTGCGGGATCTGTGGGCGCAACGGCGGCCGGCGGCGCCGGGCAGCGCCGATGCCGAACCCGCCGCTGATCCGCTGCCACCGCTGCCAGCGATCACGGTGGTGCGCGGCGAGGAAATCCTGGAGCGGGCGGATGGCTACCGCCTCAGCCTGCTGACCGCCGCCACACCGCGCTGGCCGGGGGGCCTGCTGGCCTTCGAGCAGAGCACCGGCCTGCTGATGAGCGGCAAATTCTTCGCGGCTCACCTCTGCACGGAGGCCTGGGCCGAAGCCAGCCGCAGCAGCACCGAGGAGGACCGCCGCTACTTCTACGACTGCCTGATGGCGCCGATGGCCCGCCAGGTGGAGGCGGTGGTGGACCGCCTCGATGAGCTGCCGATCCGCACGATCGCCCCGGGCCACGGGCCGGCGATCGCCGAGAGCTGGCGCAGCCTGCTGGTGGATTACCGCCGCTGGGGCGAGAGCCAGGAGAAGGCGCGGCTGTCGGTGGCACTGCTGTTCGCCAGCGCCTACGGCAACACGGCGGCCATCGCCGATGCCCTGGCCCAGGGGGTGGCGCGCAGCGGTGTGCGGGTGGAGAGCATCAACTGCGAATTCACCCCGGCCGAGAAGCTGCTGGAGGCGATCCGCAGCTGCGACGCCATGCTGATCGGCTCTCCCACCCTCGGGGGCCACGCGCCCACGCCGATCGTCTCAGCCTTGGGCACCCTGCTGGCGGAGGGCGACCGGGCCAAGCCGGTGGGGGTGTTCGGCAGCTTCGGCTGGAGCGGCGAAGCCCTTGATCTGCTGGAGAGCAAGCTGCGCGATGGCGGCTTCCGCTTCGCCTTTGAGCCGATCCGGGTGAAGTTCAGCCCCGACCCGGCCACGCTCAAGGCCTGCGAGGAAACGGGCACCGCCCTGGCCCGCCAGCTGCTGAACGAACAGCGGCGCGCCCAGCGCCGCGGTGGCGCCGCCGCCGGCGGCCTCAGCGAGAGCCGCAGCAACCCCGCCGTGCAGGCGCTCGGTCGTGTGGTGGGCTCCCTCTGCGTGCTCACCACACGCAAGGGCAGC